>NZ_CP022961.1:0-333125 GCF_002285795.1 Plantactinospora sp. KBS50
ATGTTCGAGACGTTCGTCATCGGCTCCTCCAACCGGTTCGCCCACGCGGCGGCCGTCGCGGTGGCGGAGTCGCCGGCCAAGGCGTACAACCCGCTGTTCATCTACGGCAGTTCCGGGCTGGGCAAGACACACCTGCTGCACGCCATCGGGCACTACGCCACCACCCTCGGGAACGCCCGCTCGGTGCGGTACGTCTCGACCGAGGAGTTCACGAACGACTTCATCAACTCGCTGCGGGACGACAAGACCAGCGCCTTCCAGCGCCGGTACCGGGATGTGGACATCCTCCTGATCGACGACATCCAGTTCCTGGAGAACCGGGAGCGGACCCAGGAGGAGTTCTTCCACACCTTCAACACGCTGCACAACGCCAACAAGCAGATCGTGATCACCTCGGACCGGTCGCCGAAGCAGCTCGCCACCCTTGAGGACCGGCTGCGGACCCGGTTCGAGTGGGGTCTGCTGGCCGACATCCAGCCGCCGGATCTGGAGACCCGGATCGCGATCCTGCAGAAGAAGGCGGCCCAGGAGCGTCTCTTCGCCCCGCCCGACGTGCTGGAGTTCATCGCGTCCCGGGTCTCGAACTCGATCCGCGAACTGGAGGGCGCGCTCATCCGGGTGACCGCTTTCGCCAGTCTGACCCGCTCCAGCGTCGAGCTCTCGCTCGCCGAGGAGGTGCTGCGGGACTTCATCCCGGACGGCGCCGGACCGGAGATCACCGCGGATCAGATCATGGTGTCCACCGCCGACTACTTCGGGGTGAGCCTGGAGGACCTGCGCGGCCATTCCCGGTCGCGGGTCCTGGTGAACGCCCGGCAGGTCGCCATGTACCTGTGCCGGGAGCTGACCGATCTGTCCCTGCCGCGGATCGGCCAGGCGTTCGGCGGTCGCGACCACACCACCGTCATGCACGCCGACCGGAAGATCCGGCAGCAGATGGCCGAGCGGCGGTCGCTCTACAACCAGATCGCCGAGCTGACCAACCGCATCAAGCAGAACTCCTGACCTACCTCCGGGCGCGCCGCGTCCGGTCCCACCGATCGATTCCGCGGTCGGCCGGGCTCCGGACGCGGCGATTTTTGTCGTACGCGAGGCGGAAGGTGGGTATCGGTCGTGCACAGCCACCGTCCCGTTGTCCACAGTTGTCCACAGCCATCCACAGGCCGTTGTCCACCGGTGTGGATAACTCACCGTGATCATCCGGTCGCTATCCACAGGCTGTGGATAAAGGTTGGGGACAACGCTGTGGACGGTGCAACATCGCCGTCCCGTCATCCACCGATTCGCCGGCGGTGTGGACAGCCTGTTGAAGGTTCTGTGGATGGAGCGGGTCGACCCGGCGGCCCGTTGTCCACAGCACTGGGGAGAAACCCGGTGGATAACCCGTGGATAACCGGTGGACAGCGGTGGATAACGTCGGGCTTCGGCGGGCCTGTGGATGACGAAGGCCCTTTTTCCCCCGTCCATCCACAGCCAATCCACCGGTTCGCACCGCGCTGACCTGCGGATACACGAGTTCTCCACAGTTTGCACAGCACCGATGATGACGACGAGTTATCTCTCTAAGAGAACAAAAACCAATCATCGGCGTTGGGCAAGGGTGTGGATTGGCCAGCCGGAGCCAGGATGGGACACAATCTGGCCGGCGGGCCGCCGGTCGGGCGCCCGGCCGACCCACCGCGGCCTAACGTGCGATCCGGACCCGCACGGTCGGCCGGCCCGGCGGAAGGCCGCCGGCATGAGACAGTGGTCGCTGACGTCGATGCGGAGGCAGGGCATGAAGTTCCGAGTGGAGCGCGACGCGCTCGCCGATGCGGTGGCATGGACGGCCAAGAGCCTGCCCAGCCGCCCGTCGGTGCCGGTGCTGGCCGGCGTGCTGCTCCGGGTGTCCGAGGGCACCCTCCAGGTCTCCGGCTTCGACTACGAGGTCTCCAGCCAGGTGACGGTGGACGTGCACGGCGACGCCGACGGCGCGGCCCTGGTCTCCGGTCGGCTGCTCGCCGAGATCACCAAGGCGCTCCCGGCCAAGCCGGTGGACATCGCGGCCGTCGGCGCCCACCTGGAGCTGGTCTGCGGCAGTGCCCGATTCACCCTGCCCACCATGCCGGTGGAGGACTACCCGACCCTGCCCGAGATGCCGGAGAGCGCCGGCACCATCGACGCGGCGGCGTTCGCCACGGCCGTCGCCCAGGTCGCCATCGCCGCGGGCCGGGACGAGACGCTGCCGATGATGACCGGGGTGCGGCTCGAACTGAACGGCGGCAACCTGGTCATGCTGGCCACCGACCGGTACCGGCTGGCCATGCGCGAGCTGCCCTGGCAGCCGGACGACGCCGAGATCAGCATGAACGCGCTGGTTCCCGCGCGGACCCTGAACGACACCGCGAAGACCCTCGGCCCGCTCGGCGGGGAGGTGACGCTGGCCCTGGCGCACGGCGGCGCGGGCGAGGGCATGATCGGGTTCGCCGGCGGCACCCGGCGGACCACCAGCCGGCTGCTCGACGGCGCCAACTACCCGCCGGTCCGTTCGCTCTTCCCGGCCACCTCGAACGCCCAGGCGCAGGTCGCGGTCGCCGCGCTGGTCGAGGTGGTGAAGCGGGTGGCGCTGGTCGCCGAGCGGACCACCCCGGTCCTGCTCAGCTTCAGCTCGGACGGGCTCGTGGTCGAGGCCGGCGGCACCGAGGAGGCCCGGGCCAGCGAGGCGATGGACGCCACCTTCACGGGTGAGCCCATGACGATCGGGTTCAACCCGCAGTACCTCATCGACGGGTTGCAGAACCTCGGCTCCGCCACGGCGGTGCTGTCATTCGTGGACGCGTTCAAGCCGGCGGTGATTTCTCCCGCGAGCGAGGATGGTGAGGTGGTGCCGGGGTACCGGTACCTCATCATGCCGATCCGGGTCACCCGCTGAGGGCGTACCCGACAGCTCTGGGAGGAACACGACATGCAGCTCGGCCTCGTCGGTCTCGGCCGGATGGGCGGCAACATGCAGGAGCGGTTGCGCGCCGCCGGGCACGAGGTGGTCGGCTACGACCGCAACCCGGAGGTGAGCGACGTGGCCAGCCTCGCCGAGCTGGCCGAGAAGCTGGTCGCCCCGCGCGCCGTCTGGGTGATGGTGCCGGCGGCGGTCACCGACGCCACCATTGACGAACTGGCCGAGGTGCTGGGCGACGGCGACATCATCGTCGACGGCGGCAACTCGCGGTTCAGCGACGACGGTCCCCGCGCCGAACGGCTCGACCGGCGGGGCATCGGGTACTGCGACGCCGGCGTCTCCGGCGGCGTCTGGGGCCGGCGGAACGGCTACGCCCTGATGGTCGGCGGCAGCGCCGAGCACGTCGAGCGGCTGATGCCGATCTTCGACGCGCTCAAGCCCGACAGCGAGTTCGGCTTCGTGCACGCCGGTCCGGTCGGCGCCGGGCACTACGCCAAGATGGTGCACAACGGCATCGAGTACGGCCTCATGCAGGCCTACGCCGAGGGCTACGAGCTGCTCACCAAGTCCGAGCTGGTCACCAACGTCCCCGGGGTGTTCAAGTCGTGGCGGGACGGCAGCGTGGTCAAGTCCTGGCTGCTGGACCTGCTGGACCGGGCGCTGGAGCAGGATCCCGACCTGTCCGCGCTGCGCGGCTACGCGGAGGACACCGGCGAGGGGCGCTGGACGGTGGACGAGGCGATCCGGCTCGCCGTGCCGATGAACGTCATCGCGAGTTCGCTCTTCGCCCGGTTCACCTCCCGGCAGGTCGACTCGCCCGCGCTGAAGGCGGTGGCCGCGCTCCGCCAGCAGTTCGGCGGGCACGCCGTCACCCCCACCGAGGGCTAGCGTCCCGGCCGGCACCACGAGCAGGAGGGGTCCGCTGTGCACGTCCGACGGCTGGAACTGGTCGACTTCCGGTCGTACGAGCGGGTGAGCGTCGATCTGGAACCGGGCGGGAACGTCCTTGTCGGGCCGAACGGGATGGGCAAGACCAACCTGATCGAGGCGCTCGGCTACGTCGCCACCCTCTCCAGCCACCGTGTCGCCACCGACGCCCCGCTGGTGCGCGCGGGCGCCGGGGCGGGTGTGGTGCGCTGCGCCATCCAGCACGAGGGCCGGGAACTGCTGGTCGAGCTGGAGATCGTGCCGGGCAGGGCCAACCGCGCCCGGCTCGGTCGCTCGCCGGTACGCCGGGCGCGCGACGTCCTGGGCGCGCTGCGGCTGGTGCTGTTCGCCCCGGAGGATCTCGAACTCGTCCGGGGCGATCCGGGGGAGCGCCGCCGCTACCTGGACGAACTGCTGGTCAGCCGCGCCCCGCGGTTCGCCGGCGTGCGGGCCGACTACGACCGGGTGATCAAACAGCGCAACGCGCTGCTGCGCTCGGCGTACCTGGCCCGCAAGACCGGCGGCGGCCGTGCCGACCTGAGCACGCTGGACGTCTGGGACGTGCACCTGGCCCGGCACGGCGCGGAGCTGCTGACCGGGCGGCTCGAACTCGTGGCCGCGCTCGCCCCGCACCTGGCCAAGTCGTACGACGCGGTGGCCGCCGGCCGGCACGGCGCGTCGATCGGCTACCGCCCCAGCGTGGAACTGCCCGAGGTGCCGGACCGGGCGGCCGTGCAGGAGGCGCTCGCCGCGGCCCTGGTCGCCACCCGGCCGGCGGAGATCGAGCGGGGGGTCACGCTGGTCGGGCCGCACCGCGACGACCTGCACCTCGCGCTCGGGCCGCTGCCGGCGCGGGGGTACGCCAGCCACGGGGAATCCTGGTCGTACGCGCTGGCCCTGCGGCTGGCCGCGTACGAACTGCTGCGGGCCGACGGCATCGAACCGGTGCTGGCCCTGGACGACGTGTTCGCGGAGCTGGACACCGGCCGGCGGGACCGGCTGGCCGGTCTGGTCGGCGGTGCCGCGCAACTGCTGGTCACCTGCGCGGTCGCCGACGACGTGCCGGCGGCGCTGCGCGGTGCCCGGTTCGAGGTGACGGAGGGGGCGGTGCGTCGTGCCGGATGAACCCGAGCCGCCGGCGGCCGGTCCCGAACTGGCCCGGGCGGTGTTGGAGGCGGCGCTGGCCCGGCGGCAGGCCAACCGGCCGCGCCGCCGCGGTGGTGGCGCGGCCGCGGACGCCGCGGCGCAGGACGGCGACGGCGACGGCGCGCCCGGCCCGGGCGGTCGGAGCGGGACCGGCCGGCGGGGACGGCCGCGTGGCTACTCGGGGCCGGGGCCGGACCCGCGGGATCCGCAGCCGCTCGGCGCGGTCCTGGCCCGACTGGTGAAGACCCGGGGCTGGCAGCGTCCCACGGCCGAGGCGACCGTCTTCGGCTCCTGGGCCAAGGTGGTCGGCCCGGACGTCGCCGAGCACAGCCGCCCGATCAAGCTGGCCGACGGCGAGCTGACCGTCGAGGCGGAGTCCACCGCCTGGGCCACCCAGCTGAGGCTGCTCAGCGGTTCGCTGCTGCGCCAGATCGCCAGCGTGGTCGGGCACGACGTGGTGCGCCGGCTGAACATCCACGGGCCGGCGGCGCCGTCCTGGTCCCGCGGGCCGCGCCGGGTCCGCGGCCGCGGACCGCGGGACACCTACGGCTGACGGCCCGGGGCGGCTGACCGCCCGGACCGGCCCCGGCGTGCCCGCTGTTCCCGCCGCCTGCTCAGGAGTCCGCGTAGACGGCGAAGCCGCGGTCGGCGCAGCGGCGGTAGAAGCCGGCGAGCACGGCCAGTTCGGAGCGGGGGAAGCTCCACTGCGGCGCCGCGCCGGAGTCGTCGCGCAGCGCGTCGAGCCGCTGGTCCAGCCAGCGCAGCTGCTGGTCGGCGAGCCGGCCGCCGGCCAGGGCGCCGCGCAGCACCTCGGCCACCGTGTCGAAGGTGACGACGTCGCCGAAGTCCCGGTGGCCGTCCACGAACCGTTCCAGCCCGCCGGCGATCCAGGCACACCCGTCCGGGTCGATCACCGGGTCCTCGTCCTCGGCCGCCGCCTCGGTGGCGTAGAGCACACCGTCGAGGCCGAGCAGCAGATCCACCAGCTCGGTGTAGGCGGTGGCCCGTACCGCTCCGGTCTTGGCGATGTACCCGGCCAGCGCGGCGGTGGGCGCGGCGACGTCGGGCGCGTCGGCCAGCTCACCGAAGTCGACGAACTCGGCCGGTGCCACCGGGTCGTAGAACCGCCCGGTGCGCGGCCACTGCACCGCGACGTTGTCCAGCCCCATTGGGCGTCACCTTCTCCAGCGCGTACGGATCGGTCGCTCCCGACCCCAGGTCCATGGGCGGCGACGCAAAGTTACGGCACGGCCCGGGGTCAACGCGACCCCGGCGTCGCCGCTCGCGGCGGCGGCGCAGCGGGACCGGACCGGCCGGACGAGCGGGCCTCGATCCCGCCGTGTGCGTGTGGGGGAGTAGTGGCCCGGAGGGTTCGGCCGGCTACGGCGATCTGAGGGCCTCTCCAGGGGTGCCGAGTGGGCACTCTGTCGGTTCAGCACAGTAAGATTGGGGACGAGACGAGGAGTCGGCGCTCACCGGTGGAGCGGACCCGCGGGGCCGTACCACCCAGCCGTGCCGAAACCGATCCGATCGCGACCGCGGGCGACCGCTGGCGATCGGCGCAGCACGGCTCGTACCAGGACATTCTGCCGTACGACCGCCTGCGCCGGCACCGAGGCCGACCGCCGAACCCGCGTACGGCGCCCCCGCCAGGGGCGGCCGGCGCGAGAAAGTGGCCAGCGTGGCAGCGCAGAAGAAGCAGGAGTACGGCGCCGAGTCGATCACCGTGCTGGAGGGCCTTGAGGCGGTTCGAAAGCGACCCGGTATGTACATCGGGTCCACCGGTGAGCGTGGTCTGCACCATCTGGTCCAGGAAGTTGTCGACAACGCCGTCGACGAGGCGATGGCCGGCTACTGCGACACCATCGAGGTGGTCCTGCTCGCCGACGGCGGCGTCCGGGTCACCGACAACGGCCGGGGCTTCCCGGTCGACCTGCACCCCAAGCTCAAGAAGCCCGGTGTCGAGGTGGCGCTGACCGTGCTGCACGCCGGCGGCAAGTTCGACGGCAAGTCGTACGCGGTCTCCGGTGGCCTGCACGGCGTCGGCGTCTCCGTGGTGAACGCCCTCTCCACGCGGATGGCCGTGGAGATCCAGAAGAACGGCTTCTTCTGGCGCCAGCGGTACACCAACTCCAAGCCCTCCGCGCTGGAGAAGGGCGAGCCGACGAACCGCACCGGCTCGGCGGTCTCGTTCTGGCCGGACCCGACGATCTTCGAGACGGTCGACTTCGACTTCCAGACCATCTACCGCCGGTTGCAGGAGATGGCCTTCCTGAACCGCGGCCTGACCATCTCGCTGCGGGACGAGCGCGCCCAGGACGAGGACGGCAAGCCCCGCGAGGTCACCTTCTGCTACAAGGGCGGCATCGCCGACTTCGTCCGGCACCTCAACGCCTCCAAGAACCCGATCCACAAGACGGTGGTCGAGTTCGGCGCCGAGGAGGACGGCATGGCGGTCGAGATCGCCATGCAGTGGAACGAGTCGTACGGCGAGTCGGTCTACACCTTCGCCAACACGATCAACACGCACGAGGGCGGCACCCACGAGGAGGGCTTCCGGTCCGCGCTGACCAGCGTGGTCAACCGGTACGGCGCCGATCGGAAGCTGCTCAAGAGCGACGAGAAGCTCTCCGGCGAGGACATCCGGGAAGGGCTCGCGGCGATCATCTCGGTGAAGCTGTCCGAGCCGCAGTTCGAGGGCCAGACCAAGACCAAGCTCGGCAACACCCCGGTGAAGAGTTTCGTGCAGCGGGTCTGCAACGAATGGCTGGTCGACTGGTTCGACCGCAACCCCAGCGAGGCCAAGACCATCATCCAGAAGGCGTCGCAGGCGGCGCGCGCCCGGATCGCCGCCCAGCAGGCCCGCAAGCTGGCCCGGCGCAAGTCGCTGCTGGAGTCGGGGTCGATGCCGGGCAAGCTGGCCGACTGCCAGTCGACCGACCCGCGCGAGTCCGAGGTGTTCATCGTCGAGGGCGACTCGGCGGGCGGCTCGGCGAAGCAGGGCCGCGACCCGCGTACCCAGGCGATCCTGCCGATCCGCGGCAAGATCCTCAACGTGGAGAAGGCCCGGATCGACCGGGTGCTGAAGAACAACGAGGTGCAGGCGCTGATCACGGCCCTTGGCACCGGTATCCACGACGACTTCGACATCGAGAAGCTGCGATACCACAAGATCGTGCTGATGGCCGACGCGGACGTCGACGGCCAGCACATCCAGACCCTGCTGCTCACCCTGCTGTTCCGGTTCATGCGGCCGCTTGTCGAACTGGGCCACGTCTACCTGGCCGCGCCGCCGCTCTACAAGATCAAGTGGAACCGCAAGGGTGACGACGCCCAGTACGCCTACTCCGACCGGGAGCGGGACGGCCTGATCGCGCTGCGCCAGCAGGCGAAGCCGAACGCCAAGCCGGACGACATCCAGCGGTTCAAGGGCCTCGGTGAGATGAACTACCCGGAGCTGTGGGAGACCACGATGAACCCGGCCACCCGTACGCTGCGGCAGGTCACCCTCGATGACGCCGCGGTGGCCGATGAGCTGTTCAGCGTGCTGATGGGTGAGGATGTCGAGGCGCGCCGGTCGTTCATCCAGCGCAACGCCAAGGACGTGCGGTTCCTGGACATCTGATCCGCCGGTCGCCGGCCGCGGGGCTTCCCGTGGCCGGCGTCCACACGGTTATCCACAGCTTTTCCGGTTTCCACAGCCGTTATCCACAGGTGAATGCGGCTTAGCTACTGATAAGGGTTGACTGTGACGGATACTCCCGATTCGGCCGACACCCCGAGGACCTGGCCGCCGTCGTCTCGCACGACCGCATCGAGCCGGTCGGCCTCGAGGTGGAGATGCAGCGCTCCTACCTCGACTACGCGATGAGCGTCATCGTGGGTCGGGCGCTGCCGGACGTCCGCGACGGGCTCAAGCCGGTCCACCGCAAGATTCTCTATGCGATGTTCGACTCCGGCTACCGGCCGGACCGCGGCTATGTGAAGTGCTCCCGGGTCGTCGGCGACGTGATGGGCCAGTTCCACCCGCACGGCGACTCGGCCATCTACGACGCGCTGGTCCGGATGGCCCAGCCCTGGTCGCTGCGGTACCCGCTGGTGGACGGCAACGGCAACTTCGGTTCGCCGGGTAACGATCCCGCGGCGGCCATGCGCTACACCGAGTGCAAGCTGGACCCGCTGGCCATGGAGATGCTGCGGGACATCGACGAGGACACCGTCGACCTGCAGGACAACTACGACGGTCGGGCGAAGGAGCCGACGATCCTGCCGTCGCGCATCCCGAACCTGCTGGTGAACGGCTCCGAAGGCATCGCGGTCGGGATGGCCACCAAGATCCCGCCGCACAACCTGCGGGAGATCGCCGGCGCCGTCCAGTGGTGCCTGGAGCACCCGGAGGCGGACGAGGCGGAGACGCTGGACGCGCTGATCGGCATCGTGAAGGGTCCGGACTTCCCGACCCACGGCCTGATCGTCGGCACCGGGCCGATCCAGGACGCGTACCGGACCGGCCGCGGCTCGATCCGGATGCGCGCCGTGGTGGAGGTCGAGGAGGACCGCCGCGGTCGGGCGAGCCTGGTGGTGACCGAGCTGCCCTACCAGGTGAACCCGGACAACCTGGCCGAGCGGATCGCCGAGCTGATCAAGGAGGGCAAGCTCGCCGGCATCGCCGACATCAAGGACGAGTCGTCGGGGCGTACCGGCATGCGGCTGGTGCTGGTGCTCAAGCGGGACGCCGTGGCGAAGGTGGTGCTGAACAACCTCTACAAGCACACCCAGCTCCAGGAGACGTTCGGCGCGAACATGCTCGCGCTGGTCGACGGCGTACCCCGGACGCTGAACCTGGCGCAGTTCATCCGCTACTACGTCGAGCACCAGATCGACGTGATCCGGCGGCGGACCGCGTACCGGTTGCGCAAGGCCGAGGAACGGGCGCACATCCTGCGCGGTCTGGTGAAGGCGCTGGACGCGTTGGACGAGGTGATCGCGCTGATCCGCCGCTCGCCGACGGTCGAGGAGGCCCGGCAGGGTCTGATCAACCTGCTGACCATCGACGAGGTGCAGGCCACGGCGATCCTGGACATGCAGCTTCGCCGGCTCGCCGCGCTGGAACGTCAGAAGATCGTCGACGAGCTGGCGAAGATCGAGCTGGAGATCGCCGACTACCGGGACATCCTCGCGAAGCCGGAGCGGCAGCGGAAGATCATCTCGGACGAGCTCGGCGAGATCGTGGCGAAGTGGGGCGACGAGCGGCGTACCCGGATCGTGCCGTTCGACGGCGAGGTCTCGATGGAGGACCTGATCGCCCGCGAGGACGTAGTGGTGACAATCACACGGACCGGCTACGCCAAGCGGACCAAGGTCGACCTCTACCGTTCGCAGCGCCGCGGCGGCAAGGGCGTCAGCGGCGCCACCCTGCGCCAGGACGACATCGTCAGCCACTTCTTCGTCTGCTCGACGCACGACTGGATGCTGTTCTTCACCAACAAGGGTCGGGTGTACCGGGCGAAGGCGTACGAACTGCCGGAGGCGAACCGGGTGGCCCGCGGGCAGCACGTGGCGAACCTGCTGGCCTTCCAACCGGACGAACAGATCGCCCAGGTCATCAAGATCCCGGACTACCGGGTCGCGCCGTACCTGGTGCTGGCCACCAGCAAGGGTCTGGTCAAGAAGACCCGGCTGGAGGAGTTCGACTCGAACCGCTCCGGTGGCATCATCGCGATCAACCTGCGGGACGGCGACGAGTTGGTCGGCGCCGCGCTCGCCGGCCCGGAGGACGACCTCCTGTTGGTATCCAAGAACGCGCAGGCGATACGGTTCAATGCCACGGACGAGGCGTTGCGTCCGATGGGCCGGGCGACATCCGGTGTCATCGGGATGCGGTTCACGGATGAGGACGTCCTGTTGGCCATGGAGGTGGTCCGCGAGGGCATGGACGTTCTCGTGGCAACGAACGGAGGGTACGCAAAACGTACCCCGATCGAGGAATACCCCGTCCAGGGCCGGGGAGGTAAAGGTGTGCTCACCGCGAAGATCACCGAACGACGCGGCGGGCTGGTCGGTGCCGTGGTGATCAGCCCGGACGACGAGCTGTTCGCGATCACCAGCAACGGTGGCGTCATCCGGACTCCCGTGAAGCCTGTACGCCGTACTCGCGATCGGAACACAATGGGGGTCAAGTTGATGGACCTTCCAGACGGCGTAACAATCGTGGCCATTGCTCGCAATGCCGACGAGCCTGACGAACAGGACTAGTTGATGACGGAGACACAGGCGAAGTCGGGGACTGCGGGGGCCTCGACCACCCCGGTCGAGGAGGAGGCCGCTGGGTCCGGCGGCACGCCGCCGCCGGCGACCGGCCGCGCGGCGGTCGGCCGGGCGGCCGTCCCCGCCGACTCGCCGTCCCCGAAGTTCACCCGGGCGCCGGGAATGGCCCCGCCCCGGGGGCGCCTGACAAACCGCCGTCCGGGGAAGGTTCCCACCCGCAGGAGGACGCGCCGGCCGGAAAGGTCGCCACCGAGGACCACTCCCCGACCGACGGAACCGCGCCGATGACCGCCGCCGTACCGACGGCGAGCGCCGAGCCGACCAAGGAGGACCGGGCCCTCGCGGACACGCCAGGGCGCCCGGCCGGCTCCGACGGTGCCCGGATCGGCGGCACCCGACCGGAGGACGGCTCCGAGGCCGCCGCGTCCGGCCGGCCCGGCATCGGCACGATGGGCATGGGCACGATGGGTCGGTTCGGCGCGCCGACCACCACCGGACCTCGTACCGGCCAGGGCCAGCCCGGCGTCGGTGCCGGCACCTTCCGGCCAGCGACGATCGGCGGCGCGGCCGCCGTCGGTGCGGCCCGGGTGACCGAGGCCGTACGCGCCGCCCGCAACACCGTCAACTCGGCCGCCTCCCGTGGTCCCCGCCGCGCCCGGCTGAACCTCAAGCGGATCGACCCCTGGTCGGTGATGAAGTTCTCCGCCGCGGTCTCGGTGGTGCTGTTCATCGTCGTCATCGTCGCGACGTCGGTGCTGTACCTGGCGCTCGACGCGATGGGTGTGTTCAAGGCGTTCAACAACAGCCTGACCGACCTGGTCAGCGCAGGTGGCGGTGGTGGCGCCGGCGGCTTCCGGATCACCGCGAAGGGCGTCATCGGCACCTCGGCGCTGATCGGCCTGGTGAACGTCGTGCTGTTCACCGCGCTGGCGACGTTGGGCGCGTTCATCTACAACGTCTGCGCCGACCTGGTGGGCGGCGTCGAGGTCACGCTCGCCGAGCGCGACTGACCGAAGGCGACGATCCCGCCGGAGCCCGCCAAATGTGCTGGCTCCGGCGGGGCGTACCGGACTATCGTCACGCAGGTGCGGGCGATGGGCCGTACCGGACCCGCCCCCGATTTTGGCGCGGATCCGGCGGTACGGTAACCTTGCTCGTCGCCACACGGGGCTATAGCTCAGTCGGTTAGAGCGCAGAGCTGATAACTCTGAGGTCGCTGGTTCGATTCCAGCTAGCCCCACATCTCCAGCACCATCGCAACCGGCAGTCAACCTTGAAGGGGACAGCCCGATGTTGAAGAAGCTCCTTGTCGTGGCCAGCATCGTCGGTGTGGCTGCCCTCGTCTTCCGCAAGGTCAAGGCGTCGAACGACGAGCGTGCCCTCTGGCACGAGGCCACCACCGCTCCCGACCTGAGCTGATCTTCCGCGCGGATCGCCCCCGGTCGGGCCGCTCCGCTCGCGGGGCCATAGCTCAACTGGCAGAGCACTGCCTTTGCAAGGCAGGGGTTCGGGGTTCGAGTCCCCGTGGCTCCACTTCATAACGTGATCTCGCTGGTTTCCTGCGCTTTCCCGGTTCGGGGGCTCAGGCTATGAGCGACCCTCAATACGAGACCGGGGAGCCCGCTGAGACCGGCGTCCCGCAGGGCGACGCTGAGCTCCCGGCCGCCGGCGTTCCCGCTGGTGGAGTGCAGTGGGCCGCGCCGCTCAGCGGCGGAAACAATCAAGACGGGACCAGTTGGCTCCAGCTGCCGACGACCGGCGTCGTGGCGCTCACCAACGAGGTCACCACCGGCGCCGCCGTGGGGCGTGGCACGCCACAGGCCAAAGCCCGTCGCGCTCCACGACGACCGGCACGGTCACCGTGCGAGATCCCCGGGCGTGTCGTCATGCCGCTCGCCGAGCCCTCCGGTGTGAATTCCGACGAGGGCGCGCTGCTCGGGAACCATCGGGGGACTGCCGGCGACTATTCACCTGATGGTCGAACGGGTTCGCCCTGCGTGAACGCGGGGCGTCCGGCAACTCCGCTTCGGAACCACCGAGCGGACCCGGCGGTGAAGGGCGCATTCTCTTGGCACAGACCGGTAAGTTGAGTCCCTCCCAGCTCCTCGGCGCGGCGCTGGCCGGGTGCGTCGTTCTGGCGGTCGGTGCCTGTTCCGGGACGCAGGTGGCGGAGGCGCCGGCGCCGTCGACCGGTGCGTCGGCGGTGGCCGGTCCGCGGACCACATATCCGCTGACGATCGACAACTGCGGCCGCAAGGTCACCTTCACTCAGGCGCCGAGCCGGGTCGTGCTGCTCAACGGCGCGTCGGTAGCCGAGGTCGAGTCGATGATCGCGCTCGGCGTGCAGGGTGCCATCGTGGCGAACAGCCAGAGTTACGGCGTCTCCGACGATCCGACGATGGTTGAGCGGATCAAGGCCATCCCGACCGGTGGGGTGAAGCTGAACAAGAACTTCGAGGTACCTCGGGAGCAGGTGCTGGCCCAGGCGCCGGATTTGGTGATCTCGACGTGGGCGGGTGGCTTCGACGACAAGATCGGCTCGATCACCCGGGACGAACTGGCCAAGGCCGGCATCAACAGCTTCGTGACGCCGTCCAACTGCGCCAACGGTGCGACCTCGCCACGCCCGCAGGACACGGCGACGTACGCGAATCGGACGGTCGAGTCGTCGTTCGACCTGCTGACCCAGCTCGGGCAGGTCTTCGACGTCCAGGGCCGGGCGGAGCAGGTCGTGCAGGAGTCGCGCGCTTCGCTGGCCGCACTCCCGGCGCCCACCGGCGATCGTAAGCGGGTGCTGGCCGCCTACCCGAGCATGGGGTCGGCGATGGGGCTCACCGTGCCGGCGGTGTTCGGCGGCGGGATCTACGACGACATCATCACCCGGGCCGGCGGCGTCAACGCGTTCGGCGGCCTGACCGACCAGCAGCTCGGCGCGATCAACGTCGAGGCATTGGCCGCGGCGGACGTGGACGTGCTGGTGATCGGGCTGTGGCAGCCGGATGACGATGCCGGGAAGTTCGCCGAGCAGTTGTTCGCGCAGTTCCCGCAGTGGCCGGCGTCGAAGACCAGGACGTACACCTCGGTGTCCGACAGCTTCTATCTCGGGCCGTTGAACGCGGTCGCGGTCAAGCGGATCAGCGATGCCGTCCGCGCCGCCGGCTGAGCGGATCCGGCGGACCGTCCCGTCGCAGACCCGCGGCCACCTCGTACCCGATCGGGCTTTTGCGCTGTTGATCGCGCTCCTGGCCGGCGCGGTGGTGCTGGCCGCGGCCGTCGCGATCGCGGTCGGCACGGTGCCGGTGCCGCTCGGCGACGTGGCCGCGGTGACCTGGGCCCATCTGACGCCCGGCGACAGCGAGCGCAGCCTGCTGTACGACCAGATCGTGTGGGACTTCCGGGCGCCGCGGGTGCTGTTGGCCGGGGTGGCCGGCGCGGGACTGAGCATCGCCGGGGTGTGCCTGCAGGCGCTGGTGCGTAACCCTCTCGCCGATCCCTATCTGCTCGGCATCTCCTCGGGCGCCTCGGTCGGTGCGGTCCTCGCGCTGACCCTCGCGCCCGCGGTGATCGCCGGGCTGGGGTTGGTCGGCGCGGCCTTCGTCGGGGCGCTGGCCAGCGTGGCACTGGTGGTGGTCCTGGCCCAGCGGGCCGGCCGGGTCGCGCCCGGGCGGCTGATCCTGGCCGGGGTGGCGGTCGGCTACCTCGGCTCGGCCGTGACCAGCTACATCCAGTTGCAGGCCAACCCGAGCGAGCTGCGCGGAATCATGTTCTGGCTGCTCGGATCGGTTGCCACCGCGTCCTGGGGCGACCTTCCGGCACCGGCCGTCGCCCTCGTGTGCTGCCTGGTCTGGCTGCTGGTCGACGGCCGCCGGTTGAACGCGTTGACCATGGGCGAGACGTCGGCCGCCGGGCTCGGGATCGACGTCAACCGGCTGCGGCTCGGGCTGCTCGCCGCGGCGTCGCTGCTGACCGCCACGATCGTCAGCGTCGCCGGGGGGATCGGGTTCGTCGGGCTGATGGTGCCGCACGCGGTCCGTCTGCTGGTCGGCCCCGACCACCGGCGGGTCGTGCCGGTGTCGCTGCTGGTCGGCGCGGTCTTCCTGATCCTCGTCGACCTGCTGTCGCGGACCCTGGACCGGCCCAACGAGATGCCGATCGGCATCTTCACCGCCGCCCTCGGCGCGCCGTTCTTCCTGTGGCTGCTGCGCAGTCAGTCCGGGGCGGTGCGATGAAGGTCACCGCGACCGCCGTGTCGGTGCGCATCGACGGCGCGCCGATCCTGGGCGACGTGTCGCTGACCGCGGCT
The DNA here is from genome assembly GCF_002285795.1 of Plantactinospora sp. KBS50. Lineage (GTDB taxonomy): Bacteria > Actinomycetota > Actinomycetes > Mycobacteriales > Micromonosporaceae > KBS50. Next base: position 15,579 of record NZ_CP022961.1, read on the forward strand.
GCCGGCGCCGTGACCGGTCTGATCGGGCCGAACGGTTCCGGCAAGAGCACGCTGCTGCGCTGCCTCTACCGGATCATCCGTCCGCAGCAGGGCGCGGTGCTCATCGGTGAGCACAACGTCTGGCAGGTCCCCGCCCGCCGGGCCGGCCAACTGCGCGCGGTGGTGGCCCAGGACCAGGAACTGGACAACGACTACAGCGTCCGCGACATCGTCGCCATGGGCCGGATTCCGCACCAGCGGCTCCTCGATCGCGAAAGCTCCGCCGATCGCGCCATCATCGACGAGGCGCTGGCGCGGGCCGGCATCGAATGGGCGCAGAACCGGCGCTTCGCCACGCTTTCCGGCGGCGAACGCCAACGCGTCCTGCTCGCCCGCGCGCTCGCCCAGAACGCCCCGGTCCTGCTGCTGGACGAACCCACCAATCATCTCGACATCGGCGCGCAACTGGAACTGCTCGACCTGATCCGCGGGCTCGGACTCACCACCGTGGCCGCCCTGCACGATCTCGACCACGCCGTTGCCTACTGCGACGCCGTCACGCTGCTGAACCACGGCCGGATCGTCGCGGCCGGCGAGCCCCTCGCCGTGCTCACTCCGGAACGCCTGGCCGAGGTCTTCGGCGTACGCGCGGCGGTGACCACCCATCCCCTCACCGGCCGGCCGCACCTGGTGTTCGCGACCACCGCATCGCTGCCGAGCTCTGAAAGGAGCGCCCACGATGAGCACCCCCACCCCGCTCGATGAGCCCGTACCCGACGCCCGGCTCACCGCACCGCTCGAGCCGCCCGCGACCGGCACCATCACGGTGGCCTTCCTCCTCTCGCCCCAAGCGGAACTCGTCGACTTCGCCGGCCCCTGGGGTGTGTTCGAGTACGTCCAGCTCGATGACGGGCACAACCCGTTCACGCTCTACACGGTGGCCGCCACGACCGAACCCGTCCGCATCTCCGGCGGCATGGTCCTGGTCCCCGGTCACGACGTCGAAAGCGCTCCCCCGCCGGACATCGTGATCGTCCCCGCCATGGACCTGGAACAGGTCGCGCCCGAGGCGCTGGACTGGCTGCGGCGGGTGCATCAGGACACCACCGTGACCATGTCGGTCTGCAACGGATCCTTCGTGCTCGGACAGGCCGGCCTCCTCCACGGCAGGAGCGCGACAGCCCACCACGCTGGCCACAACACGCTTCGAGCCTTGTTTCCCGAGGTCACCGTCATCCGAGGAGCGCGCTTCGTCGAGGACGGCAAGATCGCCACCGCTGGCGGACTCACCTCCGGCACCGACCTCGCCCTGCGGATCGTCGAGCGTTACTTCGGGCGAGCCGCCGCGCAACAGACCGCCAGCTACCTCGAATACCAGAGCACCGGCTGGATGCACCCCGACAGGAACGGGCCGTTCGCCGAGCGCGCCGCGAGCACGTCGGGGCATCCGGTGTGTCCGGTCTGCGAGATGTCAGTGTCACCCGACACCCCGCTCACCCACGAACACGAGGGAACCACCTGGTACTTCTGCGGTACCTGGTGCCAGGACCAGTTCAAGACCGCACCGGAACGATTCGCCGCCGCCGGCTGATCACACGTGACGGTCGACGGCGCCGCTCGCGGTCACGCCGATCCGGGTCGGCGCCTTCACGGAGGCCGCCCGCCCGAGCACGGCCAGCCTCACCCGAACCTGCTGCATCATCGTCGCCGGCCTGCGGAACCGCAGCTGATGGCCGATCGGCAACAGGTAGAGAAGCAGTGCTCCGCACATCGCGAGACCGAAGCTGACCAGCCCCATCGTCAGCCCGATCGTGGCGTGGAACGCGAATCCCAGTACCAGCAGCACCCGCCTGGCCGGCGGGCGCAGCAGGATCGCCACCGCGATCGCGAACTCGATTGCCAACGGTGTCCAGGTCAGCAGCGAGACACCGAGTGGACTGTGGGTGACGATATCGGTGACTGGGCTCAACCATGGCGGTGCGCCGAAGAGCTGGTGCTGGAGGAAGTAGTACATGGCCGTGCCGTCGGCCCACTCGGCCACCCCGAGTTTGGCTATCGACGACTGAAAATAGACGGCCGCCACCTGGAGGCGGATCAGCATGATCGCGGCGTACGCGATGAGGGCGGCGGTGCCGGCGTGGCCGGGGTCGGTGCGGTCATCGTGGTCGGGGCTGCTCGGCGCCGGCGCCGGCGCCTGCCAGTGCCACCGGCGCCGATCCGTGAGTCCCACCGGAATCAGCAGCAGGGTGAGGATCGCGGCGAGCTGATCACCGCCGTCCGGGACGGCGGAATTGACCAGCAGACTCCAGGACAGATACCAGTGGGGAACGGCGGTCAACCGCGGGCGCCAACCGCTCGCGACGAGCAGCAGCGCCGCGACCGCGCACCAGCGCATGAGTGCGCCGTCCCAGACGGGCAGCACGCAGAACGCACCCGCGGCACTGTCCCCGGAGCACCCGGCCCGGGGGATCACGCCCCCTCCGGAGAGCAGTACATCGGTTGGCGTGGCGATCAGCGTCAGCGCCGAGCCGAGCGCCAGAAGGGTGCGGCCCAGGCCCAGGCTCGACGACCAGGGCGCAACCGCCAGGCGTGGGCGGGCCCGGCGCCCGAGCGACACCAGCCAGTTGCTCAGCAGATCACCTTCGCCCGAACGACGCGAGAAGGCATGATCGTCGGCAGATCTCGCCATGCCCATGGTGGCACCTCCCGGACTATCAGTCCGACGTCGCCACAGATCGTGCGGCTCGTCGAGTGGTTGGCAATGGTGGCGGCGGTGGGGAGGCCGGCCAGACAGTCGGTGGGTTCACGGTCGCAGTCCGACCACGCCTCTGCCGGCACCTGGGCCCGGAGGTCGTACACGATCAACTGTTCGGCCTGACGCACACGGTTCAGGCCCATCAGATCGGCCGGGACGGCGAGCCGTCCCGGGCTCCGGTCGCGCCAACCGTCACTCCCGCGCTCGAACACGGTGACCGGCGGGGTTCGTGGGCTCTTGGTGAAGAACGCCCAGGACTGCGGCGCGACCGTGCGTGCGTAGCTGTGATTACTGGTCAGCGGCAGGGAAAAGTGGGTTACCGGCAGCGCGTCATGGACGACGTACGCCACGATGACGGCGACCACGACCATTGCCGCGAGTACGCGTCGCCCGAGTCTCTCGTCGGCGCGCTCCGCCTGCCCTTGCCATGACGCGCTGCCGGTAGGCATCACTTCCACTCCCTCCAGGTGGTCGTAGCGGGTCGGTCGGTCAGGCGGCCCACATGCCCGTGGCGACCCGCGCGACCATCAACTCGGCGATTGCCCTCGCCACCGGTGGCTGCTGCCCGCCGGCGGTCGACGACCAGATGTCCTGCAGGAACGCGCTCAGAATGCTCGACACGAGCGGATCCACGTAGTCCTCCAGACAGCACACGCGCTGCAGGTTGAAGGGAATGATGCCGCGCGCGATGTCGGCGGAGGGCCCCCCGCTCGCGATGCCGACGAATCGGTAGATGGCCTGGATGACCGGACCGGATCCATAGGTGGAGACCAACGCGTTTCGGGAGAGCACGGAGAGATTGGTCAGCGCCTGCCTCACGGCGACCGGGTTGCCGCTCTGTAGCGCGGTGGCGAAGGAGGTTCCCCACCCCGGGCTGCTGGCGATCACCGTGTTCACGGCGGTCTGGCCGAGACGCAGCGTCGGTGTCCACGGCACCGTCCCCCGCTGCAACGGGGCCAGCAGGGAGGCTGCCGGCCCTTCGTTGAACAGCACGGCGTCGGACAACTCCACGGCGCTGAAGCGGGGCGCGGCCCCGTCCGCCGCGGCACTCGTCGTGCCCTGCACAAGGTAGCCGGTGCAGATCGCCATGACGATGGCGAGCAGGGTCGCCGCCCGCCAGGTTCTGCGGATGGTTCTGGTCATTTCCATGTCGGATCCTTCGCGGTCGTCTGGCCACTGTGTGCCTCGCCCTGGATGGGGATCGAAACCCATCGCGCATTGGCGCGCATCTGACTGCTCCTTTCTCGACGGGCATCGATACCGATGACGGTCCTCGGGGCGGTGTCCCGGTGTCAGGGGAGCGAAGTCCCGTCTTGACGGGACGCGCCGCCAGAAGGGGTCCGGACAGGTGTCACCGCGACGGCCGGCGGGGCCGTACAGCCCAGCCCGGCCGACCGTGCCAGCAGAATCGCGCGGGCCCGATTGGGTACGTGCAGCTTGTTGTAGATGCTGGACACCCGGTTCCGGACCGTCTTGGGGCTGACAAAGAGCCGCCGGGCAATTTCGTTGTTGGTCAATCCCGACGCGATCAGGACAAGGACCTCCTGCTCGCCGCGGGTGAGCTCGGGGAACGCCCGTGCGGCGCCGGAAGGCGTCGCCGAGAAGTAGCCGGCGAGCCGGACCGCCACCGTGGCGTCGAGGACGGCCTCGCCGCAGGCCACGGTCCGCACCGCCCGCACGATGTGGCTGGCTTCGGCGCTGCGGAGCAGGTACCCGCGCGCTCCGGCGCGGAGCGCGGCGAAGACCGACTCGTCGCCGTTGGACGCGGCGAGTACCAGTACGGCGGTCTCGGGAGCCCGCCGGAGGATCCGGCGCAGCGCGTCGAACCCGGTCGCCTGGTCGGTGTCGAAGCCCACGACCGCCACGTCCGGGCGCAAGGTACCGGCGGTCGGCGCCGCGTCGTCCGCCGAGCCGGCACAGCCGACCACGGCCAGGTCGCCCTGCGCCGCCAGCAACTGATACAGGCCCTCCCGGAACACGGGACGGGCATCGGCGACCAGTACGCGCAGGAGCATCCCGAACCTTCCTCACGCCAGACGTGGCTGGTGTCCGTAGCGCAGATGTCCATCCGACCGGGTGGACGTCTCTCGGGTGGGTGGACGGTACGTGCGGGTGTCCGTCCATCGTGCCGGTGCCGAGGGCGCGGTGTTGTGATCCCTGAATGCCGTTGAGCGCCGTTGAACAGCCAACGCGGCCGGCCGTTGCGCGCTCGGGGTCGCGCGGGAATGCGCCAAGTGGGCTGCTCGGACAATAAAATGTGAGGTTAGACATTGATCATAATGAGTGGAGCGGCGGATGGCGCACGAGCCGGTTCGGGCCGGAGCGGCGGACGATGAGAGCCTGTCGGGCCTTGCCCGGATGCTGCGGCAGCTCCGCCGACGTGAGGCCCGGCAGCGAGGAGGTCCGGAGCTGACCTATCGGACGCTGGCCGCCCGCACAGGTTGGTCGCAGGGGATCATCACGCACTACTTCACGGGCAAGACGTTGCCGCCGACGGATCGGTTCGACGTGCTGGTCCGGCTGCTGGGTGCGTCGCCGGCCGAGCAGGGGGCGTTGGCGACGGTGCGGGATCGGGTGGACGAGCGCCGTCGGCAGGTGCTGCCGGGTGATGCCCTGGTGGTCGCGAACGGCCGAGGGGTCCGGCTGCTCGGCCCGGTGGAGGCGGTGGGACCGGCCGGAACGGCAATCCTGGTGGGTGTGCGGCAGCGCGCCCTGGTCGGTCTGCTCGCCCTGCAGAGCGGCACCACGGTCGCCCAATCCCGGTTGATCGACGCATTGTGGGGGGAGACGCCGCCCAGGACGGCGGTGCGAACGCTCTATTCGCACGTGGCGCGGGTGCGGCAGGCGTTGGAAGCGTGCGGTCTGCCTGGTGTGCTCGTCACCCGGGCACCGGGCTACCTGCTCGACCTACGCCCGGACGAGGTCGACGCGGTCCAGTTCGAGCTGCTTGCGGCGCGGGGCCGGCGAGCGTTGGCCGAGGGTGAGCCCGCGGACGCCGCGGCACATCTGCGGGACGGCCTGGCCCTGTGGCGCGGAGCGGTACTGGAGGGAGCCGACCCGGTCGGGTGGGGCGCGGCCGAGGCGCTGCGACTCACCGAGGCGCGGCTGTGTGCGCTGGAGGATCTCTGGGACGCGCAACTGCGGCTGGGTGAGCACGCGACCGCCGTTGGCGAGATCGAACGGTTGCTCAGCGTGGAACCCGGGCGTGAGCGGCTGGTCGGTCTGCTGATGACGGCGCTGTACCGGGTGGGCCGCCCCGCCGGAGCGATCGAGGCATACGCACGGTTGCGGCGACACCTCGCCGACCAACTGGGCGTGGAGCCGGGCCCACAACTTCGTCAACTGCACACGGCCGTGCTGCGCCGGGATCCCGGAATCGGCCTGGACGGGCCCTCCGGGTCGGGTACGCCTCGGCCGGCGCAACTCCCTCCGCAGGCCGGCTACTTCACCGGCCGCGTCAACGAGTTGGGCATACTGGACAAGCTGGTCGGCTGGCAGGGTGGGGCGGACGCGAGTGCCGGCCCGTTGGGGCTGGTCGTCGGGCCGGCCGGGATGGGCAAGACCGCGCTGGCCCTGCACTGGGCGCACCGCGCGGCCAACCGCTTCCCCGACGGGCAGCTCTTCCTCGACCTGGGCGGACACGACCCCTCGACCGCGATGCCGGCGGCCGAGGCGCTGCTGCACCTGCTGCGCGGACTCGGCATCCCGGCGCCGCGGATCCCGACCGGCGTCGTCGCAAGGGTCGGCCTCTACCGGTCGACGCTGCACCGGCGGCGACTGTTGATCCTGCTGGACAATGCCGGCGCTGTCGACCAGGTGGCCGGGCTGGTGCCGCCGGATTCGGCCAGCCTGCTGATCATGACCAGCCGTAACCACCTGGCCGGTCTCGCGGTCGAGCACGAGGTCAACACGATCGATCTGGACGTACTGACGGCCGAGGACGCGTCCGTGCTGCTGGGCCGGGTCCTCGGGCCCGAACGCGTCGACCGGGAGCCCCTGCCGGCGCGGCACCTCGCGGAGCTGTGCGGCCGGATGCCGCTGGCCCTGCGGATCGCGGCCGCCAAACTGGCCAGCCGTCCGCGGCGCCCGATCGCGGAACTCGTCGCCGACCTGACCGGCCCCGACCGCCTGGGAACCCTGACGGTACGCGGCGATTCCCGCAGCGTCCGGACGGTGTTCGCCAGCGCGTACAAGGCGCTCAGCCCGCCGGCCGCGCGCCTGTTCCGCCGGCTGGGGCACCACCCGGGTCCCACCTTCACCGCGCACCTCGCCGCCGCTGCCGGTGGTGTCACCGGGCCGGCGGCGCAGGAGGCGCTGGACGAACTCGCGACAGCCCACCTCGTCACCGAGGTGGCGACCGGCCGCTACCGATTCCACGATCTGATCCGCCTGCACGCGGCCGAGCAGGCGGTGCCGGCCGAGGGCGCCGACGCGGTGGACCGGATATTCGGCTGGTATCTGATGGTGGCCGACGCCGCGAACCGGGCGCTGGAACCGCATCGCGACCGGGTTCGCGTCAAGCCGGCGGAGCCGGGCGTGGAACCGCCCTTTCCGGTTGATTCCGACCGTGCGCCGTCCTACATGGACGACGAGCGGGCCAACTTCCTGCCGGTGGTGCGGCACGCCGCCGGGCACGGCCAGGGCCGAATCGCCTGGCAGCTGTGCTACCTGCTGACCAGCTACTACACGCATCGCGGCTACTGGTCGGAGCAGGTGGAGCTCTGCCGGGAGGGCCTGGCCGCCGCCCGGCGACCGCCGGATCCGGACGGCGAGCGGCTGATGCTCAGCGGACTGGGCGTCGCCTGCTGCGCCATCCGCAATTACGAGGAGGCGCTCGTGCACCTGCGTCGCGCCCTGGAGCTGATGCGGGAGTGCGGCGACCGGCGCGGGCAGGGAATGGTGCTCAACAACGTGGCCCTCGCCCACTGCCAACTCGGCGATCTGGAATCGGGCCTCGCCATGCACCAGCAGGCGCTCGACCTCCATGCCGCCGACGGCCACCATCCGGGCGTCGCGCTGGCCCTGGCCAACATCGGCGACGTCCACACCTCGATGGGCGAGTACGGGCGCGCGCTGGATCACCTGAACAGAGCGCTCACGTTGGCCCGGGAGGTCGGCAACCCGCATCTGGAGGCGGGCGTGTTGCAGAACATCGGCGAGGCACAGATGGCGGCCGGCAACCAGGGGCGGGCGTTGGCCGCGTTCGGGGAGGCGTTGACGATCCGCCGGCGTATCGGCGAGCGATGGATGGAGGCGGAGACCTCCAACTCCATCGGCCTCGTGCACCGCTCCCGGGGAGAGCACGCCAGCGCGCGCCGACACTTCCGGCGGGCGCTGGCGCTCAGCAGAGAGATCGACGACCGGGATCTGGAGACCGCGACCCTGGCCCACCTCGCCGGCATCCGGGCCGCGATGTCAGGAGAGAATGGTCATTCGTGCTGACGAATCCACGACGGTCACTCCCGAGCTGACGGGCACGATGTTCATCGTGAAGTAGTTGTCGGCGGTGCCCGGGGGTGGCGCGGCCAGCAGCTGCACGTTGACGCTGACGCTGGTGGGGCCGGCGGTGCAGGGGCCGGGACGGTTGACCGGGCAGCCCTCGCCCACCGCCAGGAACTGGTTGACCGGCAGGTAGTGGGTGCCGGCGAGCATTGTGCCGTTGCTCGTGTAGGCGATCAGGGCCAGCCCTGCCGGGGCGGGCCGGTTGAACACCACCGGGACTGGCAGGACGTTGACGGTCAACTGGCCGCAGATGATGGTCGGAATCGAGGGACCGATACCCGTGTCCGATCTCAGGCAGGCCACGTCGTCGACCGCGGCCAGCAGGAACGGGGTGTCGTCATCGAGGATCCGGCCCTGACCGATGGCCGCGGCCACCCGTGTGCTCGTGCCGATCGCCGTCAGCGCGACCTGGAAGTCCTCGATCGGGGCCTCCGCCAGCGAGTCGTTGTTGATGACAACGGAGAGGGTGCGGTTGCTGGTGTCGCCCTCGTCCCAGTGCAACTCGCCGTCGGGCAGCCAGAAATCGGCCGAGGTCGCGCTGCCGGGAGTCGTCGTGACCGCCACCGCACCCGACACGGAACACGCGCCGTCGGTGTGCACGGTCATCGTCATTGTGCCGGCCGCCTCGCGTACCGACGTTTGGGGATCGATCCATACCACTCGCTGGCAGGCCGGGCTGGCCACGCTGCCCTGCCCACCGAGAAGCGTGACGGGAACCAGGGCCGCGGTCGACAGCGCAATGGCCGCGACGGCTGGCCGCAGAAGCTTGGTATTCATGAGCCGCATCCTCGACCGGCCGGGTTGTGGGGAGCTTGTGACGCGGCGGCCACGGCCGAGCGGTCGGCTCGCGGGCGAGCCGACGATGCCGCGGCGGGATATCGGCCATGCTGTACGGCGTGGAGTACGTGTCCCGAGTGCCGCGACCGCCGCTGGACGGGCTGATCGACGACCTCTACCACCTGGCGGGTGCGCCGCCGTACGCCCGGCTGACGCTGCCGGCGGCGCCGGCAGCGCTGCTCATCGTCAACCTCGGGGCACCGTTGCGCATCCGCGGTGGTACCGACATCGAGACGGGCGAGTACGCCGACGGCTGCGTGGTCTCCGTGCCCACCCGCGCGTGGGAGTTCGGCTACCCGCTCGGCACCCGGTCCGTCGGTGTGCACTTCAAGCCGTGGGGGTTGGCGCCGTTCCTGCCGATGCCCGCGGTCGAACTCTGTGACCGGCCGGTGACGCTGGAGCAGGTCTGGGGCCGGTCCGCTGTTGCCGGCCTGCGGGATCGGCTGGCCACGGCGGACGGACCGCACGAGATGCTGACGCTGCTGGAGGAGGAGCTGATGCGACGGCTGTGCGAAACCGCCGGCCTGGGGCTGGTCCGCCACGCCAGCGGCGTCATCGCGGCGACCGGTGGGGCGGTGGCGGTCGGCGACCTGAGGGCGGCGGCCGGTGTCAGCGACACGCATCTGGCACAGCGGTTCAAGGAACTCATCGGCGTCACGCCGAAGCGGCTGGCCCGCGCCCATCGCTTCGCCGCCGCCGCGTTCGCGATCGACCCCGCCGGACCGGTCGACTGGGGTGAACTCGCCCATGCCGCGGGCTACTTCGACCAGGCCCACTTCGGCCACGAGTTCCGGGCGTTCACCGGGCTCACACCGACGCGGTACGTCGAAGTCCGGCGGCGGTTCCTGCGCGAACATCCCGGCCACACGCTGGACGGCTGGCCGTTGCCGGCCGATTGATTTTCTACAAGAGCGGCGGCGCACGACCCGCTAGCTTGGGGGCATCCCGAAGCCGAGGAGGGCGCTGTGGGCAAGGTGGTCATGTACGGCTCGGTGTCGGTGGACGGCTTCGTCGCGGACGTGAATGACCAGCCTGGGCCGCTGTTCGACTGGTTGTCCAGCGGTGACGTCCCGTTGGACTCCAGCGGCGCCGTGAAGGTGTCGCAGACGTCCTACGACTACACCCGGCCGTACTGGGACCAGATCGGGGCGACGGTCGTCGGCCGCCACGTCTTCGACATGACGGACGGCTGGGACGGGAAGCCTCCGAGCGGCATCGACCATGTGGTCGTCGTGACGCACCGGCCGGCGCCCGAGGGCTGGGACCCCGAGGCGCCGTTCCACTTCGTCGACGGCGTCGAGGCGGCCGTGGCCAGGGCACGGGAGCTTGCCGGGGACCGCATCGTCGAGATCGCCGCCGGCGACGTTGGTGGCCAGGTGCTTGCCGCGGGCCTGGTCGACGAGGTGCGCATGGACGTCGTACCCGTCGTGTTCGGGGCCGGCAAGCGCTTCTTCGGCGCGGTCGATGCACAGCACCTGTTGGCGGATCCGGACGTGGTGATTCCGGGCGACCGGGTGCTTCACCTGCGCTATCAGCTGCTCCGTTGACCGGCCGGGGTGTCGTGCCGGCCGATCGGGATCACCAGTGGCTTGCCGGACACCGGATCGTCGATGACCTCGCAGTTCATGCCGAAGACCGTCCGGACGGTCTCCACGGTCAGCACGTCGGCGGGGTTGCCCTGCGCGTGGATCGCGCCGGCGGCCATCGTGATCAGGTGATCGGCGTAGCGGGCGGCCATGTTCAGGTCGTGCAGCACCATCAGTACGGTGGTGCCGCGCTCCCGGTTGAGGTCGACGAGCAGGTCCAGCACCTCCACCTGGTGACAGACGTCCAGGAAGGTGGTCGGCTCGTCGAGCATCAGGATGTCGGTCTGCTGGGCGAGCGTCATCGCGATCCACACCCGCTGCCGCTGCCCGCCGGAGAGTTCGTCCACCGGGCGGTCGGCCAGCGGTAGCGTCCCGGTCAGTTCCAGCGCCCGGTGCACCGCCTCGTCGTCCTGCGCGCCCCACCGGGTGAGCACCCGCTGGTGCGGGTGCCGGCCGCGGGAGACGAGGTCGGAGACGACGATGCCCTCGGGCGCGATCGGCGACTGCGGCAGCAGGCCGAGCGTCCGGGCCACCTCCCTGGTCGGCAGCCGGTGCAGGTCCTTGCCGTCCAGCACCACCCGGCCGGTGCGCGTGGCCAGCAGCCGGGACATGGCCCGGAGCAGGGTGGACTTGCCGCAGGCGTTCGCGCCGACGATGGCGGTGATCCGTCCGGGCGGCAGCCGCAGGTCGAGCGCGTCGACGACGACCCGGTCGCCGTAGCCGAGGGTGGCCCGTTCGACGTCGAGGGTGTGGGCTGCGGTCACAGGGAGCCTCCCGCGCGGTTTGTGCGGATGAGCAGAAACACCAGGTACGGCGCGCCGAGCGCACCGGTGATCACGCCGACGGGATAGCGGGTGCCGAACGCGTACTGTGCGGCCAGGTCGGCGGCGAGCACCAGCAGCGAGCCGACCAGTCCGGCCGGCACGAGCAGCGACCCGGCCGGCCCGACGATCCGAGCCGCGATCGGTCCGGAGAGGAACGCGACGAACGCGATCGGCCCGGCGGCGGCGGTGGCGAACGCGATCAGCGCGGTGGCGGCGATGATCGCGGCGAGCCGGGTGCGCTCCACAGGCACCCCGAGCGCCGCCGCGGCGTCGTTGCCCAGCCGGAGTTGCTCCAGGTTGCGGGCCAGCAGGAGAAGCAGCGGGACGAACACGACCACGGCCGCCAGCAGCGGTCGCACCTGCTCCCACGAGGCCGAGTTGAGGCTGCCGGTCAGCCACCGCATCGCCGTCTGGAGATCCCACGAGGCCGCCCGGATGATGACGTAGCTGACCACGCTGTCGAGCATCGCGGCGACGCCGATGCCGACCAGGATCAGCCGGGAGCCGAGCATTCCTCCGCGGTAGGCGAGCAGGTAGATGGCGAGGGACGTGGCAAGCGCGGCGACGATCGCCAGCAGCGAGACCGTGGTCGCGGAGGGGATCTTCAGGATCACGATCGCGTAGACGGCGGCGGCGCTGGCGCCCGAGGAGATGCCGATGACATCGGGCGCGGCCAGCGCGTTGCGCAGCATCGTCTGGAACATCGCCCCGGCGATCCCGAAGGCGAAGCCGGTGAGCAGGGCCAGCGTCGCTCGGGGCAGCCGCAGCACGCCGACGGTGAAGGTGGCGCCGCGGACACGTTCGCCGATGATGACCCGCCACACCTCGTCCGGGCCGTAGAAGGTCTTGCCGACCATCAGGCTCAGGCAGTAGACGGCGACGACGAGGACGGCGAGGACGGCGGTGACGGTGCGCACCCGGCGGGCTCGCCGGACCCGACCCCGGGCGATCTCCGCGGCGCCGACGCTCCGGGTGGTCGTCGTGCTGCTCATATGGCCGACACCTTCTGCCGTCGGGCGATGTAGATGAAGAACGGGGCGCCGACCAGGGCGGTGATGATGCCGACGTCGACCTCCGAGGGCCGGGCCACGACCCGGCCGATCACGTCGGCGACGGTCAGCAGGATGGCGCCGACCAGCGCCGAGTAGGGCAGCAGCCAGCGGTGGTCGATGCCGATCAGCAGCCGGCAGATGTGCGGCACGACGAGCCCGACGAAGCCGATCGGACCGGCCACCGCGGTGACCGCGCCGCAGAGGATGAAGGAGCCGGCGGAGGCGACGACCCGGGTCCGGATCACGTGTTCGCCCAGTCCGGCCGCGACGTCGTCGCCGAGCGCCAGCGAGTTCAGCCGGCGGGCGGAGGCGGCACAGATCAGCACACCGACCGCCAGGAAGGGCAGAATCATCAGGGCGCGGGAGTACGTCGCACCGCCGACGCCGCCGATCTGCCAGAACCGGAACTCGTTCATCACCCTGATCCGGGGCAGCAGGATCACGCTCACCAGCGAGCTGACCGCGGCCGCGGTGACCGCGCCGGCCAGCGCGAGCTTCAGCGGGGTCGGTCCACCGCTGCCCATCGAGGCGATCGTGTAGACGAACGCGGCGGACACGGCGCACCCCGCGATCGCCACCCACACGTAGGTCAGCGGGCTGGACAGCCCGAAGAAGGCGATCCCGACCACGACGAAGAACGCGGCCCCGGAGGTGACGCCGAGTATCTGCGGATCGGCGAGCGGGTTGCGGGTGACACCCTGCATGACGGCGCCGGCCAGGCCCAACGCGGCGCCGACCAGCACGGCCAACAGGGTGCGTGGCACCCGTTGGAGCACCGCCGCCTCCGCCACCCCGTCCCCGCCGCCGGTGAACGCCGAGACGATCTCGCCCGGGCTGATCACCCGGGCGCCGAACGCGATCGACGCCGCGCAGGCGAGGGCCAGCACGATGACGGCGGCGGCGAACCAGCCGGCACGGACCGTCGCCGGCCGCCGTGTCGTGACGGCGTCCGGCGACGGTCCGGTGGTGACTGTCTTCACTAGATCTTGTCGGCGGCGGCGGCGAGCGCGGCGAAGTACTTGTCGATGCCCCAGCCGATCGAGAGCGGCGACGGGTTGGCGGAGGCCGCCAGCGGCGTCGAGTCCTGCAGGCCGGCCACCGAGCCCCGGGCGATCGCCGGGATCTTCGACATCAGCGGGTCCTTCTGCGCGGCGGCGAGGATCGAGCCCTGCGGGTCGTCGTACGTGATCACGATGTCGACGTCGGCGAACTGGTCGGCCTGCTCGGCGCTGATCGTCTCCCAGAACGCGCTGGACTCGGCCGACTTCTTGGCGATGGCGGACGGGGTGACGAACCCGATGTCGGCCAGGAAACCGGCCCGCGGGTCGTGCGTGGTGTAGAAGCCGATCTGGCTGAAGTCCTTCGGGTCCAGGTAGGTGAACATGACCTTCTTGCCGGCCAGCTGCGGGTACTTGGCGAACGCGTCGGCGACCTGCTTGTTCAGCGAGGCGATGAGCGCGTCACCCTCGGCGGCGAGGCCGAGCGCCTGGCTGTTCAGCTTGATCATGTCGGCCAGCGAGGTGCCCCAGGCCGCCTCGGGGTACGCCACGGTCGGCGCGATCTGGCTGAGCTTGTCGTAATCCTCCTTGGTCAGGCCGCTGTAGGCGGCGAGGATCACGTCGGGGGTGGTGTCGGCGACAGCCTCGAAGTCGATGCTGTCCGTCTCGTCGAACAGCACCGGCGTGCCGGCGCCCAACTCGGTGAGCTTCGTCTTCACCCAGGGCAGGACGCCGTCGCCGTCGTCGTCGCCCCAGGACGCCTTGGCGAATCCGACGGGCACGACGCCGAGGGCGAGTGCGACCTCGTGGTTGGCCCAGTTGACCGCGGCGACCCGTTCGGGCTTCGCCTCGATTGTGGTGGTGCCGAAGGCATGGGTGATGGTGACCGGGAACTGCGCCGCCGCCGGGGCCGAGGACGCATCCCCGGGCTCCTCCGACGAGTCTCCGCAAGCGCCGAGGGACAGCGCGACGGCGATCGACGCCGCGACGGCCAGGACCCTGGAAGGGGTACGCATCAGAACTCCATATGTGTCCGGGAAATCTTCGCTTTTAAAAGGTTAGGCTAACCTAAAAACTCGTTCCGTCCAGAGGGTGTGATCCACGCTTGACCTGCGGACCCCCGGCTACCGGCCGATCCGCGTCTGCGGTATGCCCGGACGATCCGGGGACGCTCGCGGCGTCCAGGTCGGGTGGGCGGCCGCGTATTGGAAGTGCGCCGCGGCCGGGCAACGGGGTTGGATCGCCACATGCATGTCGACCTGAGGACGCCGGATCCCCACGCGCTCGACGCGATCCTGTCCGACCTGGCGTCCTGGCAGCAGGATGGCCTGCCGGTCCAGTTGCATCCGGGCGACCTGGGGTGGCAATGGCGATTCGGAGCAGCCGCGCTGGCCAGGTCGCTACGCGTGTGGACGGTGCGGGAGACCGTCGTGGCGATCGGGTTTCTCGACGAGGCGTCGCTGATCCGGATGGCTGTCCGGCCGTCGGCGGACCAGGATGAGGAACTCGCGCAGACACTCGTGCGCGACCTGGAGGATCCCGCCCGACCCGTGCTGGCCGGCGACAGGGTGGTGGTGGAGGCCCGGTTCGGAATGGCCCTGCGGTCGCTGCTGCACCAGCGTGGCTGGGTGGATGACGAGCCGTGGACGCCGCTGGTCCACGATCTACGGGACCCCGTCGAGGTCCCCGATCTGCGGGTGGAGACGGTCGGTCAGGACCGGGTCGCCGACCGGGTCGCGGTGCAGCGCGGGGCCTTCGACCGTTCGACCTTCACCGCCGACCGGTGGACCGTGATGTCGCGGTCGCCGGCATACCGGCACGCTCGGTGCCTGGTGGGATACGACGACCGGGACAACGCGGTGGCGGCGGTCACGGTCTGGTCGGCCGGTGTGGGCCGTGCCGGCCTCCTGGAGCCGATGGGTGTTCACCGCGACCATCGCGGTCACGGCTACGGCACCGCGATCACCCTCGCCGCGGTCTCGGCCCTGGGTGACATGGGCGCCTCCAGCGCCACCGTCGCCACCCGGACGGCCAACGAGGGTGCCGTCGCGACCTACGCATCCGCTGGCTTTCGCCGCCTGCCCGCAGTCACCGACTTCGCCTTCACCCGCTGACCGCACGCCCCTGTCCGAGCGCGGCCTTCAGCACCCAGGAGGTGGGTCGGGGCCGGCCGGGAAGGTCGGCGCGTCCCGTGGACCAGAGAAGCACCCGTACCGGATCTCCGGCCGGCGCGTCCGGAAAGAGGCGGGTGAGTACGGCGGCGCAGAGCGACTCGGGTGGCTGCCAGCGGACGCCGAGCCCTTCGGTGATGTCGTGGGTGTGTACCAGGGTCTCGTTCACGCCCAACGCCGCGAATCCGCTCGGGTCCGTCGGTCCCCAGTGCCAGGCGCGTGCCGAGGGGTCCGAAGCGGCCAGCGCGCCGCTCAGCAGCCGTCCCGCACCGCCGACAATCTCCAGCAGGTCGCCGGGGGACGCGTCATCGCGTACCACCAGGTCGAACGGAAGGTAGCGGGACCCGGGCCGGGCAGCGAGTTGCCCGGCGTAGGCGAGAAGGTCGTGCGCGACATGGGCGGCCGTCTTCCAGCAGCTCCAGTCGAGGGTGCCGGCCGGCTGCCGCCAGTCCGCGGATCGGTGCGGCGCGAGGACCCCTACCATCTCGGCCACGGCTTGATCGACATCGCGGTTGTCCATCGGGCGCATGACGGGAAGCCTGCCAAATTCCGCGCCGGCACGCCGTACCCCCTGTCCTGGCCGTTCGCGGTCAGCCGGGCGGTGTCGACGGTGCCGTGGCCCGCAGCCCCTCCAACATCGTGCGGAGGTAGCGGCGTGCCGTGGCGGTTCGCTCGGCCGGTGTCTCGCGGTGCACCTCGGCGGCGTAGGCGATCCCGCACATCAGCGGCACCAGGTCGGCCGCGGTCAGGTCGGCGCGCACCACTCCGGCGTCGTGGGCACGCGCCAGCAGTGTGCTGCCGGCCGACCGCAGCGACCGTTTGAGTTCGGTGGTGCGGGGCAGGGCGTCCCGCGTGGCGGCGGAGACCGTGGCCAGGGAGGGGTCACCGACCTGGGCCTCCACCGTGTGCATCAGGAAGCCGGTCAGCGCCCGCCATGCATCGGTGTCGTGCACCGCCTCCTCGCCGTACCCGGCGAGCCTCTCCAGGCACGGGAGGGCGACGGTCTCCAGCAGCGCCTCGGGCGTGGCGAAGTGTCGATAGACGGTGCCGACACCGAGTCCGGCGCGCCGGGCGACGTCGTTGAGCTGCAACGGAATGTGCTCGTCGACCAGGTCGCGGGCCACGGCGACGATCCGGTCCCAGTTGCGGGCGGCGTCCCTGCGCAGTGGCGGACCGGTCATGGGATCAGCTTATGTGGACCGCCCGCCGTTCACGGTCGCCAGGCCGCCGTGACCGGCGCGTACCGCTCGCTCAGCCGGCGTACGGCCGCAACGAGGCGATGGTCGGTGGCGGGTCGGAACGGCGCCGCCGGCCGCCCGTCCGGGCCGATCACGACTCCGGTTCGGCCGTCGAGTGTCGCCGCGGTGCCGGCGATGATCGACGGCCGGGCGGCCACCGACGCCGGCCCGGCGGTCGATCGGGCGAACCTGCGCCGCACCAGCGGCCACAGCAGGCGCAGGCCCGGCGAGACGATCCGCGGGTCGTCCATCGTGCCGGTGGTCATGTCGGTCGCCGCGCCACCCGGGTCGGCGGCGAAGACCGACACCCCCGATCCGGCCAGCCGTGCGGCCAGGTCGAGGGTGTAGGCCAGGTTGGCTAGCTTCGCCCGGCCGTACCAGTGGAACCCGTAGTAGCCCCCGGGCGGCTCGACCGCGTCGAAGTCGCGCCTGGCCACACCGACCGCGCCCGAGGTCACGTTCACGATCCGGCTCGGCGCGCCGGCCGACAGCGTGGGCAGGAGCAGTTCGGTCAGCAGGTAGGGCGAGAGGTGGTTGACCACGAACGAGGCCTCGACATCGGCGACGTCGCGGCGTTCGGCGAACATCGCACCCACGTTGTTGACGAGCAGCTTCAGCGGTGTCCCCGAGCCGGCGTGCTCGGCCGCGATGCGCTCGGCGAGCGCGCGGACCTGGTCGAGGGAGGCCAGATCGGCGGAGAGGAAGCGGGCCGGGTGTGCCGGTGCGGTCGCGGTGATCCGCTCGACGGCTCGGGCACCCCGGCCGGGGTCGCGCCCGACGACCGTGACGGCGAAGCCGGCCGCCGCCAACCCGAGCGCCGTTTCCAAGCCGATGCCGCCGGTCCCCGCCGTGACGATCGCCTGCTGCTGCACAGCCCACACTCCTTGATCCGGATAGACTATCCACTTGCGGTGACCGTAGCAGCGAATCGGATTGTCTATCCGCTTATCCGGGTGTGGCGCTCATCGCACCGTCAGCACCGGATTCGGATGCGACCTGGCGCGGTCCGCCGTGGCCTGAAAGTTGGCGCCGCGTGCCCGAGGATGAGGGCATGACGGAGGCGGAGTTCGTATCGCGACTGCAGGAGGACCTGCGGCATCGGCTGCGCCCGATGTCCGGTCGAGGTCCCAGCTCGGTCACCCCGCTGGAGCTGTTCTACGACCTGATCTATGTGATCGCCTTCGGCATGGCGGCCGACCTGCTCGCGCGCGCGGTCCTGGAGGGCGACCTCGGCCCGGGTCTGGGCGCGTACGTCTTCGCGATCTTCGGTGTGACCTGGGCCTGGCTGAACTTCACCTGGTTCAGCTCGGCCTACGGCAACGACGACGCGCTCTTCCGCGTCGCGACCGTCGTGCAGATGGTCGGCGTCGTCGTCTTCACCTTCGGCCTGCCGGTGAGCTTCGCCCACGCCGCGCACGGCGGGAGCCCGAACAACGTCCTGCTGGTCGTCGGGTACGTCATCATGCGGGTGCCGCTCATCGGGTTGTGGCTGCGGGCGGCGCGGGAGGACCCCGAGCACCGGCGAACCTCGACCGCGTACGCCGTGGTGATCATCGTCGCCCAGATCGGCTGGGTGCTCACGACGCTGCCCGGCCTGCCCACGGCTCCCACCATCGTGGCCCTCGGCGTCCTCGGGACCGCCGAACTGATCGCACCGGTCGTCATCGAGCGCCGGATCGGCCCCGCGCCGTGGAACGCCGGCCACATCGCGGAGCGGTTCGGCCTGCTCACCCTCATCACCCTGGGCGAGGTCGTCGCGGCCACGGTCGCGGCCGTCGGCGTCCTGGTGGGCGACAGCGGCTGGTCCGTGGCGGCGGTGGTGATCGCCGCGTCCGGGCTGTTCAGCGCCGCCGGGCTCTGGTGGGCGTACTACCTCATACCCGCGCACACGGTCCTGGAGCGGTGGCCGGCGCGGACCTTCGGCTGGCGAAACGCCCACCTGCCGTTGTTCGGCGCCATCGCCGCGGTCGGCGCCGGCCTGCGGGTCGCCGCGGACGGGGTGGAGGGCCACACGCTGTCCCTGCTGGAGATCACGCTCGCCCTGGCCGTACCGGTCGCGGTCGTGGTGTTTCTCGTCTACCTGCTCTGGAGCCTTGTGGTGCGCTCGTTCGACGCCTCGCACCTCCCGCTGTTCATGTGCACGCTCGCGCCGATCGCCGCCGCGATCCTGGTCGCCGGCGCGGTCGATCCGCACGACCCGATCGACCTTTCCCGCGACGCGCACCTGGTCGCGCTGGTCGCGGTGATCGCGCTGGTGTCGCTCTCCTGCGTCGTCGAGGTGGTGGGACACGAGCGGGTCGGCTATCCGCACACGTTGCGCGCCATGGGGTTGGATCCCCGGCTGGCACCCCGCGACGGTTGAGCACGGCGGACGATCGGCCGCCGTCACCCGGGGCGGCTCCGCCACCCCGGCACGCCGGCCCGGCAGCGGGCGGCCTGCCGGATCAGGTGGTCACGCTCGGCGACGTTCGTGGCCCGCTGCGCTGCCTCGGCGTACGCCCCGGCCGCGGCCGGCAGGTCGGCGCCGAGTTCGTGCAGGTGCGCGCGCACGGCGTACCAGCGGTGCCGGTCGCCGATCACGGCGCGCAGCCGGTCCGTCTCGCGCAGCCCCGCGGCGGCCCCGAGGACGTGGCCGACCGCGACCGCGCGGCCGAGCACCGCGGCCGGATCCTGGCGCACGGGGTCCCCGCTCAGCCCGACGAGATCGTCGTACCAGGCGAGGATCTGCGGCCAGTCGGTCTCCTCGGCGCTCGCCGCGTCGTCGTGCAGCGCGGCGATCGCGGCCTCGATCTGGTAGCGACCCGGCGGCCGTTGGGCCGTCTGGCCAGCGAGCGCCGACTGCAGGATCCGCACGCCCTCGGCGATCTCCCGGGTGTCCCACCGGCCGCGGTCCTGCCGGTCGAGGGTGACGATCCGTCCCTCGCCGTCGAGTCGCGCCGGGAGCCGGGCGTGGTTGAGCAGCATCAGCGCGAGCAGCCCGCGCGCCTCGGGCTCACCGGTGGCGAGGGTGAGCTGGCGGGCGAGCCGGATCGCCTCGGCGGTGAGGTCCACCCGGCCGGTGTGGCCGGCGGCGTAGACCAGGTACAGCACGCGCAGCACGACGGCGAGGTCACCGGGCCGGTCCAGGCTCCGTCCGCGTACGGTGCGTTTGGCGCGGCCGATCCGCTGCGCCATCGTCGCCTCGGGGACATAGAACGCCTCGGCGATCTCCCGGGTGGAGAGGCCGCCGACGGCGCGCAGGGTCAGCGCCACCTGTGACGCGGGCGCGAGGTCGGGGTGGCAGCAGCAGAACAGCAGGAAGAGGGTGTCGTCGCCGGCCTCGGTGCCGTCCGGCCGGGGGGCGGCGTACATCGCCTGTTCGCGGCGGTTCCGCGCGGCCTCGCTGCGGCGGGCGTCCACGAGCCGGCGCGTGGCGACCGTGGTCAGCCAGGCGCGCGGGTCGCGCGGCGGATGTTCGGGCCAGACCCGCAGCGCCTCCAGCAGCGCCTCCTGCAACGCGTCCTCGGCGGCGTCGAAGTCCTCGCCGCGGCGTACCAGCCCGGCGAGCACCCGGGGGACGAGGGCGCGCAGCGCACCCTCGTCCCGCCACGGCGCCGGTACGTCGAGCAACTCAGTCCTGCGCCGGCGACCCGGACATGACCTCGCGGATGTCGATCCACTCGTACAGCGGTTCGCCGCCGGGGCCGGGCTCGGATGATACGTACGCCGCCAGCTCGACGGCCCGTTCGTAGGACTCCACGTCGATCATGTACCAGCCGGCGACCAGGTCACTCGTCTCGGGCAGCGGGCCGTCGGTGGTCACCGGGGCCGCGTCCGGTCCGCCGTACCGGACCCAGGTGCGTTCCGGGGTGAGCGCCTGCGCGTCGACGTACTCGCCGTTCTTCTCCAGCAGCTCGCCGACGTGCCGGAGGAAGGCCATGTGCGCCTCCACGTCCTCGGGCGCCCACTGGTCCATCGGGGGTACGGCGCGGTGCGGTTCCGGGCCACCCCGGTAGTGCTTGAGAAGCAGGTACTTCGGCATCGTGGTCTCCTGGTGTCGGTTCTGGGCCGCGCCCGTCGAGGCCCTTCGTCCGGTGAGCGGAGCCGGCCGGCGCTTCTCGACATGATGTCGCCAGTTTGCCGAGACTAAACCGCCGGACGGCTCACCACCCGCGCCACCCATCGGGCCACGGCTGCGCCGATGGCCGCCGGCTGGTCCTCGGTGGCGTGGTGGCCGGCCGGCCCGATGTGTTCGATGTCCAGGGCCGCGACGTTCGCCGCGCACCAGGCGGCGATGGCCGGGGTGACGAGCAGGGTGGGTGAACCCTCGAAGGTGAGCAGCAGCTTCGGCACCTCGGGGCTGGCCGCCAGCCACTTGCCGTAACCGCGGACCCGCTCGGCGACGTCGGCCGGATCGTCGTCCAGCGGCAGGGAACGCGCCCAGCTCAGCACCGGGCGGCGGCTCTCCCGGGTCTGGTACGGCGCCAGGTACGGCGCCATCTCCGCGGCGCTCAGCGGGGTGCGGACGCCGCCGGTGTACGCGCTGCTGATGAAGTCGTTCGTGCCGAGGATCAGGTCCTCGCCCTGAGCCGACCGCATGGTCTCGGCGCGGCTGCGCGGTCCCGGGCCGAGTTCGTCCCAGGACATCGGCCGCATGATCGTCTCGAAGAACGCGACGCCGACCACCCGGTCCGGGTGCTGGGCGGCCCAGTCGAAGGCCAGCGCGCCGCCCCAGTCGTGGCCGACCAGGAGCACCCGGTCCAGCCCGACGGCGTCGAGCCAGGCGGCCAGGTAGCGGGCGTGGTCGGCGAAGCTGTAGGCGATGTCCGGCTTGCCGGAGCGGCCCATCCCGATCAGGTCGGGCGCCAGCACCCGGCCGGCTCCGGAGAGCACCGGGGTGACCGCCCGCCAGGCGTGCGACGAGGACGGGTTGCCGTGCAGGAGCACGATCGCCGGGCCGCCGGGACGGCTGCCGGGGACGTCGGTGTGGTGGATGTGGGAGTCGAGGACGTCGATGGTGGGCATCGTCGGATCCATTCTGTTAGTGACACTAACGTTAGTCGGACTAACGAAGCTAGTTCGTTAGTCCGACTAACGCAAGCGCTAGGATCCGGACATGGGTACGGGTGCCGACGGCCGGATGCATCCCGGCGACGATCCGAGTACGCCGGACCGCCTGCTCCGGGTGCCGAGCCGGCTGCTCGCCCGCGCGGCCGGGCACGCCGACCGGCTGGTGAGCGGCGGCCTGGCCGGCATCGGCGGGCACCGGTGGCACTACTCGGTGCTCGTCGCCCTGCACGACGCCGGCCCGGCCAGCCAGGCGGCGCTCAGCCGCCGGACCGGGATCTACCGCAGCGACATGGTGGCGGTGCTCAACGAGTTGGAACAGCACGGGTACGTCCGGCGCACCCCGGACCCCGCCGACGGCCGCCGCAACGTCATCACCATCACCCCACCCGGTGCCGAACGACTCGCCCGGCTCGACGCTCAGGTGATGGCGCTCCAGGACGATCTGCTCGCGCCGCTGACCGCGGACGAACGCGAACAACTCGTCGAGCTGCTGGTCCGGCTGACCAGCCACCACTCCCGAGGACCGGCGGCACTGCCGGGTGGACTGCCGGGTGGGCCGCCGGCCGCGCCGCCGGGTGGGCCGTGACCGGCGCGGCCTAGTTTCCGAGTTGTGTCCGCGGCACCTTGGTGGACGACCAGCTCACGTCGTACCGGGACCCGGCGACGGCCTGGGCGAAGGCCCGGGCCGAGGACCGGGAGCTGACGATGCGCCAGTCCAGCTCCTTGTCGGCCTCGAACCAGATGAGGCCGATGATGTCCGGGTGCCGGGGCAGCACCTGGAAGGTCTGCTTGATCCATTCCGCCTTGCGGCCGCTGGCGTCGGTCGCGGCGGTTTCGGTGATCACCAGCGGCCGGTCGCTGAAGGTACGGATCTGCTTGATGGTCGAGTTGAAGATCGAGTCGAAGGACCGGTAGTCCGCGAAGGCGCCCGTGCCGTAGTAGCCGGAGATTCCCAGCCAGTCGACGTAGCTGTCCCCCGGGTAGAGCGTCGAGAGCCGGGGTGTCGAGTCGTCCCACTCGGCGTTCGGGCTCCACACCCACACCACGTTGCCCGCCCCGGCCGCCACGAACAGGTCGTGCACGTGCCGCCACGCCCGTACGTAGTCGCCGGCCCGGTTGCCGTTGACCATCTCGGACCACGGGTACCAGTTGCCGTTCATCTCGTGCGCGAACCGGATGGCCACCGGATAGCCGAGCGACTTGATGCCGGCGGCCCAGGACAGCACGTAGTCGTCGAAGTCGCCGCCGGTGATCCGGGCCAGCCGGTAGTCCGGTTGCTTGGAGCGGATCCGGTCGATGGTCACCGGCCCGTACCCCTCGTCCCGGGCCTGCTGGTCCAGCCGGTAGTCCCAGGGCTCCCAGCCCAGCATCGGCATCATGCCGCGGTTGGCGATCCGGTCGAACAGCGTCCGGTCGAACCGGGTGGTCGCCCACCCGACGCTGAAGAGCATGACCTGGGGCGCCCGGCCGGCCGCCTTGGTGAACTCCTCGGTGGCGGCGAAGTCGTACGGGCCGGCGTCCGTGGTGAGGCCGATGAACGCCTTGCCGGCCGGCGGGAACAGTTCCGGCTCGGCCGAGGGGGACGGGCGGGCGCCCATGGCGACCGTCCCGGTCGGTCCGGGCAGCCCGGCCGCGGTCCGCGGTTGCGCCCCGGTCCGGGGCGCGACGACGAACGCGTACGTCAGCAGTGCGGCGGCGATCAGCACGGCCGCGATGCGCGGGACGGTCAGTCTCAGCATGGTACGTCCGCTTCCATGGTGCGGCGCCGCGACCGGTGGCCGGAGACCGCGGCGATCACGGGTGGGGCGACGCTCGCGAGCAGGCTCAGGCCGGGCCAGACCCGCAGCAGTTCGTAGCCGTGGCCGGGGACGAAGCTCGCGGCGAGCAGGATGACCGAGCCGAGCGCCCAGGCCAGGTGCACGCGGAAGGTGCCGGGTGACTCGCTGGTGCGCAGCTTGCCCTTGGCGGTGACCACGAAGCCGAGCCGGCGGCGCAGCATCGCGGCCACGCCGGCGGCCACGTACACCGGTCCGGTGCAGAGCGCGAGCGCCATCCCGGTGAGGCCGATCTCCTCGCGTTCGTGCGGCGCGATGTTGTAGCGGCGCAGCCAGAGCCACAGCGCGAACCAGGCGCCGATCGTCGCGCCCCACAGCATCGCCCAGGTGCCGGGATCGAGCTGCGCCGTGCTCAGGCCGGAGACCAGGTACATCGCGGTCGCCACGTTGCCCAGCAGCAGGCTGACCGCCACGCTGGGGTAGTAGAACTGCAACAGGCGGTACTGCCACCGGCGGCGGGCCGGCAGACCGTGCGGCGGGCGCAGGTCGGGGCGTACCAGCAGTTCCCAGATGCCGGCGGCCCAGCGCCGTTGCTGGCTGAAGTAGTCGGCCCAGGACGTCGGCCCCTCCCCGATGGCCACCACGTCCGGGGTGTAGACGCCCTTCCACCGGTTGCCGGTCGCCGGGTTGACGGCGGCGTGGATCCGCAGGCTGGTGAGGTGGTCCTCGATGATCGAGTCCTGGTAGCCGCCGATGGTCCGCCAGGCGGCCGGCCGGTACAGGTGGCCGGTGCCGGTCAGCAGCGGGGCGTCCAGACCGTTGCCGCCCCGCGCGATCAGCCCGTTGAACAGGTACTGCTGCACGGAGGCGCCGTGCGCCACCCAGTTCTGGTGCATGTTGCCGTACACCTGGGGGGTGGCCACGAAAGCGACGTCCGGATCGCGGAAGTAGCCGAGGGTCCGTTCGAGGAGGGCCGGCAGCGGTACGTGGTCCGGGTCCAGATTGGCGACCACGTCGTAGCGGTGCTCGTGCTCGGCCCGCCAGGAGTTGTGGTTGCCGGACTTCGTCCGCGCCCGGAACTCGCCGCTGGGCTGGTTGTACTCGGGCCGGCCGCGCCGGCTGAAGTGGTGGACGTCGAGCCGGTCGGCCAGTTCCCGCACCGCAGGGTCGTTGCCCTCGTCGAGGATCCAGACGTCGACGCGGCCACAGTAGACGACCTGCCGCATCCGCCGCAGGGTCCGCTCGACGATCTCGATCGGTTCCTTCTCGGGAACGATGGTCGTGAGCAGGGCCACCCGGAGGCCGACCGGCGGGTCGACGGGCACCGGGTCCCGGGCGTTGAAGGCGAACACCCAGATGGCGGCGTTCTGCGCGAGCCGGATCAGCTCGACGGCGACGATCACGCAGAACCCGATCCGGGCGAGCGCCGTCTGCCAGCCGCCCGGTCCGGGGGCGCCCAGTCCGGGTACGTGGCCCGGAAGCAGCAGCCAGCCGATGAAGGTCAGCCCGGCCGCGAGGTTGGCCAGCACGAGCAGGGTCAGGACGAGGCGCCCCGCCGGCGATGCCACGTGCCGGAACCGCACGGCGGCCCGAGCCCGGCGTGGGGCGCCGAGTTGGCCGGCCGTGGTGGCGCAGCTCGCGTACCCGATCCGGGTCGAGATGTTCTGGAGGACCACCGTCACCCTCCCGCGGGTTCCCGCCTGCTCGTGACCGTCCGTGGTCAGGCTAAAGGAACTATTCGGTCATAAAGGGAGAATTCATAAAAGCATTCGACGATGGTCGCCGCGCCCGCACGGGCTCCGGCTAGACGCCGGGGCGGCCCGGCACCAGCAGCGCGAGGGTGAGCCCGGTGGGTCGCCACACCCGCGCGACCTGGTACCTCGCCCGCAGCAACTGCTCGGTCCGGCCGCCGAGCGCGGACACCGGATCCGGCCGCTCGCCGACCTGCACCAGCCACAGCCGTGGGCTGTCGCCCAGGCAGGCGGCGGGATCGGTGCACCCGGCGCCGTCCGCGGGCCGCTCGGCCAGCGGCCCGGCCGCGCGCTGGCCGGTCCGCGGCCCGTCAGCGGCCTGTCCGGTCAGCGGCACGTCCGCGGGCCGCAGGTCCGCCGGCACGTAGTGGGCGACCACGGCCCGACCGACCCAGCCGTCCCGGTCCTGCGCCGAGCCGTACACGATGCCGTCGCCCGGCCGGGCCATCGCCCGGATCACCTCCGCGACCGCGCGGGTGTCCTGCCGGTGGCCGTCGGCGCCGCGGACGGCCACCTGGACCGGCAGCCCGACCAGCGCGATCACGGCGAGCACCGGCGCGGCCCAGCGGACCCGCGTCCGGGCCAGCGCGGCCCCGGCCAGGCCCGCCCAGGCCGGGACCGTGAAGAGCAGGTACGGCGCCGGCGTCACCGGGGTGACCTGCGCGACCAGCAGCAGCGCGGCGGCCGGCACCACGGCCCAGGCCGTGTAGGTGGCGGTGGCCGCCCGCAACGGCAGCCCGAACAGCGCCAACCCGAGCAGCGCGACGCCCAGCGCCGTGGCGCCGAAGAGTTCCGCCGGGATCGCGGCGATCGGGTGCGGGCCGGCGCCGGAGAGATGCGGCAACACGGCGCCGGAGAGGTGCGGCAGCGCGGCGCCGGAGAGGTGCGGCGGCACCGTGCCCTGCCGCGCGGCCAGCCAGAGCAGCCCGGCCGCCGGCAGCGCCCCGGCGGCCGCGGTGGCGAGCCAGCGACCGGCCAGCCGCCGCCGGAACGCCAGCACCGCCCAGCCGTGCCCGGCCAGCAGCAGCAGCGCGCCGGCGCCGCACGCGCCCAGGACCAGGATCGACAGGCCGTACGCGAGATGGCGCCGGAGACCGGGCCGGTCCAGCGCGCGCCCGAGCAGCAGGGTGGAAAGCACCGCGGCGCACACGGTCAGCGCGCCCGGACCGGCCTCCTGGGCGTACCGGGTGGACGTCGGCAGCACGGCGAAGACGACGCCGGCGAGCAGCCCGGCGCGCGGGTTGCCCAGCCGGGTCCCCAGCACGCCGACCAGGGCGGCCGCCGCGGTCATCGCGATCAGCGACGGTGCCCGCAGCGCCAGGTCCGAGCCGCCGCAGAGCTCCACCCAGGCCCGCATCGCCAGGTGGTACGGGACCAGGGCCGGACCGTCGGCCGGGTGCGCCGGCGGGCCGCTGCCGGCGGCGCTGGCCCAGGTCGCCAGCTCGTCGGTGCCCAACCCGGGCCGGCCCAGCCCGGCCGCGCCGAGCGCGCCGAGCAGCAGCGCCGGGACGGCCCAGGCGGCGGTACGCCAGCCGGGGCCGCCGGAGGCCCGCGGACCGCCGGAGCCCGCCCGGCCGGCGGAGGACCCCGGGCTCTCGCCCCAGGGGTCCTCGGCGCCGGCTGGCGGTGCCCCGACTCGGGGCAGGACGATGGTGTCCGCTTCCAACATGTCCCACGCTTCCTCGCGACGGGCCGAGGAACCGGTTCGGCCACTGACCGTCACGAGGAGCCTAGCGAGACCAACTTCACGAAAGCGGTTAATACGGAGCTAATCGTCCCAATGACTCCCATACCTCCGGTGTTGCGCGGTCAGTCCTCGGCGCGCCACCGGTAGAACGGGGTCGCCACCGAGTCCTCCGGGCCCTGCCAGGCCTCCGGCCGGTACGGCCCGACGTACGGCGACAGATCCTCCATGATCTTCGCGAAGGCCGGCCGGTCGTGGCTCTCCCGGGTCGCCGCGGCGGCCGCCGCCCGCTGCTCCAGCAGGTGCACGTACACGTCGTCGATGGCGTACAGCCAGCGGCCGGTGACCCCGAGCGCCTCGGGCAGCGCTCCGGCGTCGGACTCGGCGAAGATCCGCGCCACGTCCGGCTCGGCCCCGGGCTTGAGCCGCCCGACGATCACCGTGAGCGTCCGGTCCGGGTCGGGCACCTCGGACTCCTCCTGCCCCTGCGGAACCCAGCGGTAGAACTCCTTCGCGACCGAGTCGGACGGGTTCTGCCAGTACCGCGGGTACGGCGTCACGTACGGGCCGATGGCCTCGGCGATCTTCTGGAACGCGGGCAGTCCGCGGGTCTGGCCGGAGATCTTCGGGTCCTGCCGGCGCTCGATCACGTGCAGGTAGAGGTCGTGGTGCGAGAGCAGGATCCGGCCGATCACGCCGAGATCCTGCGGCCGGGTCGTCTGGTCGTAGTGCCCGAACACGTCGCCGACCGTCCGCTCGCTTCCAGGGACCATGTGGCAGACGATCACATTGCGGAAGACCATGTGGTTGCTCCTTCGATGGTTGGCGAGGAACCCTCAGCCGGTGAACCGGACCGGAAGTTCGAGCAGCCCCCGGAACGGTGACGCGGCCGGCAGCCGGCGCAGTTCGCCGACCGGCACCCCGAGCCGCAACCCGGGCAGCCGGCGCAGCAGCGTTCCGAGGCCGAGCAGCGCCTCCATCCGGGCCAGCGAGACGCCCAGGCAGTAGTGCACCCCGTGGCCGAAGCCCAGGTGCGGGCCGCGCTCCTGGGCGATGTCCAGCCGGTCCGGCTCGGCGAACTGCCCGGGGTCGTGGTTGGCGGCGTTGAGCACCACGCCGACGACCGAACCGCGCGGGATGCACACGCCGCGGTACTCGACGTCCTCGGTGGCGATCCGCGGGCTGGCCACCGGCAGCGGGCCGTCGAACCGGAGCAGCTCCTCGATCGCGGCCGGCAGCAGGTCGGGCTCGGCGCGCAGCCGGTCGAGCTGGTCCGGGTGGGTGAGCAGGGCCACCACCGCGTTGCCGAGAAAGTCCGCGGTGGTCTGGTGCCCGGCGAACAGCAGCAGGAAGGTGGTGGTCACCAGCTCCCGCTCGGAGAGCCTGCCCTCCTGGTCGCACGCGTCGATCAGGTCGCTGACCAGGTCCCCGCCGGGCCGGGACCGCTTCGCCGCCACCAGTTCGGAGAGGTAGTCGTGCAGCCGGAGCTGGACCTCCTGCACGGCGGCCCGCTCCTCCTGCGGACTGCGCCGGGACGAGCCGGAGGTCCGGATCACCTGCGTCCAGTCCAGCACCCGGTCCCGGTCGGCCGCCGGAATCCCGAGCAGCTCGCAGATCACCATCATGGGCAGCGGGATGGCGAAGTCGCGCATCAGCTCCGCCTCGCCGCGGGGCGCGAACTTGTCGATCAGGTCGTCCACCAGCCGCGCGACGCGGGGGCGCAGCGCCTCGATCCGACGCGGCGCGAACGCCTGCGAGACGATCCGGCGCAGCCGGGTGTGCTCCGGCGGATCCGCGTTGAGCATGTTCTGGTTCAGCCCCGCCGAGTTCGGCCCGAAGATCCGCAGGTAGTGCTGCTCGGGGCCGTACAGGTCCTTGGACAGCCGCGGGTCGGTCAGCGCCGCCTTGGCGTCGGCGTACCCGCTGATCAGGTACGTCTCGAACTGCGGCAGGCGGACCGGGCACACCGGGGCCTCGGCCCGCAGGCGCGCGAAGGTGGGGTACGGGTCGGCGGCGAACTCGTCGGTGTAGAGCTGCGCGGCCGGTACCGACTGCTCGGTCATCGTGGGTCCTTCCCCTCGCCCGGTACGGTGTGCAACACCTGGTACGTGTGCCGGTGTGCGGATTCCCGCAGTTCGCGCAGGACGCTCAGCAGCCGGTCCCGGTGCTCGCTGCGGCCGAACGCGTCCAACCGGTCGCGGTCCGCCCACTCGCTGACGATCAGGTAGCTGCGCGGGTCGTCGGCGTCCCGGAGCAGGTCCTGGCGCAGGCAGCCGTCCAGCGCGCGGATCTGTTCGGCCACCGACCGCCACGCCACCTCGAACCGCTCCTCGCACCCCTGCCGGGTCCGCATCGCCAGGAGGGTGCGCACGACGCTCATCGCGACCCGCCGAAGACGAGGTTCACGTGCTTGCGCAGCGCGTCGGCGTCGATGGGCTGGCTGCGGAACCCGACGTGCCCGTCCGGCCGGATCAGGTACAGGGCGGCGCCGGCCACCCCGTACGCGCGGCGGAACTCCCCGTCGGCGTCGTGCACCACCGGCGGGGCCGGCGAAGCCGGTACGGGGGCGTCCGGGCCGAGCAGCAGGTAGCCGTCGACCTCGCCGCCGGTCTGCCGGCCCAGTTGGGCGTAGAGCTGCGCCAGCGCGCCCAGGGTCGCCTCGTCGGTGTCGCCGTCCGCGTAGCTGAGCAGGGTGTGCCGGGTGCCCCGGGTCAGGTCGCGCAGCCGCAGCGGATGGCCGACGCCGGGCCGGCGCAGCCCACCGGCGTCCGGGGCGCGGTCGCCGGGGCCGGGGCCGTCGGCCAGCGCCTCCGGTGCGGCCAGCGATTCGCCGACCAGCGGGCTGTTCGCGTAGCTGAGCAGCATGGACATCTCCCGCCGGAACTGCCGGACCAGGTCGGCCCGGTCCAGTTCGTCGGTGAACGCCATCCGCACCGCCCGTCCGACGATCTCCACTCCCTCGGGCCGCCGTTCGGTCTCGTAGCTGTCCAGCAGCCCGGGCGCGGCGAGCCCGCGGACCGCGAGCGCCAGCTTCCAGGCCAGGTTCCAGGCGTCCTGGATCCCGGTGTTCATGCCCTGGCCACCGGCCGGCGGATGCAGGTGCGCGGCGTCGCCGGCCACGAACACCCGGCCGCCGCGGTACCGGTCCACGATGCCGTGGCTGATCCGGAACACCGACGACCAGCGCAGGTTCGACGCCCGGGTACCGGCCGGGCCCAACTGGTCGATCGCGGCCTGCACGTCGGCGAGGGTGGGCGAGCCGAGTTCCTCGCTGAACCCGGGCGGGGCGTCCTGGCCGCCGGTCTGCGCGAAGAACCGGGCCGGGGCGAGCGTCGCGATCCGGTACCGGGACTCGCCGCGCAGCGGTACGCAGACCAGCATGCCGTCCATCTGGCCGTCGGTCTCGTGCATGAACCGCAGCAGGTGACCCGCCGGCATGTCCCAGTCCACGTCGACATCGCCGAGCATGAACAGCTGCGGGAACCGGCCGAGCCCGCCGGAGAAGGTCAGCCCGAGCTGTTCGCGCACCCGGCTGTGCGCGCCGTCGCAGCCGACCAGGTACTTCGCGCCGATCTGCGCGGTGCCGCCGTCGGCGGTGCGCACCGTGGCCGTCACGCCGGCGTCGTCCTGGGTGAACGAGACCAGTTCGGTGCCCCGCCGTACCGCGCCGCCGAGGGTGGCCAGCCGGTCGGTGAGGATGCGCTCGGTCTCGTACTGCGGCAGGCCGAGGTGCGCGTACGGCAGGTCCGGAAGCTCCCAGCTCATCCGGTGCACCTCGGCGCCGTTGACGAACACCATGTTCCCGGTCAGCCAGATCCCGGCGTCCATCGCCTCGCGGACGATGCCCTGCTCCTCCCAGATCTCCATGGTGCGGCAGTGCACGCCGATCGCCTTGTCGGCCTGGCCGGGCGGCGCGGTGAGCCGGTCGATGACCCGGCAGTCGATGCCGCGCCGGGCCAGCTCGACGGCGGCGGTCAACCCGGTGGGTCCCGCGCCGACGATGAGTACGTCCGTTGTCGTGTGCACGTCGGTCTCCTTGCCCCTGCGGGATGGACCGCCGGCCCTCCAGCGGTCCCGGCGGTGGTCCGTGTGCTCGTCGATCCGGTGCAGGATGCGGCGCCGGAAGTCGAGCAGGAACGGCGCGATCGGCCCGGCCTCCTCCCGGGCGTGCGCGGGATCGGCGATCCAGCCGAAGAAGGCGGCCTCGCCGGTCCACTCGGCGAAGATGTGGTGGATGTCCGAGCCGGGCTCGCGCAGCAGGTCCTCGCGCAGGTAGCCGGGCACCCGCGCCATCCGCGCGGCCACCTCGGGATAGCCGCGGTGGAACTCCGCGCGGCGCTGCGGCGGTACGACGATCTCGACGTCCACGAAGATCGTCGTACCGGTCGGGTCGTCGCCCGGTGCGGCGGAGGCGGCGGCCGGGGGCGCGGCGGCCGGGACCGGTGGCGTCGCGCCGGGACCGGCCGGGACGGGTGGCGCGGCGACCGGCTCGCCGGGCCGCAACCAGCCGCTGGAACCGTGCATCGTCCGGTGGTCGTCCGGCCCCGTCGGCTCGCAGAACGGCCGCAGCGCGTCGGCGATCCGGGCCGCGACCGGTCCGGCCCGGTAGGCGCGCAGCGCGGATTCGTCCACCCATTCGAGGACGACGACGAACGCGCGGGCGTCGAGGGCGTCCAGCAGCAACTCCCGGTGCAGCAGGCCGGGCACGGCCGCGAGATCGGCGGCGGCGGCCCGCCACGCGGCCGGCACGGCGTCCGGGTGGTCGGGGAGCACA
Source organism: Plantactinospora sp. KBS50 (assembly GCF_002285795.1). Lineage (GTDB taxonomy): Bacteria > Actinomycetota > Actinomycetes > Mycobacteriales > Micromonosporaceae > KBS50. The sequence continues at coordinate 47,554 of NZ_CP022961.1, forward strand.
CGAATCCGGGACATCGTCCTGATCATGGGAGCTCCTTGCCGGGCCGGCGTGCGACGCCGGCGCGGGACGATGGGCTTGAGCCGCGCGCGGAGCGTCGCCTCGGCGGGGAGTCTTCCCGGGGCGCCGTCACCGGGCCGTCACGGCCGGGCGGCGGCGGTGGAGTCCCGGTGACGCCGGAAAGCCGCCGTTCCCGGACGTCCTGGTCGGGACGTCCGGGAACGGCGGCGAAGGAGGGTGGCCGGTGGTCGGGGGGAGCTAGCAGCCGATCCGGCTGCTGCCGAGGGCGACGTCGTCGAACCAGAGGGTGTCCGCGCCGTTGCCGTAGCTCTCCCAACCCAGGCGCAGATCGGTGAGCTGGGGCTGCCAGGTGCGGTTGTACCACTGGCCGTCGATGTCGTGCGTGGGCACGCCGTCGGCGGTCAGCCCGGTGATGGCGGTGCCGTCGAGCCAGGTACGCAGTTGGCCGGCCGAGCCGTCGACCATGAACTCCACGCAGGACCACCGCTCGGTGGGCAGCGGCACGCTCAGCGCCACCCCGGCCGGGCTCTGCTCGGGCAGGGTCGCGTCATCGGAGGCGCGGTTCCACTGCATCGCGCCGTTCTGACCACCCATCCGCAGGTCCTTGTTGCCGTCCGCCGCGTCGGCCATGGCCAGCATGGTGGTGTGTTCGTTCGGCAGCGCGGTGGTGTGGCGTACCCAGAACCGGCCGTACCGGACGCTGCCCACGCCGCTGAGGTCGCGGCTGGACCGCACGAAGACGTGGTTGCAGTAGCCGGCGGCGCCGGTCACCTTTATCGACCGGCTGCCGCTGTGTGCCGTGCTGGTGTCCACCGTGGCGGTGCCGGAACCCGAGCAGTCCTGGCTGACCACGCTCCAGTCGCCGGACGGCGTCGGGCCGGCCTGGTTCTCGAACCCGTCGCAGAGGACCGCACCCGCGCAACCCGCGGGTGGCGCGGTCGTCGGCGGCGCGGTGGTCGGCGGTGCGGTGGTCGGGGGCGCCGTCGTGGGCGGTGCGGTGGTCGGCGGTGCGGTCGTGGGCGGTGCCGTGGTCGGCACCGACGTGGTCGGCCCGCCGGTCGGGGTCGGTGCGGCGCCGTTGCACGGTACGCCGTTCAGCGTGAAGCCGGTCGGCGCCCCGGCACCGGCACCCATGGTGCCCTGCACACCGAACTCGGTCGATCCGCCGGCCGGGATGCCGCCGTTCCAGGCCGCGTTGCTGGCGGTCACCACCGCGCCGGACTGGCTGACCGTGGCGTTCCAGCCGTTCGTGACGTGCTCGTCACCGGCGTACGTCCAGGTCACCGTCCAGGCGGAGACGGCGGTGTCGCCCGGGGAAACCGTGACGTTGGCGGTGAACCCGCCCGTCCACTGGTTCGGCACGTAGCCGATCTGGCAGCCCTGTGCCGCCGCGGCGGGCCCGCCGAGCAGCGCGGTTCCGGTGACCGTGACCGCGGCGGCAAGTGCGGCGACCACCGCCACGGTCGGGGCGGGTCGGGCGTGGAGTCTCGTCATGAAGGGTCCTTCACCATCGAGCGGGGCGGGGCACCGGCACGGCGGACCGTGGCGGATGCCCTGGGAGGAAACGGTCGGTGCGTACGACCGAGGAGCCCGGCTCGGGTGGACCTGTCAGCCGCCGGCGGCCCGGATAAACCGGACCCTGGCGACGCCCGCCTCAATCTATTGACATCTTACGATTTAATCAAGCGATCGACGCCCCGGCGGATCAGCGTGCTCGGCGGAAGCCGTACGTCTCGGCCGTGCGGGCGAAGCCGAGCGACTCGTACAGTCGCCGCGCCGGCACGTTCCCGGCGTCGTGGTTCACGCTCACCGTCCGCATGCCGGCCGAGCGCATCCGGTGCATCGCCTCCAGCAGCACCGCTCGGGCCAGGCCGCGGCGCTGGAAGTCCCGGGCCGTACCCACCGGCTCGAAGTGCCCGGACCGGTTCCGCGGATCCAGCCAGTAGACCGCGTACGCGGCGATCCGGCCGTCCGGCGCCTCCGCCACGATCTCCCGGTCCGGTGTGTACCCGGGCCGGCTCATCACCGCCGAGCGGTACCGATCCCCGGTCCAGTCCTCGGTGAACGAGGTGTTGCGGGCCTCGGCGAGCCGGTCGGCGTCGGCCAGCCGGGCCGGGCGCAGCCGGAAGCCGGCCGGCGGCGAGGGCTCCGCGGGCGGGGTGGCCAGCCCGCGTTCCCGCACGTGGTCCCAGGTCCGGAACCGGGTGAACCGCTGCTCGCCGAGCAGCCGGGCGCGGACGGTGTCGCAGTCCCAGACGTCGGTGAGCACGTACCGGCCGCTGGCCCGCTCGGCCGTGACGGTGGCGGCGGTGGCCAGCATCGACCGCTCGCCGTCCGTGCCGCGCAGCGCCGGCGCGGCCAGTACGTCGAACGCCACCCCGAAGCGCAGGCAGACGGCCACCCCGACGATCTCCCCGGCGTCCTCCCAGAGCCGGACGAGTTCCCCGACCGGCCGGCGACCGCGCAGATTCTCGTAGATCCGGTGGGGCAACTCGCCGACGTGGTCGTACCCGCACCGGCCGGCGGTGGCGATCCAGCTCGCGACCGCGTCCTGGAGCCGGGGCAGGTCCGTGTCCGCGTACGGCCGGAGGGTCAGCTCGTCGGGAGGCACGGCCCGCACGCTACCGACCGGGACCGCACCGCCTCAATGAGCTTCCACCGACGGACGCCGGTCAATATCCGGCGCCGCCCACCCTCCGATGGGGAGCCACCGTCAGTCGGCGGGGTCGAGCCGCAGGTAGCGGTCCCGGGTGAAGATCTGCCAGAAGGCACTGCCGAACCCACCGTTCGGCCCGAGCCGCAGCCGGACCTCGCCGCCGGCGCCGACCTCGAACTCCAGTTCCGGGCTGCCGGTCCAGCCGATTTTCGCCCTGGCCCGGTGCCGCCCGGGCGTGACGACGAGCCGCAGTTCCCGCCCGGGCGCCAGCTCGCCCCGCTCCGTGCCGTCGACCAGCAGGCGGCACGCGGGCAACCGGTCGCGCCAGGTGGCGGGTGACCGGTGGACGACCAGGGTGGCGGCGACCGTCATGCCAAAAATGATCGCCCGGCCGCCGGTCGGCCGCAATTCGGGAGCACGGCCGCTCAGCGGTCCACGACCACGACCTCGGTGCCCGGGATCAGCTCGGCGAGCAACTGCCGCTGGCCGCTGCGGGTCAGCCGGATGCAGCCGTCGCTCACGTCCCTGCCCAGGGCCGCGTCGGTGTACCAGGTGTGGATGCCCGTGTGCGCGCCGCGCAGGCTGGTCGGCACGCTGCCCGGGTCGTCCGGCACGGCACCGAGCGCGAAGACGTCGGTGTCCGCGTACACCTTTCCGGCCAACCGGGACCGGCCCAGGATGAAGGTGCGGCCGAGCGGGGTGGGGGTGGTGGCCTGGCCGAGCGTCACCGGCCAGGACCGGACCTGCGCGTCGTCCCGGTACCAGATCAGCCGGTGCGACCGTCGTTGCACGACGATCAGGTCACGCAGCGCCACGGTCTCCCAGCCACCCGGCGGCACCCAGGCGATCGTCCGGTTCACCGAGGGCAGCAGCACGGCCGCCCAGCCGGCGCGGGTTTGCACGATGGGCACGGTGAGCGGCACCCCGGAGAGGGTGGGCGCCAGGAACGCCCGCGGCCGGCCGCCCGGTGCGTCGTACGCGGCGACCCGGGTGCTCGGGTGCAGCCCCGTGCCCAGCCGGGTCGTGGAGTGCGGGTCGGGGTCGGCCGGGAAGCCCCCGGGCGCCGGGCCGTAGTCGACGACCGGCAGCCAGTCCGGCGCCGGCGCCGCCTCGATCGACTCCTGTGCCGCGGTGGTGGGCGCCGCCGGCGTGCCGCCGGTTGGCGGGGTCGCCCAGCGTGCCGGATCGTTCCGCGGACCGGCAAGCGTCACCGCGGCGAGCCCACCGAGCAGGGCCACCAGGATGACGGCCACGACGGGCAGCCACCACCAGCGCCGCCGGGGGGCGGGCGAGGCCGGACCGGGGGCTACGACAGCCACCCCCCGACTCTACGGCGCCGGCCGGCCACCGCCACGACGCCGGGCGGGGGCGGCGCCAGGACCCGGGCGGCGTCGTGGCCGGCGCGCCGCCCGGCGGCGCTGACATTTGTCATGGTCGCGACGGGTGAATGTCACGGACGGATCGTGATCCCCGGCCCCGGGAAGCCGGGCCGCTCCGCACGACAGTGATGGCATGACAACCACGACCCAGCTTCCGCCGGCCGCCGACGCGGCCGGTCCGGCCGGTCCGGCCGACGCGCCGGTACCGGCCATCGTCCTCGACGGACTCACCAAGACGTTCGGTCCGGTCCGCGCCGTGGACGGGCTCAGCCTGCGGATCCAGCCGGGCGAGGTGGTGGCGTTCCTGGGTCCCAACGGCGCCGGCAAGACCACCACCATCGACATGCTGCTCGGGCTGGCCCGCCCGACCAGCGGCACCGTCAGCGTGTACGGCCAGCGGCCCACCGACGCGGTCGCGCACGGCCGGGTGGCCGCCGTCATGCAGAGCGGCGGGCTGCTCAAGGACCTCACGGTGGCCGAGACCGTGAAGATGACCGCCGGGCTGTTCGGGTACGCCCGGCCGGTGGCCGAGGTGCTGGAGCGGGCCGGGATCACCGAGATCGCGAACCGCCGGGTGGACAGGTGCTCGGGCGGCCAGCAGCAGCGGCTGCGGTTCGCCATGGCGCTGCTGCCCGATCCGGACCTGATGGTGCTGGACGAGCCGACCACCGGGATGGACGTCGAGGGGCGGCGGGACTTCTGGTCCTCGATCCGGCACGACGCGCAGGGCGGCCGGACCATCCTGTTCGCCACGCACTACCTGGAGGAGGCGGACCAGTACGCGGACCGGATCGTGCTGATCAGCCGCGGCCGGATCGTCGCCGACGGCACCACCGCCCAGGTGAAGGCGCTGGCCGCCGGGCGGGTCATCCGGGCCACCCTGCCCGGCGCCGACCAGGTGCGGCTCGCGGCCCTGCCCGGGGTGGACTCCGTCGAGGTACGCGGGGACACCGTGCTGCTGTCCACCGGCGACTCCGACGCGGTGGCGCGGCACCTGCTCACCGCCACCGAGGCGCGGGACCTGGAGATCACCGCGCACAACCTGGAGGACGCGTTCATCGCCCTCACCACCGAGCAGGCCGAGACCGAGACGGGGAGCGCCCGATGACCACCGCCACCACCGCCAGTTCCACTCCCGGCCGGCTCGACGCGCGGGAGCGCCGGCTTCCCCCGCTCGGCGGGTTCAGCCTCGGCCTGCTGGTCCTGGAGGTCCGCCGGGTGCTGCGCAACCGCCGTACGCTGATCTTCATCCTGGTCATGCCGGCGGTGTTCTTCCTGCTGTTCGGGCTGCCGCAGCGCGGGCAGACGCTCGACAACGGCCAGCCGATCACCGGCTACATCATGATCAGCCTGGCCGTGTACGGCGCGATGGTCGCCACCACCAGCGGCGGCGGCATGGTCGCCGTCGAACGGTCGCTGGGCTGGAGCCGGCAGCTCCGGCTCACCCCGCTGCGCCCCGGCGCGTACGTCGCCACCAAGGTCCTCACCGCGATGACCCTGGGTCTGCTCGCGGTGCTGGTGGAGTTCGCGGTCGGCGCCGCCGCCGGGGTCCGGCTCGACCCGCACGTGTGGCTGCTGTCCGGCCTCGCCGCCTGGCTCGGCTCCCTGGTCTTCGCCGCGTTCGGGCTGTTCATCGGGTACCTGGCCCCGGCCGAGAACGTCATGCAGTTCCTCGGGCCGATCCTGGCCATCCTGGCCATGTTCGGCGGGCTGTTCGTGCCGATCGAGGTGCTTCCGCACGTTCTCCAGCAGATCGCCAAGTTCACCCCGGTGTACGGCGTGGGTGCCATCGCGCGCAGCCCGCTGACCGGTGACGGGTTCACCGCCGCGGCGGTGGCCAACGTGATCGGCTGGACCGCGGTGTTCGGGTTCGGCGCGGCCCGGCTGTTCCGCCGCGACACCACCCGGGTCTGACCCGGGCTACGGTGAGCACCGTGACGCAGCCCGCCAGCGCCCCGGCCGAACGGTACCGCCTGTTCGGCCGGGGCATGGCCTGGCTGATCGCCGCCGTCTGGCTGTTCTTCCTCTGGAACCCGGCCAACGACGCCTGGCACCAGCCGTCGGCGCCGACCCGGTACCTGTCGCTTGCCGCGCTCGTGGCCTTCGCCGTGCTGTACGTCTACTGCTTCAGCATGGCGCGGCGGCTGCGGCAGTTGGCCCGCAAGCCGTCGGCCCGGCGGACCTGGGTCCTGCTGGGCCTGATGATCGTCCTGGGTCTGCTGGTCGTGCCGGGCGCCGGGCCGTCCGCCATGTCCTGCGCCGTGTACGTCGCCGCCGCGGCGATCTTCCTGCTGCCGCTGCGCGCCGCGGTGGTGGTGGCCGGGGGCATGTTCGCGGTGTCGCTGGTGGTCCCGCTGACGGTCGCCGGCTGGGAGTCGCAGGAGACCGTCTCGTTCGCCGTGCTGATGGCCTCGTTCGCGATCTACGGCGTCAGCCGGATGGTGGACCGCAACAGCGAACTGCTCGCGGCGCACACCGAGATCCGCCGGCTTGCCGTCGCGCAGGAGCGTGCCCGGGCGGCCCGGGACCTGCACGACATCCTCGGCCACTCGCTCACCGTGATCACCGTGAAGGCCGAGTTGGCCGGCCGGCTGATCGAGATCGACCCGGCGCGCGCCGCCGGCGAGGTGGGCGACCTGGAACGGCTCGCCCGGGAGGCGCTGGCCGACGTGCGGCGCACGGTCGGGGCGTACCGGGGGGTGTCGCTGGCCGAGGAACTGGCCAGCGCCCGGTCGGCGCTGGCCGCCGCGGGGATCGCGGCCGAACTGCCCGGCACCGTGCCGGACCTGCCGCCGGAGCGGAACGAACTCTTCGGCTGGGCGGTCCGGGAGGGCGTCACGAACGTGGTGCGGCACAGCGGTGCGCGGCGGTGCGCGCTGCGGGTGACACCGGAGCTGGTCGAGGTACGCGACGACGGGCGCGGGCCGGTGGCCGCGGACGGGGTGGGCGGGGTGGGCGGGCACGGCCTGCGCGGGCTGCGGGAACGTGTCGACCAGTTCGGCGGTCAGCTCAGCGTCGGCCGGGCCGGGCCGCGGGGTGGGTTCGTGCTGCGGGTGAACGTGCCGGACGGCACGGACTCCGCCGGGCACCGCGAGGCCGACCGCCGTGAAGCCGGACCCCGCGAAGCCGGACCCCGTGAGGCCGACCGTCGCGAGCCGGCCGGCGGCGCCCGCGAGCCGGACGTGGCCGGCGGCGGCGCCCGCGAGCCGAGCGCGGCGGGCTCGTGACGACACCCATCCGGCTGCTCCTCGCCGACGACCAGGCGCTGGTCCGGGGCGCCCTGGCCGCGCTGCTGTCGCTGGAACCGGATCTCGACGTGGTGGCCGAGGTGGGCCGGGGCGACGAGGTACGCGAGGCCGCGCTGCGCACCCGGCCGGACGTCGCGCTGCTGGACGTGGAGATGCCGGGGATGGACGGCATCGCCGCCACCGCGGCGCTTCGGGCGGCCGTGCCGGGCTGCCGGGTGCTGGTGGTGACGACCTTCGGCCGGCCCGGCTACCTGCGCCGGGCCATGGAGGCGGGGGCGAGCGGGTTCGTGGTCAAGGACACCCCGGCCCGGCAACTCGCCGACGCGGTACGCCGGGTCCACGAGGGGCTCCGGGTGGTGGATCCCACCCTGGCGGCCGAGACGCTGGCCGCCGGCCGCAGCCCGCTCACCGAACGGGAGACCGACGTGCTGCGGGCGGCCCGGGACGGCGGCCCGGTGGCCGAGTTGGCGCGCAAGCTGCACCTGTCGGAGGGGACGGTGCGCAACCACCTGTCGGCGGCCATCGGCAAGACCGGCGCCCGCACCCGGGCAGCCGCCGTGCGGATCGCCGAGGAGAACGGCTGGCTGCTCGGCGACGGGGACTGACGCCGGGCGGGTCCGCTCACTCCGCCTTTCCCGGACCCGCCGAACGCCCGGCCGCCGTCCGCCCCGCCGCCGGTCGCCCGGCGCCGTCCGACTCTGCGTCCGCCGCCGGGTGCCGGGTTTCCGCCGGCCGTCCGGCCTCTTCCGGCTGCCCGTCCGCGGCCGGCTGCCCGGTCTCGGCCGACTCCCCGTCCGCGGCCGACTCCCCGTCCGCGGCCGACTCCCCGTCCGCGGCCGACTCCCCGTCCGCGGCCGGCTCGTCCGTCAGCACGCCGATCCGCCGGGCCAGCACCCCACCGGAGAACGTCGCCCCGGCGGCGCTGCCGGCGGCGATCGACCAGCCGACCGGCCCCAACGGGGTGCAGCCGAAGAACTGGCTCAGCCCGGGCGTCTGCACGATCAGCGCGAGGGTGGCGATCGAGGCGGCCGTGGCCAGCAGCACGGGCGGGCTGGCCCCGCCGGCCAGGACGGTCTGGCCGAGCTGGCTGCCCACCAGCGAGGCGAGCGCGACCGTGCTGGCCCGCTGCCGGGTGCCGGTGTAGCGGGCGACCGTCCAGCCGGTGGTGGCGCCCAGGGTGGTGGCGGCGGCGCGCAGGGCCAGCTCCCGGGTCAGGGTGCCACCGAGCGAGGTGTCCGGACCCTCGGCCAGCAGCTCGCCGTCCCCGCTGGGCGGCCGTATCGCGATCGCCAGCGCCGGCGCCAGGTCGGTGAGCAGGTTGACCAGCAGGAGCTGGCGGCCGTTCAGCGCCGACCGGCCGGTGGCCGCCGCGGAGAGCACGCTGAACGCGATCTCCCCGAGGTTTCCCCCGACCAGGATGCTCAGCGCGTGCCGGACCGACGACCACATGGCCCGCCCCTCGACCAGGGTGGCGATGATCGTCTCCAGCCGGTCGTCGGTGACCACCAGGTCGGCGGCGGCCCGGGCGGCCGGGGTGCCGCGCTGCCCCAGCGCGATCCCCACGTCCGCCAGCCGGATCGCCGGCGCGTCGTTGGCGCCGTCCCCGGTCATCGCGACCGTCCGTCCGCGGCCCTGCAACGCCTGGATGATCCGCACCTTGTGGGTGGGCGTGCACCGGGCCACCACGTCGATCTGCATGAGCTGCTCGGCGAACGCCTCGTCGTCCAGCGCGTCCAGGTCGGCGGCCGTACTGACCCGCTGTGCGCCGGAGTCCCCGCCGATGATCGCCGCGATCGCCTCGGCGGTGGCCGGGTGATCACCGGTGATCATGATGGTGTGCACGCCGGCCTCCCGGATCCGCCGTACCGCGGGAGCCGCACTGGCCCGGACGCCGTCGGAGATGGCCAGGAATCCCAGGAAGGTCAGCCCGTCGACCGCCGCGTCGTCGACGTCACCGCCGGGCAGCGGCCGTTCGGCCACCGCCAGCACCCGGTGCCCGCCGCCGGCGAGCCGGTCCAGGGCCCGTTCCAGGGCCGGCCGGTCGACGTCCACCAGCGCGCCGCCCGGCCCGCCGATCCGTCGCTGGCGGCAGCGCGGCAGGATGCGTTCCGGCGCGCCCTTGACGGTGAGCAGGAAACCGTCGGCGCAGCGTCCCGCCGTGGCGTGGTAGCCGCGGGACGGCTCGAACGGCAGCGACTCCGTCGGCGCCCAGCCGGGGCAGCAGCTCTGCGGATCCAGACCCGCCTCCCGGGCTCCGGACACCACCGCCCGGTCCGTCTGCTGCGGCAGATCCTCGATCGAGTCCGTCTGCGGGGTCGCCCGCAACGCCGTCGCCAGCACGGCGCGCAGGCCGCCGTCGAGTTCGCCGACGGCGGCGTACCGGTCGCCGTCACCGATCCCGGCGAGCCGCAACCGGCCCTCCGTGAGGGTGCCCGTCTTGTCGAAGCAGAGCACGTCGACCCGACCCAGCGCCTCGATCGTGCGGGGGTTGCGGACCAGCGCGCCGTGCTCGGCGAGCCGCCGGGCCGCGGCCAGTTGCGCCGCGCCGACCAGGAACGGCAGACCCTCCGGCACCGAGGCCACCGCCAGGTTCGCGGCGGTGGCGGCCGACTCCGCCAGCGGTACGCCGCGCAGCAGTCCCGCGCCGGCCACCGAGACCGCGGCCCCGGCCGCCAGCGGGATCGCGGTCTTGGTGATGCCGCCCAGCCGCTGCTCCACCCCGCTGCTCGGCGCCGCCTCCCGGGCCAGCGCCATGCCCCGGCCGACCTCGGTGTCCGCCCCGATGGCCACCACCACCGCCCGGCCCTGACCGGCGGCGATCGTGGTGCCCTCGTAGAGCATCGAGTGCCGGTCGGCGACGGTGGCCGCGACGGTCGGCCGTTCGGTCTTGGCAACCGGCAGCGACTCGCCGGTCAGCGACGACTCGTCCGCCTCCAGGCCGTCGGCCTCGATCACCCGGCAGTCGGCCGGCACCGCGTCGCCGGGCCGGACCAGCACCACGTCGCCGGGCACCAGCGCACCGGCCGGCAGCACCCGCTCGGCACCGTCCCGGCGTACCGCGGCGGTCACCGCGGACCGGGACAGCAGCTCGGCCAGCGACCGTTCGGTGCGGACCCGCTGGATCGCGCCGACCAGCGCGGACAGCCCGATCACGCCGCCGACCAGCCCCGCGTCGACCGGGGATCCGACCGCCGCCGACAGGGCGGCGCCGCCGGCCAGCACCGGGGTGAGCGGGTTGGCCAGTTCCTCCACGAAGGCGCGCCGCAGGCCCAGCGGGCCGGGCTGGTCGGCCGCCTCCGGGCGGGCGCGGCGGTCCGCCTCCGCGCTGCTCAGTCCGTCGGCGTCGGTGCCGAGCTGGGTGAACACGGTGCGGACCGGCATCAGATGCCAGGGCACCGTCGGCCCGATCCGCCGCACCGGGGGCTCCGGCAGCCGGCGGGCACGCCACATCCCGTTCGCCAGCGCCACCCCGGCGGCGATGTTGACGGCGTCCAGGGTGAGCGTGGGCAGCCGGCGTGGGCTGGCGGTGAGGGCGGCCAGCGCGCCCGCCCCGGTGCCCGCGCCGCTGAGCACGATGCTCTGCCGCGACACCTGCCGAGCCAGCCCGACCGCGTCCACCACCTGCGCGGCCATCCGCAGGTCGGCGCCCACCAGCAGGTGCGCCCCCAGGGCGGGTTCTCCGGCGCTCGCCACACCCCCAGGCCGCAGTCGGCCGCGCCCAGCGCCCGGCCGTTGCGGGACAGCAGCATCACCAACGCGCCGTCCGCCTGGAGCCGGCGGATCGACTCCAGTAACCGGTCGCCGCCCGGCACCCGCCCGTCCGCGCCGTCACCCTCGTCGGTCCCGGTGCCGTCCATGCCGGCGTACAGCACCCGCAGCCCGGCCCGGCGGGCCGCCAGCGGCAGCGCGTCGGCACCCGGCGCCGGTTCCGGATCGACCCGGACAACGGCGCTCAGCCGGTCCCGCTCGACCAGGCCGAGCACGGTCGCGCCGTCGGCGGCCAGCCGCTGTGCCTCGCGGGCACCGGTCCGGCCGCGCAGGGACAGCTCCGTCAGGGGGCCGAGCCGCCAGCCGTCGATGGCGCGTACCTGGTCGAAGGCGCCCGGGTCGAACAGCTCGAAGGTGCGGTCGGCGGCGTCGTCGGCATCCGTGCCGGCCAGCGGCACCAGATCGGTGAGCGTCCCGCGTGCGGACCGCAGCACCTCCTCGTCCAGCACCAGCGTGTCGATCCGGTCCAGCTCGCGCAGCACGCCGCGGTCCATCGCGATCACCCCGCGCTGGGCGAGCTTGCGGCCGAGACAGGCGGCGTAGCCCTCCCGCCCGGCCCGGCCCGCCTTGGGCATCGTCGACAGACCCAGCGCGGCCGCCCGCTTGACCCGAGCAGGGGCAGCGTTCCGAGGCCGGCGACCGCGCCGGCGCCGAGGATCCGGCTGGCGTACCGCTCGACCGGCCCGTCCGGTTGCCGGCGCGGGCGCTCGGCGGGGCAGGGTGGGGCCGCGGCGCGTTCCGGGGTACCGGCGAGGCTGGGCTCCGCGTGGTTCCAGGCGGCGAACTGGGCGCGCGCCTCGCGCCATTGCAGTGCTCGCTGCGCGCCGTCCAGGACGGTGCCCACCCAACCCCCGGCCAGACCCTGAACCAGCGCCTCCGCCAGCGGAAACGCCGAGTTCGCGCGGTCCACCCGCAGCCAGGTTCCGGTGATCTCCCGCAGCCGGGGATGCAGGTCGATCACGTTGACCAGGTTCGCCAGTTCCCCGGGCAGCGGGGTGAACGGCAGCACCCGGGTGGTCGCGGCCAGGCCGAGCCCGAGCGCGTCGGCCGCGATGGTGGACAGGGCGCGCTTGGTCCGGGGGCCCTCCTCCGGCGGATGCGGCGGGACACAGTCGGTCTCCGGGACCAGCCCGTCCCGGCGTTCCACCTGAGCGATCGTGGCGATCAGGTCGCGCAGCCGCGGTTCCGGCGGCCGCACCGCCACCACCACCCGGCCGGACGGTCCGTTCACCCGGGCCCAGGCCACCCCGGGCAGCGCCTCCAGGGCCGCCTCGACCTGCCGGGCGAGGCGAGTTCCACCCGGCAGGGAGACCCCGCGTACCTCGATGTGGTGGCGGCCCGGCCGGGACCAGACGCCGCGGCCGTTCAGCCCGACGACGTGTGCCAGCCGGGAGGCCACCGTGGCCAACCCCCGTGCCGTCATCGGTTCGCCATACCGCCTCCCGGGATCCGCCTAAGAGGCCGCGAGCCTTCCCGGAAGAGGGCCGGCCATTCCTGCCCGAGCGGCGCAAATTCCCGGCGCCGGCCGGGCATGGACCGGTCCGCGGGTGGAATACGCCGCGGGTCGCAAGGTCCTGGGGAGGAATGATGAGCACACTGATCAATCGGCCCGCCGCGGCCGAGACCATGCGCAGGTACGCCCGGCAGATCGACCTGCCGGTGCTGGGCTCGGTGGCGGTGCCGCCGCCGGACAAGGTCGCCTACTACGCCGGCATCGGGGCGTTGGCCCTGTTGCAGGTGATCGAATGGCCGCTCGCCCTGGTGATCACCGCCGGTCACCTGCTGGCCGACCAGCACCTGTCCGGGTTGGCCCGCGGCCTGGGTGGCGCGCTGGAATCCGCCTGACCGGCCCGCCCGCTTCCGGGCGGGCCGGCCGGTCGGCGGGGCGGGTCAGCCGGCGGTCGTGCGGCGCAGCAGCGGAATGAGCACGGCCGCCGTGATCACGTGCAGGGCCGCCAGCGCCAGCTTCGCGGCGCCGCCGACGCCCTGAACGAGCGGCCCGGCCAGGGACAGCACGGCGACCGCGACGGCGATGCCGGTCCAGAGCGCGCGGGCGCGCCCGGCACGCCGTTCCAGCAGCGCCAGCAGCCCCCAGCCGGCCAGCCCGGCGAGCAGCGTGGTGGCCACCACGGCGACCGCTCCGACGGTCTGCTCGGTCCCGCCGGTACGGGCGCGCAGGTCGACGAAGGCGGCGAGGACGAGCCAGCCGACCAGGGTGGCGGCGGTGGTGACGCCGACCGCGAGGAGCCGGCTGCGCCAGGTCGGGGCGGCGGTGGTGGCGGACGCGGTGGACATGACGGAAGATCCTCTCGACGTACGGCGTGGGCGTCGGACCGCCCCCCGGCCGGTCCGACCCTGCCAAGGCTAGGTTTTCGGCCGGGGTGTCCGGATCGGCGCACCGATCGGTTCCCGACTCCGTCCCGCGGCGTACCGGCCGCCGCCATCTCCGTCCCGCGACCGATGATCCCTGGTGACCGGCCTGCCTACCATCCGGGTATGCGTGTCCGGCAGCCCGACCCCGCACCCTGCACCGCCGGGCACGGCCCTCCGGCGGCCGTGCTCCGGTTGATCGACGGCGGCCTGGCCGGCGTGGTCTTCGGCATCCTCGCGGTCGCGCTCGCGGCGCTGCCGTCCGCTCCGGCCACCCCGGCGGGTCTCGTCCTGGGCTACGGGCTGGCCGCCGTGCAGGCCGGTTGCCTGCTCTGGCTGCGCCGCCGGCCCGGGTCCGGGCTCGCGGTGGCCGCGCTGGCCGGCATCGGGCTGGAGGCGATGATTCCGGAGGTCGGCTGGCTGGGCCTGGTGGCGGTGCCGCTGACCTACCTGGCCCGGTTGCGACCGCCGCGCGTTTCGCTCGTCGCGCTCGGCCTGCTGCTGCTGCCGACGCCGTGGAAGCTGGCCACCGGCGGCTGGCGGGATCTCCTGCTCGCCGTGGTCGGGCTCGCCTTCGCCTGGACGATCGGCGAACTGCAACGCGGGCACGCCCAGCGCCGTGCCGCCGAGCGGGACCGCATCCTCACCACCGAGCGGGAGCGGATCTCCCGCGAGCTGCACGACGTGGTGGCCCATCACGTCGCGGTCATCGCCGTCCAGGCGGGCGCCGCCGAGGACGTCTTCGACCTGCGACCCGAACGCGCCCGCGCGGCGCTGGGCACGATCCGGACCGCCGCGACCTCGGCCATGGTGGAGCTGCGGGCCATGCTCAACACGCTCGCCCAGGACCCCGAGGGCGCGGCGAACGCGCCGCAGCCGGGTCTGGCCCAGTTGGACGCCCTCGCGCAGACCGTACGGGCGGCCGGGCTCCAGGTGCGGTTGAGCTGCTCGGGTGCCGAGCCGGGCCGGCTGCCCGGTGGGGTGCAGTTGTCCGCGTACCGGATCGTGCAGGAGTCGCTCACGAACACCCTGCGGCACGGCCACGCCACCCGGGCGGACGTGCTGGTCCGGCACGACGACTCGGGACTGGAACTTGAGGTGGTGGACGACGGCTCGGTGCTCGGCTGGCCGGGCGGCGGCGGGGGGCGCGGCCTGGTGGGCATGCGGGAGCGGGCGCGCTCGCTCGGGGGAACCCTGGACGCCGGCCCGCTGCCCGGTGGCGGCTTCCGGGTCCGGGCACACCTGCCGGTGGCGGGGTCGTGATGACGAAGGTGCTGCTGGCCGACGATCAGGATCTGGTCCGGGCCGGGCTGGAGATGATCGTCGAGGCGCGGGACGACCTGACCGTGGTGGGTTCGGCCGCCGACGGCCTGGCCGCGGTGGAGCTGGCCGGGCGGACCCGCCCGGACGTGATCCTGATGGACGTCCGGATGCCCGGCGTCGACGGCATCGAGGCCACCCGGCGGCTGGTCCGGGCCGGCAACCCGGCGCGGATCATCATGCTCACCACCTTCGACCTGGACGAGCACGTCTTCGCGGCGCTGCGCGCGGGCGCCAGCGGCTTCCTGCTCAAGGACACCCGGCCGGCGGCGCTGGTCGAGGCGATCCGGCTGGTCGCCCGCGGCGAGGCGCTGCTCGCGCCGACGGTCACCCGCCGGCTGCTGGACCGGTTCGCCGACCGGCTGCCCGGTCCCGCCGAGCCGCCCCGGGAGCTGTCCGGGCTGACCCCGCGCGAGGTCGAGGTGCTGATTCTGGTCGCGGAGGCGCTGTCGAACGCGGAGATCGCCCAGCGGCTGTACGTGAGCCAGGCGACCGTGAAGACCCACCTGTCGGCCATCCTCACCAAGCTCGGCCTCCGGGACCGGGTGCAGGCCGTGGTGTACGCGTACCAGGTGGGCCTGGTCCGGCCGCCACCAGCGCCGTGACGGGCGTCGCGGCGGGTTGACCTGAACCCGCCTTGAGGTCGGAGGCTGACGGAGATGCCGCCGCACTGTTGCCGATCGGGGGACAGCAGCGCGGAGGCGACCGGGCCGGACCGCGACGCCCCGGCCCGGTTGACACGTACGGGGGACCCGCCGCGGCCGGACCGGAACCGGGCCGGCGTCGGCTCTAGCGTGACGCCATGGTCGCACTGGTAGCGGCGGTGTTGCTCTACACCGCGGGTTTCGTGTTCCTGTACGGGGTCGTCCGGCTCGCGGTCCGGCACGCCATCCAGGATGTCAACCGCATCCGGCACGAGGAGTTGCTGGCCGAGCGGCGGGCGGTGCTCCAGGAACGCACCTTCATCCGGGACAACGCCTACCTGGCCGGCGGCTGACGGCCGGTCGTCGGCCACCGGTCGCCGAGCAACAGGTCGCCGATCGGCCGGCCACCACCCGGGCCGACGTCAACGGCATGGTCCGGCGGCTGCTCGATGTGCGCAAGGCGAGCTTCGCGCCGATGGACGACGCCGTGCGGCTGACCGGGATGGAGTACGGCGGCATCACCCCGATCGGGTTGCCGCCGCAGTGGCCGGTGCTGGTCGACTCCCGGGTGATCGCCGTGCCGCACGCGGTCGTCGGCTCCGGCGTACGGCACGGCAAGATCGTCGTTCCCGGCCCGGCGCTGGGCATCCTGCCCAACGCCAAGGTCGTGCAGGGGCTGGCCCGCGAGTGAGGGCGGTGCCGCGCCTCAGCGACGATCATCGATACTGTTGCACGTGAAACAGTCGGGGTCGGGTCAGCCGACCTGGTCGCGTACCTGTCGCTTGAGCCGGCCGAGGATCGCGGTGCCGCCCCGGACCCGCAGCGGGCTGATCGCCTGGGCCAGCCCCATCCGCTGATAGAGGTCGTCCGGCACCGCCAGCACCTCCTCGGCGCTCGCCCCGGCCAGCCCTTCGGCCAGGATGCCGGCGAACGCCCGGGTGGTCGGCGCCTCGGGCGGGCAGTCGAACCAAGTGGTCACGGTGCGGTCCGGATTGACCTCGGCAAGCAGGAAGAACGGGGTCTGGCACTCGGGGACCTGCTCCATGCCGGAACGGTCGGCCAGCGACTCCGGCAGCTGCGGAACGGCGTCGGAAAACTCCAGCAGCATCTCCAGGACGACGTCCCGCGGCGCGGCGGCGAACTCCTCGACGATCTCGGCGAGCTTCGGTGGCATGGTCGCAAGGCTACTGCGCGGGCCGGTCAGGCATCCGGCGGCTGCTCGCTGATCTCCTCAAGGGTCGACGACGCGTCCATCCGCATCGCCAGGTCGCCCAGGGAGACGATGCCCACCAACCGCCGGTCGGCGTCGCAGACCAGGATCCGGCGTACCCCGCGGTCCCGCATCAGGGCCGCGGCCTCGGCCGCGGTCGAACTCTGCTCGATCATCACCACCTCCCGGGTGATGATCGAGCCCAGCGAGGTGGAGGTCGGGTTCTTGCGCTCGGCCACCGCCCGCACCACGATGTCGCGGTCGGTCACCATGCCGATGATCGAGGATCCGTCGGTCACCACCACGTCGCCGATGTCGGCGTCCTGCATGGCCTTGGCCGCCTCGTCCAGCGGCGTGTCCGCGGAGAGGTAGACGACCTGCTTCGTCATGAGGTCGCTGATCCGGTACATGGAGAGCCTCCGATTTCCCCGTGACATTCCCGTCGGAAGCCGTACCCCGGTGCGGTTCCGGTCATGCCCGACCCGACCGCGGATTTCATCCCCCGACAAGTTCGACGAGCGGCACCTCGGTGCGCTCCCCGCTGGCCCGCTCCCGGACCTCGACGTACCCCTCGGCGAGCCGGCGGCCGACCACGACGGTGCGCGGGATGCCGATCAGGTCGGCGTCGGCGAACGCGACGCCGGCCGAGACGCCGCGGTCGTCCAGCAGGACCCGGTGACCCGCCCCGGCGAGACCCGCCGCGAGCTCCGCGGCGGCCGCCGGCTGCGGACCCCGACCGGCCGCCACCACGTGTACGTCGGCGGGTGCGGCCGCCGCCGGCCAGGCCAGGCCGCGGTCGTCGTGGTGCTGTTCGGCGATCGCCGCGACCAGCCGGGACACCGCCATGCCGTACCCGCCGAGCACCGGGCGGACCGGTCCGCGCGGGCCGGCCAGCTCGACGCCGACCGCGTCGCCGATCCGCCGGCCCAGCTCGGTGAGATGGCCCAGCTCGATGCCCCGGTGCAGCGCCAGGCGCCCGCCGTGGCAGGCCGGGCAGGGGTCGCCGGAGCGGACGTCGGCGGCCTCGATGGTGCTGTCCGGTACGAAGTCCCGGCCGCACACCACCGGCGCGGCGTGCCGGCCCGGTTCGTTCGCCCCGGTCAGCCAGGCCGATCCCGGCACGACCCGCGGGTCGACCAGGTACCGGATGCCCAGCTTGGCCAGAACCTGCGGGCCGAGGTACCCGCGGACCAGGTCGGGCCGGGCCGCGAAGTCGTCGAAGAGCGCCACCGACACCGGGTGCAGCGCCGCGGCCACCCGGCGCAGGTCCACCTCCCGGTCGCCCGGGACGCCGACCACCAGCAGTTCCGGCTCCGCCGAGCCGGGCCGGCGGGCGGTCAGCACCACGTTCTTGAGGGTGTCCCGGGCGGTCCAGTCGGCGCGCCCGGCCAGCCGGCCGGCGTTGGCCGCCTCGACCAGGGTGGCGATGGTGGCGGTGTCCGGGGTGTCGTACGCGGTGGCCGCCGGATGCCCGGCCGGGTCGGTCGCCGGCGGCGCGGGCGTGGTGACGGCCAGCGTGCTGGCCGCGTAGTGGCACTGCGTGCAGCGCACGAAGGTGTCCTCCCCGGCCGGCACGGGCGCCAGGAACTCCTCGGCGGTGCTGCCGCCGGGCGCCGCGGCCACGCACTCGTAGGCCAGCCCCAGCCGGTCGAAGACGCGCTGGTACGCGGCCCGCACCCGGTGGTACGCGGCGCGCGAGGCCGCCGGATCCAGGTCGAACGAGTACGCGTCGGCGACCTGGAACTCGCGGGCGCGCAGCAGCCCGGCCCGGGGTCGGGTGTCCTCCAGGAATCCGGTCCGGACGCCGAACAGCAGCAGCGGAAGGTTCCGGTACGACGGGCCGACGTCCCGGACCAGCGCCGCCGCGAGTTCCGCGCTGCCCGGGTCGAGCGGGCCGCCGGTGCTCGGGAAGAGCAGTTCCTGCCCGCCCGCCTCGACCAGCTCGCTCCGGATCACCTCGGTGACCCGGTCGAGGACGAGCTTCCCCAACGGCAGCCAGGCGTAGCCGCCCGGCGCGACCCGGCGGACGTAACCGGCACGGACCAGCAACCGGTGGCTGGCCGCGTCCGCGTCGGCCGGATCCTCGCGCAGGGTGCGCAGGAACAGCGTGGACATTCGCAGTAACACCTCCGGCAGCCTGCCACGTCGCGGAGTGCGCGTCGATGAGAATGGGCGGCCCGGCGGGGGGCGATCCTGCGGTTTGGCTCACGTTGCGGGGCGCCCGCCCGTGACCAATTTGGTTGCCGTGTCAAACTTCCTGCGCGATGGCATGGGGCGGCACCGGGAGGCGGGATGCGCTGGCGCAGTTTTGTCGCGGTGGGCGACAGTTTCACCGAGGGGATGGACGATCCGTATCCGGACGGCAGCTACCGGGGCTGGGCCGACCTGGTCGCCACCCGGCTGGCCGCGCAGGCCGGTCCCGACTTCGGGTACGCGAACCTCGCGATCCGGGGCCGGCTCTTTTCGAACATCGTGGCCGAGCAGGTGCCGCAGGCGTTGGCCATGCGGCCCGATCTGATCAGTTTCGCGGCGGGCGGCAACGACGTGCTGCGCCGGACCTTCGACGGGTCGACGCTGGTCACCCGCTTCGACCGGCTGGTCGGCGAGTTCCGGGCCACCGGCGCCGACGTGATCATCTTCCGGTTCGCCGACGTGATGGCCCGGCTGCCGGGGCAGCGCCTGGTGGCCCCCGGGTGGCGGTGCTCAACGAGGCCGTGGGCGAGACCGCCGAGCGGCACGGTGCGATCATGGTCGACCTGTTCCACGACGACGAGTTCCTCAATCCGGCCCTGTGGGGTGCCGACCGGCTGCACCTCTCCGCGGCCGGACACCGCCGGGTCGCCGGGCACGTGCTGACCGCGCTGGGTGTCGAGTGCGACCCGGAGTGGCTGCTGGTGCCGCCGCGACCGGCGCCGACCCCGTGGCTCGCGGCCCGCGGCGCCGACCTGCGCTGGGCCGGGCAGCACCTGGCACCGTGGATCAAGCGCCGGATCACCGGGCGCTCCTCGGGCGACACGGTCGCGGCCAAGCGCCCCCGGCTCGGTCCGCTGGTCGACTGATCCCGTCGCCGGGGCCGGGCCGTCCGGCGTACGTTGGGATCATGCCAGTGCCGAACGATCCCAGTCCCGAGCTCCAGCCGTACGCCGATCCGGGCCGCCTGGTGACCACCGAGTGGCTCGCCGAGAACCTCGGCACCGAGGGCCTCGTGGTGGTCGAGTCCGATGAGGACGTGCTGCTCTACGAGTCGGGCCACATCCCCGGTGCCGTCAAGGTCGACTGGCACCTCGAACTGAACGACCAGGTCACCCGCGACTACCTGGACGCCGAGGGCTTCGCCGAGCTGTGCGCCCGCAAGGGCATCGGCCGCGCCGACACGGTGGTCTTCTACGGCGACAACTTCAACTGGTGGGCCGCCTACGCGCTGTGGGTGTTCTCGCTGTTCGGCCACCCGGACGTGCGGCTGCTCGACGGCGGCCGGCAGAAGTGGATCGCCGAGGGCCGGGAGCTGACCCGGGAGAAGACCGACCGGCCGCAGGCCGAGTACCCGATCCCGGAGCGCGACGACGCGCCGCTGCGGGCGTACCGGGATCAGGTGCTCGCGCACATCGCCGCCGGCCGTCCCCTGGTGGACGTCCGGTCGCCGGGCGAGTACACCGGCGAGATGCTGCACATGCCCGACTACCCGCAGGAGGGCGCGCTGCGCGGCGGTCACATCCCCGGCGCGGTGAACAAGCCGTGGAAGTCGGCCGCCAACGACGACGGCACCTTCAAGCGGCCCGAGGAACTCCGGGCCATCTACGCCGACCAGCTCGGCCTGGCCGAGTCCGACGACGTGATCGCCTACTGCCGGATCGGGGAGCGGTCCAGCCACACCTGGTTCGTCCTGCACCACCTGCTCGGCTACCCGCAGGTGCGCAACTACGACGGATCCTGGACCGAGTGGGGCAACCTGGTCCGTACCCCGATCGTCCGCGGCGATCAGCCTGGTGGTCTCATCCCGCCGCGCTGAGCCGGACGGTGCGCTGAGCCGGACGGTGCGCTGAGCCGGACGGTGCGCTGAGCCGGACGGTGCGCTGAGCCGGACGGCGCCGCGGGCCGGCCGGGCCGGATGCTACCGCCGGCCGGCCGGCCTGAGTCCCGGGTCGGCCGAGCCGGTCCGTGGCGGGCGGGAGACCGATAGCCTGCCCGCGTGGGACGGCTCTGGGTCGGGATGCTGATCACCGTCGTCGGCCTGGGCTGCGCCACGGTGGGCGCGGTGGTGCTGTTCCGGCACCGGCGCGGCCGCGGCATGCCGTACCGGCTGGCCCGGCGGCGGTGCGTGGCCGAGGCCGGCCTGGTGGCCGGCACGCTGCCCGCGTTGTGGTTGACCCTGACCCCCCGGCAGCACAGCCGGCTGGTCCATCTCGTTCCGCTGAGCGACCTGATCGACCAGGTCCGCACCATGCCGCCGGTCTGGGTGGCCCAGCAGGACGTGGGCAACCTGCTGGTCTTCGCCGCGCTGGGCTTCTTCGCCCCGGTCCGGTGGGCCGTGTTCGCCCGGCCCGGCCGGCTGGTGCTGCTCGGCGCCGCCGCCTCCGCCCTGGTGGAAAGCCTCCAGTACGTCCTGGACATCGGCCGGGTCAGCTCGGTCGACGACGTCCTGCTGAACGCCCTGGGTGCCGGGCTGGCCGGGCTGCTCTCCCGGCGCTGGTGGGCGACCCGCGACCTCGGCCTCCCCTCCGACGGTGACCGCTCGGCAGCGGCACCCGCGCCGGCACCAGCACCCACACCCACACGGGCACCGGCACCCGCACCCACATCGGCACCCGCACCCGCACCGGCACCCGCACCCACATCGGCACCCGCACCCGCACCGGCACCCGCACCGGCACCCGCGCCGGGCGACGACCGGCGTCCGGCCATGCCGGACGCTCCCGGCAGGTGACGGCCGTGTCCCTCCCGGGCCGCCGGCTGGTCGCACTGCTCCTGTTGACCGCCATTCCCGCGGCCGTCGAATCGGTGGCGCTGGCCGCCGTCGGGTTCCCTGCGGCGCAGGGCTTCGCACCGCAGGCCACCGCGGTCTGGCCGTACGACATCTTCCACGACCTGCGGTGGATCCTGGTCTACCACGACACCGGATGGCTGTTTCTCGCCGAGTACCTGGCCGTCATCGGCCTGCGCGGTGTGCTGACGGCGGTGACGGTCGCGCTGGCGTGGCCGGCCGAGGTCCCGCGGCCCACGCTGCGCAGCCTGCTCGGCCGCAACACGGCGGTGGCGGCCGTGGCGGTCCTGATCCTCTCGCCGTGGGCGGCGCTCTCGGTCGGCGCCTCGGTGGTGTCGCTCTCCTGGTACGTGTTCGCCTCGCTGCTCCCGGTCATCCTGCTCGCCCCGTTCATGCAGCGCGCGGGCGTCGGTCCGGGCTGGTGGCGCGGCCTGCCGTCGATCGAACTGTTCGGCTGGCCGCTGCTGAACTTCTGGCTGCTCACCCTCGGTGGCGCGCTCATCTGGACGGTTCCGAACTGGCTGAACGCGCCCACCGCCGCGCTGCTCGGCGTCGCCAACGGCCTGCTCTGGCGGCGCACGGTGCGGGCCGCCGTGCTGCCGGCGCGGCGGATCCGCTGGCGGCGCGTTCCGGTGGCGCCGATCATGATCGTGCTCACCCTGCTGGCTCCGGCCGCCGTCCGGGACGCGGTGATGGTCGGGCTCGGCGCCCAGCGGGAGTTGCAGATCCCGATCTTCCAACAGGAGCTGCCCGACAGCGTCGATCACGCGGTCATCGTGGTTGCCGGGTACAACAGCTCGTACGCCGGGCGGCCGGCGGTGGATCCCAACGTCGAACACTTCTCCTACCGCGGGCTGGACGCGCAGGCGCGACCGCTGCCCTACCCGGCAGCGGCCACCCACCGGTCGCTGGAGAGCAGCACCGACCTGTTGGCCGCACAGGTCGACGCGGCGCACCGGCGCACCGGGCGCCGGGTGGCGCTGCTCGGGCAGAGCGAGGGCGCGATGGTGGTCCGGCTCTTCCTGGAGCGCCATCCCGGCAGCCAGGTCGACACCGTCCTGCTGTTCAGCCCGCTGTTGCAGGCCGGCCGCGCGTACTACCCGCCGGCGTCGGAGGGGTCCGGCTGGGGCTTCGTCGCCGGCTGGTTGATCCGAGCGCTGTTCCTCGGCACCAACGTCGTCAGCTCGACCAGGGAGGATCCGGACGAGCCGTTCGTCCGGTCGCTGCTGGAGAACGCGTCGTTCTGGCGCAGCCAGACCCTCTGCCCGGTGCCGGGGGTGCGGATGGTGGCCTTCATGCCGACCGCGAGCGCCGCCGACGCGCCGCCCGGGAACTACGCCGAGATCCCCGTCTACCAGCTCGCGGGCTTCCACGGCGGGCTGCTCCGCCGAGGCGTGGTGCACGGCCGTTTGATCGGCTTCATCGGCGGCGATCTGCTCGACCGCCCGCTTCGGGAGTTCGTCTTCCTCCAGCGGCTCGCCAGTGCCTGGCAGGCTCCGCCGCTGGCGATGTCGGTGAATCCGGCCTGGGGCGACGGCGGGCGGCGCAGCCCGGGTTTCGGCGGCCGGGTCTGCCACCAGGACTGACGTCGCGGGAGGGTCAGCGGGCGGTCGCGCGGCGGTGCACCAGCAACAGCCGGATCACCGCGCCGTTGACCACCCAGAGCATGACCGCGACGAACGGGACGAACGGGAAGAGCGCCAGGTGCAGCGCCGTGTCCAGCACCGCGACGCCGATGGCCGGCACGATGGCCCAGCGGCGGTTGCCGACCACCGCCAGCCCGGCGGCGACGGCCAGGATCCCCATGCCGAGCAGCAGCCACGCCCAGCCGGTGATGTCCAGTTGGCTGAGCCCCTCCGAGGTGACGATGACGTACGGGTCGCCGGTGAGGCCGTCGTACCCGGACAGCACGTCGATCAGGCCGGCGGAGCCGAGCAACCCGCCGGCCAACAGCGGCGGCCGGTACCGACCGGCGGCCGACGCCCTCGCCCCACCGAGTCGTTCCACCACACCGGGTCACCTCCCGCCCTAACCCACCGTTTACCTGATTGTCACGATGCGCGTCGCCGTACCTGTCAGGTTAGTGACGGCGCTGTCACGCATCCGGGATCTGGTCGAGTCGGGCCGAAACCGGGGCGTGCGGCACCGTGGGACCGTCCTCCGGGCGGCCCCGCGGTACGCCGTATCGGCGGGCATCGGCGGGCGTTGACTATCGGTAGGCTTGCGGGGTGACGTTGGATCAACGGATTGGTGGCGCGTCGGAGATCGCGCCGAGGCGGCGGTCGCGCCGGGAAGAAATCCTGGCCATCGCGGTCGGCCTCTTCGCCGCACGCGGCTACCACGGCGTCTCGATGGACGACATCGGGTCCGCCGCCGGGGTGACCGGTCCCGCCCTCTACCACCACTTCGCCGGCAAGGAGGCGATGCTGGCGGCGGCGCTGGTACCGGTCAGTGACGGGCTGCTCGCGGGCGGCCGGGACCGGGTGCTCGCCCATCCCGGCGACGCGCGGGCGGCGCTGGAGTCGCTCATCGACTTCCATGTCGACTTCGCGCTGGCCAATCCGGCGGTGATCGCCCTGCACCTGCACGAACTCGACCGGTTGCCGGAGGAGCCACGCCGGCAGATCCGCCGATTGCAGCGCCTGTACGTGGAGGAGTGGGTGAACGTGCTCACAGGTCTCCGCCCGACGCTGCCGGCCAGCGAGGCCCGGGTGCTCGCGCACTCGGCGTTCGGGTTGATGAACTCCACCCCGTTCCTGGGTGGAGAGGTGGACAGGGATCGTCGTGCGGCCTTGTTGCGGGCCGCCACGCTCGCGGCCTTGGTGGGGGACCCAGAGTGCTGACCCCGGGGTCGGGCGTGGTGTCCTAGCACCGGCCACGACCGTAGGACCGGGAGGACAAAACAGAATGATCGAGTCGTTACTCGTCGCGAACCGGGGCGAGATCGCCCGACGGGTGATCCGGACCGCCCGCCGGCTCGGGATCCGGGCCGTCGCCGTCTATTCGGAGGCGGATGCGGGGATGCCGTTCGTGGCCGAGGCCGACGAGGCGGTCTGCGTCGGGCCGGCGAACCCGGCGCAGAGCTACCGCAACGTCGAGGCGATCCTCGCGGCCGCCAAGTCCACCGGTGCGCAGGCGATCCACCCCGGGTACGGCTTCCTGTCCGAGAACGCCGAGTTCGCCCGCGCGGTGGAGGCGGCCGGCCTGATCTGGGTCGGTCCGTCCGCCGAGGCGATCGACGCGATGGGCGACAAGATCAACGCACGGAACCTGATGGCCGCCGCCGGCGTACCGGTGGCGCCCGGCACCGCCGACCCGGCCGAGGACGCGGCCGCGGCGGTCGCCGCGGCGACCGAGATCGGCTACCCGGTGATGGTCAAGGCCGCCGCGGGCGGCGGCGGCATGGGGATGGGCGTCGCGGCCGACGAGGCCGCGCTGCGCACCGAGTACGACAAGGTGCACGCCTTCGCCGAGCGGATGTTCGGCGACGGCTCGGTGCTGATCGAGCGCTACTTTCCCCGGGTGCGGCACGTCGAGGTGCAGATCCTCGGCCTGGCGGACGGCCGGGTCGTGGCGCTGGGCGAGCGCGAGTGCTCGGTCCAGCGACGCAACCAGAAGCTGGTCGAGGAGTCCCCGTCGCCCGCCGTCTCGCCCGAGCTGCGGGAGCGGTTCCTGGCCGCCGCGGTGCGGGCCGGCGAGGCCGTCGGCTACCGCAACGCCGGCACGGTGGAGTGCCTGCTGGTGCCGGGCGGGTCGGATTCGGCCGGGGAGTTCTTCTTCCTGGAGATGAACACCCGGCTCCAGGTGGAGCACCCGGTCACCGAGCTGGTCTACGGGGTGGATCTGGTCGAGGAACAGCTCCGGGTCGCCGCCGGGCCGCCGCCGACGTTCGACCCGGACGCGCTCGCGCCGCGGGGACACGCGATCGAGCTGCGGATCAACGCCGAGGACCCGAAGCGGTTCCTGCCCGGCCCCGGGGCGATCACCAACTGGGTCGAGCCGACCGGCGAGGGCGTGCGGGTCGACTCCGGGTACGCGGCCGGCACCACGGTGACCCCGTTCTACGACTCGCTGATGGCCAAGCTGATCGTCTCCGGCGCGGACCGGGCCGAGGCGATCGAGCGGGCGCGGGCCGCGGTGGCCGGCTTCGAGGTGGCGGGGCCGAAGTGCAACCTGCCGTTCTTCGCCGAGCTGCTGGAGAACGCCGAGTTCGTCTCCGGCGACTACGACACCGGCATCGTCTCCCGGATGCGCTGACCACGCGGCGGCCACCCGCGTCCACCGGACGCGGGTGGCCGCCGTCGCGCCGGGCCTAGCCGGAACCTGCCGGCCGATCAGGACCTCGTGTCCCGGGGTCCATCTCCATCGGTGGTCCACCTTCATCGGTCGTCACGGACGGTGACCTCGCTGACCGCGACAAACCTTTTTTGCAGCTATGCCTGAGAGTCATAAAAATGACTCTCAGGCATAGCTGCAAAAGATGTGTTCGATCCCGGCACGGTCTCTCCGGATGGTCTTCGGCGCCGGTGGTCCGGCGCCGCACAACCCGCCCTGGCGGTGTCGAGCGTCGCGCCGGGCTGGGTGGCCGGCTTAACGAGCGGTAGGGTCGCCTCCATCCGACCAGGGCCGACGGCCAGCGAGGTGACCAGATGAACCAACTGCCGGATTCCGTGTCGATCCGTGAGGTCGGGCCGCGGGACGGGTTGCAGAACGAGGATCCGGTGCCCACGGACGCCAAGGTCCGGCTGCTGGACGCGCTCTCCGGCACGGGCGTACGCCGGATCGAGGCCGTCTCGTTCGTGCACCCGAGGGCCATCCCGCAGATGGCCGACGCCGACGAGGTGTGGCAGCGGGCGGCCCGGAACCCGGCCGTACGCTATTCCGCGCTGGTGCCGAACACGCGCGGTGCGCACCGGGCGCTCGCGGCCGGGTTCACCGAGATCGAGGTGGTCGTCTCGGCCAGCGACACGCACAACCGGCGCAACGTGAACCGGTCCACCGACGAGTCGCTGGACGACATCGCCGAGTTGATCGCGCTGTTGCACGGCAGCGGGGCGACGGCCGAGGTGATCATCGCGACCAGCTTCGGGTGTCCGTACGAGGGGACATCGACCCGAAGCGGGTCGCCGGCATCGTGGACCGGGTGGTGGCGGACGGCGCCGACCGGGTGGCGTTCGGCGACACCACCGGGATGGGTACGCCGCGCCGGGTCCGGGACCTGCTGACCGCCGTCCGGGAGCGGCACGCCGACGTGCCGATGCTGCTGCACTTCCACAACACCCGGGGTACGGCGCTGGCCAACCTGCTGACCGCGCTGGAGTTGGGGATCACCGAGTTCGACGCCAGCGTCGGCGGCCTCGGCGGCTGCCCGTACGCCCCGGGCGCCAGCGGCAACGTGGCCACCGA
Source organism: Plantactinospora sp. KBS50 (assembly GCF_002285795.1). Classification (GTDB taxonomy): domain Bacteria; phylum Actinomycetota; class Actinomycetes; order Mycobacteriales; family Micromonosporaceae; genus KBS50. The sequence continues at coordinate 74,554 of NZ_CP022961.1, forward strand.
GGAGGTGGTGCACATGCTGCACGACATGGGCGTCGACACCGGCATCGACCTGGATGCGCTGCTGGAAGCGGCGAAGCTGGCCGAGGACATCGTGCGGCGGGAACTGCCGTCCGGGGTGCTGCGCGCCGGCCCGCGTACCCGGTTGACGCCGGCGTGAGCGGCGCCGGTGCCCCGTACGCCGGTGTCCGTACGCCGGTGTCCCGGGTGTTGGTGTCCCGCTGTGTTGGTCGGGTCCGCTCGCCCGGACGGCGCCGCATGCGCTAACCTAACGATCGTTCAGGTCGGTTCCGGGGACGGGCCGGCCGGGCGGTCGACCTTCGGCAAGGGAGCTGGCGTGACGCTCGACGGTGAGGCTCTGGAGCAACTGCGGAAGCGGGTCCGGGCCGGCGGCGCGGAGAAGTACCACGCGGCGAACGCGGCCAAGGGCAAGCTGTTCGCCCGGGAACGCATCGCGCTGCTGGTCGACGAGGGTTCCTTCGTCGAGGACGGGATGTTGGCCAACGCCCACAACGGCGCCCCGGCCGGCTCCGGCGCCCCGGCCGACTCGCTGCCGGCCGACGGCGTGGTGACCGGCCAGGCCAGCATCGACGGCCGGCCGGTGTACCTGATGGCCAACGATTCCACGGTCAAGGCCGGCAGTTGGGGCGCGCGTACCGTCGAAAAGATCATCAGGATCATCGAGCGGGCGTACGCCGCCGGTCAGCCGATGGTCTACCTGGTGGACTCGGCCGGCGCCCGGATCACCGACCAGGTCGACCTGTTTCCCGGCCGGCGGGGCGCCGGGAAGATCTTCTGGAACCAGGTCCGCGCCTCCGGGTCGATCCCACAGGTCTGCGCCCTGTTCGGGCCGAGCGCCGCGGGCGGGGCATACATCCCGGCGTTCTGCGACGTGGTGGCCATGGTCGAGGGCAACGCCAGCATGTACCTCGGCTCGGACCGGATGGTCGAGATGGTCACCGGCGAGAAGACCACGCTGGAGGCGATGGGAGGCGCCCGGGTGCACTGCGCCGAGTCGGGCGTCGGGCACTTCCTGTGCAAGAGCGAGGCCGACGCGCTGGAGGTGGTCCGCCGCTACCTGTCGTACCTGCCGGCGAACTGGACCCAGCCGCCGCCCGCGGCGCCCGCCGTCGCCGCGCCGGCCGGCGCCGACCTCGCCGCGCTGGTGCCGGCGAGCGAGCGGCAGGCGTTCGACATGCGCCGGTACGCCAGGGGCGTGCTCGACGAGGGTTCCTTCTTCGAGATCCAGGCGCTCTGGGCCAAGGAGCTGACCATCGGCTTCGGCCGGCTGGACGGCGAGGTCGTCGGCGTGGTCGGCAACAACTCGATGTTCAAGGGCGGCGTGCTGTTCGTCGACTCGGCGGACAAGGCGACCCGGTTCGTCCAGCTCTGCGACGCGTTCAACGTGCCGCTGCTGTTCCTGTCCGACGTACCGGGGTTCATGGTCGGCGCGGCCGTGGAGAAGCAGGGCATCATCCGGCACGGCGCCAAGATGATCACGGCGATCTCCGAGGCGACCGTACCGAAGATCTGTGTGGTGGTCCGCAAGGCGTACGGGGCCGGGCTGTACGCGATGGCCGGGCCGGGGTTCGAGCCGGACGCCACGATCGCGCTGCCCACCGCGAAGATCGCGGTGATGGGCGCCGAGGCCGCGGTGAACGCGGTCTACGCCAACAAGATCGCGGCGATCGCCGACGAGACCGAGCGGGCCGCCTTCGTGGCGGAGCGGCGCGAGGCGTACGAACGGGACATCGACATCGTGCGGCTGGCCAGTGAGCTGGTCATCGACGCGATCGTCGAGCCGCACGAACTGCGTACCGAGTTGATCCGCCGGTTCGCGGCGGCGCGCGGCAAGGATCGGCACTTCTCCCGGCGCCGGCACGGCGTCACTCCCGTCTAGGTGTCATTCCCGTCCAGGCGTCACCCCGTCCGGGGCCCCGTCACAAGCGACCCGGGACCGCCCATCTCCAGGAGGAACCCATGGACTTCCGGTTGACCGACGAGCAGGAGGCGCTGCGCGAGTCGGTCCGCGAGTTCGCCCGCGAGGTCGTCGCGCCGGTGATCGCGGAGCACTACGAGCGGCACACCTTCCCGTACGAGATCGTGCGGCAGATGGGCAAGATGGGCCTGTTCGGGCTGCCGTTCCCGGAGGAGCACGGCGGGATGGGCGGTGACTACTTCGCGCTCTGCCTGGCCCTGGAGGAACTGGCCCGGGTCGACTCCAGCGTCGCGATCACCCTGGAGGCGGCCGTCTCGCTCGGTGCCATGCCGATCTACCGGTTCGGCAGCGCGGAGCAGAAGGCGCGGTGGCTGCCGAAGCTGACCAGCGGCGAGGCGCTGGCCGGGTTCGGACTCACCGAACCGGGCTTCGGCTCCGACGCCGGCGGTACCGCCACCCGGGCCGTGCTGGACGGCGACGAGTGGGTGATCAACGGCTCGAAGGCCTTCATCACCAACTCCGGGACGGACATCACGTCGCTGGTCACGGTCACCGCGGTCACCGGCACCCGGCCGGACGGTGCCAAGGAACTCTCCACCATCATCGTGCCCTCCGGGACGCCGGGTTTCACCGTGGCGCCCGGGTACTCGAAGGTCGGCTGGAACGCCTCGGACACCCACGAGCTGACCTTCGACGACTGTCGCGTACCGGCCGAGAACCTGCTCGGGGAGCGCGGTCGCGGCTTCGCCCAGTTCCTGCGGATCCTGGACGAGGGGCGGATCGCGATCGCCGCGCTGTCGGTGGGGCTGGCCCAGGGCTGCGTGGACGAGTCGGTGCGGTACGCGGGCGAGCGCCAGGCGTTCGGCCAGCCGATCGGCAACTACCAGGCGATCCAGTTCAAGATCGCGGACATGGAGCTGCGCGCCCACACCGCCCGGCTGGCCTACTACGACGCCGCGGCCCGGATGCTCGCCGGCGAGGACTTCAAGCGGCAGGCCGCGATCGCGAAGCTGCACGCCAGCACCATCGCGGTGGACAACGCCCGCGAGGCCACCCAGATCCACGGCGGGTACGGCTTCATGAACGAGTACCCGGTGGCCCGGTTCTGGCGGGACGCCAAGATCCTGGAGATCGGCGAGGGCACGTCCGAGGTGCAGCGGATGATCATCGCCCGCGACCTCGGGCTCTGACCGGCAGTCGCCGGCGACGGAAGTTGTGTTCGCCGGCGACCTACGTCACGGCCGCCGGCGACCTACGTCACGGCCGCCGACGACGGACGTCACGGCCGCCGACGCGGCGGGGCTCCCGTCCGGTACGGCGAACCCGGCTCGCATCCGACACGGAACGTGACGGATCACTGACAGTCGGCTCGGCCGTACGACCGATCCGGCCGCCCGGGGTGGCTGCTTGGCTGGACCCGCGGGCGGCACGGTGCCGCCGCCGCGGAGGTCGCCATGCTGGCTGCGCTGGGCCGCGCCCTGTACCGCCGGCGCTGGGTCGTGCTCGCCGGCTGGGGCGCACTGGCGCTGATCGGCGCGCTCGCCGCCGGCCCGCTGATGCACCGGGTCGGCGACGACGGGCCGCTGCGTCCGGACGCCGAGTCCCGGGTGGCCGCGCAGCGGATCGCGGACCTGTTGCCCGAGGGTCCGCTGATCGTGGCCGTGGTGGGTGACCGCGACCCGTACGATCCGCCGCTGGTGGCCAGCGTCCAGGGGATCGCCGCGCGGCTGCGGGCCACCGCCGGCGTGGTCGAGGTGCGGGACCTCTACGACCCGGGCGGCAGCCGGATCGGTGCGGACAACCGCAGCAGCCTGGTGACCGTCGAACTCGCCCGCGGACTGTCCGAGCCGGACCTGCGGCGGCTGGCCGACGGCGTGGTCGACCTGCTGCACCGGATCGACGCCCCGCGGGTGCTGGTGGGCGGTGCGCCGCTGGCCGATCGGACCTTCGTCGACCAGGCCGGCCGGGACGCCGCGCGGGGGGAGTCCGTCGCGCTCGGCGTCCTGCTGCTGCTCCTGCTCGTCGTGCTCGGCCCGGTTGCCGGCATGGTGCCGCTGGTCGCGGCGCTCGGCACCGTCGCCGGCACCCTCGGCGCGCTGCTCGCGCTGGACCGGGTGACCGGCGTCGGGCAGTTCACGGTCAACGTGGTGACCCTTCTCGGTACCGGTCTCGCCGTCGACTACGCGGTGTTGCTGGTGGCCGCGTTCCGCGAGGAACAGGCCGCCGGGGCGGCGCCGACCGCCGATCTGATCGCGCGGACGGTGCGCGGCGCCGGGCGTACCGTCCTGGTCGCCGGCGCCGCCGTGGCGGCGGGGATGGCGGCCCTGACGCTGTTCGGCCAGCCGCTGCTGGCCGGGATGGCCTACGGCGGGGTGGTGGTCGCGCTGGTCGCGACGCTGGCCGGGGTCACCCTGGTGCCGGCGCTGCTCGCAGTCTGCCGGCCGCGTATCGGGCCGCCCCGCCGGCTCCCGTCCGCGGTACCCGGCACCCCGCTGCTCCGGCTGGCCCGGTACGCGCAGCGCCGCCCGGTGCCGGTGCTGATCGGCGTGGCCGGTGCGCTGCTGCTGCTCGCCCTGCCGCTGCTGTTCGGCGCCCGGCTGGCCGACCCGGGCGTGCGGGCGCTGCCACCGGAGGCGGAGGCCCGCCGGGCGTACGAGGTGCTCCAGCGGGACTTCGAGGCGGACCGGGCTCCGGCGTTGACCGTGGTGCTGGCCGGCGATCCGGGCGGCGCCGAGGTCCGCGACATGATCAACCGGATCAACCGGCTTCCGCGGGTGCTGCGGACCCAACCCCGACCCGACGTACCGGTCGGGACGACGGTGCTGGACGTGACCCCCGCGGGCGGCCCCGGCGGCACCGCGTCCGGTGAGCTGGTGACCCAGGTACGCGGGCTGCCGAGCCCGGTTCCGATGCTGGTGGGCGGGCCGGCGGCGGAGCTTGTCGACTACCAGGAGTCGGTGCGCGCCCGGCTGCCGCTGGCGCTGCTGGCGTTGGCGCTGTCCGCGGCGGTTCCGTTGTCCCTGCTCACCGGCTCGGTGGTGATTCCGGTCAAGGGCATGCTGCTGACCGCGCTCACCCTGCTGGCCAGCCTCGGGCTGCTCGTGCTGGTCTTCCAGCACGGCGTCGCGGCCGGGGCGCTGGGGGTACGCCCCGGTGCCGTCGACGTGACGACGCCGGTGCTGCTGCTCGTCTTCGTGGTCGGCCTGTCGACCGACTACGAGGTGTTCCTGCTGGCCCGGATCACCCGGGAGTGGCGCCGCGCCGGCGCCGGAGCCGGGGCCGCCGCCACCGACCGCGCGGTGCTGGCCGGCATCGGCCGGACCGGGCCGGTCGTGACGCTCGCGGCGGCCTGCATCACGGTGGTCTTCCTGGGCTTCCTGACCGGCCGGCTGAGCGCGGTCAAGGAGGTCGGCTTCGGCATGGCGGTGGCGGTGGCAATCGATGTGACGCTGGTCCGCGGGCTGCTGCTGCCCGCGCTGATGCACCTGCTGGCGCACCGCAACTGGTGGATTCCGGCCTGGCCGGGCCGGCGGCGGCGGGTCGTGGACCGGGTGCCGGACGCGCCCCGGGTGCCGGCTGTCTGACCAGCGGGTCAACTGTCGGATTTCCGGCGGTCATCCGTCGGCACATCGACGGAGCGGTCCCCCGTGTCGCCTGCTCTGCGTACCCTTCCGGCCATGGCGGAGGATCATGGGACCACCCGGGGACCGGTGACCCTCGACGAGTTGCTGCGGAACCGGCGCCGGTCCGTCGGGCTGACCCAGTCCGAACTGGCGCAGCGGGCCGGCATCGGGGTGCGGACCGTCCGTGATCTGGAGCGGGGGCGGGCGACCCGGCCGCAGCGCACCACGGTCGAGCTGCTGGCCTCGGCGCTCGGCCTGACCGGTGAGGACCGGTTGCAGTTCCTGTCCACCGCGCGCGGCCCGGCGGCGGTCCGGGCGGCCGATGAGCAGCCGGTCCGGGCATCCAGCCTCGGCCTGCCGGCGCCGGTCGAACTGGTCGGCCGGGATCAGGACGTGGCCGAGCTGAGCGGCATCCTGGGCGCCCCGGACGGTGCCGCTCCGCCGGTGGTGAGCCTGGTCGGGCTGGCGGGGGTGGGCAAGACCGGGCTGGCGCTGGCGGTGGCGGCCAGGATCGCGGACCGGCATCCGGGCGGGATCGCCGGCATCGTGATCACCGAGGGTTCGTCCGCCAACGACGTGCTCTCCGCGGTGGCCATGGTGTTCGGGGTGGCCCGCTCCGACGACCTGCCGGTGCGGCTCGCGGAGGGGCCGACGCTGCTGCTGGTGGACGCCGTCGAGCGGCAGCCCGCGCCGGTCGCCGAGGCGGTGCACTGGCTGACCGTGCGCGCGCCGAGGCTGCGGGTGCTCGCCACCGGCCGGCATCCGGTGGGGCTGCCGGGCGAGCGGGTCTGGCCGGTGACCCCGCTGGAGGTGCCGCCCGCGGACGCCCGGCCGGATCTCGCGGTGGCCGCCCACTATCCGGCGGTGGAACTCTTTCTCCGCCGCCTGCGGCAGGTACGCCCCGAGCCGCCGCGGCCGGACGAGCTGCCGGCCCTGGTCGGTCTGGTGCACCGGCTCGGTGGTCTGCCGCTCGCGATCGAGCTGGCCGCCGCCCGGGGCCGGATCCTCGACCTCAACGAGATGCTGCTGCGGTACGGCGATCGGGTGCTGGACCTGTCCAGCCCGTCCACCACCCGGCAGGCCGTGGCGGTGACGCTGCGGGACGCGGTGGCCGCCAGCTACCGGCTGCTGGAGCCGGACGAGCGGGCGGCGCTGCGCCGGCTGGCGGTGTTCCGCAACCGCTGGTCCGTGGAGCTGGCCGAGGCGATGCTGGACGGGCCGGAACCGATCGGTGCAGGCGGTCCCGCGCGGATCGAGGCCGATGTCGAGGCCGGGCCGCCGCCGGCCGATCCCGTGTCGCTGCTGGACCGGCTGCTGGCGCTGGGTCTGCTGAGCGCCCGGGGCACCGGCGAGTTCCGGTTCCGGCTGCTGGACGTGGTGCGGGACTTCGCCACCGAACGGGCGGCGGCCGACGGCGAGCTGACCCAGATCCGGCGCCGGCACGCCGTGGTGCTGGCGAACCTGGCCAACCGGGTCGCGCCGGAGCTGGTGGGTGCGAACCTGATCCGCGCGGTCGGGACCCTGGACGAGGTGACCCCCGACCTGTGGGCCGCGCTCGCGCACGCCGCCATCGACGATCCGCACACGGCGCTGCGGCTGGCGGCCGCGCTGCCCCGCTGGTGGCGGTTCCGCGGGCGGGACCGGTCCGGCCGGCAGTGGCTGCGCCGGTTGCTGGACGATCCGCGGACCGCCGACGCGGACCCGGTGCTGCGGGCCTGGGCGCAGATCGGCATCGCGCAGTTGGCGCAGGAGCACGGCGAGGGGCCGCGGGAACTCACCACCGTCCAGGAGGCGTTGTGGCAGTTCCAGCAGGCCGGCGACGTGGCGGGTGAGCTGGTCGCCCGCAGTGTGCTGTGCGGGCTGTACACGGCGGTGGGCGGGCACGGGGAGGCGCGGCGGCACGGCGAGGCGGTGCTGGCGCTGGCGGGTCGGACGGGTCGGACCCGGGACATGGCCGTGGCGCAGAACAATCTGACCTGGCACGAGATCCGGGTCGGTGATCTGGCGGCGGCCCGGCGCCGGCTGGCCGCGGTGGATCGGCTCGCGGCGCAGTGTGGTGAGGAGCGGCTGCGGGTGCTGGCCCGGGCGAACCTGGCCGAGGTGGCCCGGCTGGACGGCCGGTACGGCGAGGCCGCCCAGCACGGCCGGCGGGTGGCGCGGGTCCTGGACGACCTGGGCGATCCGGGTCACCGGCGCCGGGTGCTCGGCACGGTCGGCCTGGCGTTGGCGCAGGACGGCCGGGTGACCGAGGCCGAGGCGGTGCTGGTCGAGTTGCGAGGCACGCTCCCGCCGGTCGAGCCGTCCGGCGGGATCGGCGATGGCCCGATGATCTCCGCCGGTTCGGGGCCGATGCGGGAGGACGGCACGATCGCCCTGCTGGAGGGGCACTTGGCGCTGCGCCGCGGTGATCGGGAGTGGGCGGCCGAGTGGTTCGCCGCGGCGGAACGGGCCAGCACGCACGCCCGGGACGCGCGGGACGTGGTGGAGGCCCTGGTCGGCCTGGTGGTGAGCACCGACGATCCGGACGCCCGGGCGGCGCAGCGGGTCCGCCTGGACGAGGCTTGCCGGGACGCGGCGATCAGTCTGCTGCCGCAGGAGCGCGCGTTGCTCGACTCGGTCGGGTCGATACCCGCGCCCCGCCCGTCGCTGGACTGAACCGTCGCTGGACCGAGCCGTCGCTGGACCGAGCCGCTGGGGCGGAGATGTCCGGGCGGTGATCTACCGAGCGCCGATGTCTGAGCGCCGATGTCTGAGCGCCGATGTTGTTCGGGCGGTGATCTCCGGGTCGGAACGCTCTGACCGGCGTTGACCCAACCCCCTGATGGGTCAACGCCGGTCCAGACCGCCCGAGGTGGCGCGGATGGATCGGCCCCCGACAGCCCCTCGCTCGCGTCCATCCACGCCACGCCCGTGCCCCCCGCCTGGAGACAGTAGCCAGCGTTGCCGGGTGTTTTGCGCCTTTGGTCCCAAGTGTTGCGCTCTCCGGATGACTTCTGCCGGTCTTTCTGCCGGTGTTCCGGGTCGCTCCGGGCAGGGCCGTGCGGCGGGTGTTACCGCTCGTCACGCCCGGTGTCGATGACCGTCGCCGGCTGCTCGTGGTGCGCGTCGGCCGGGTTGGCGACGCTGCCCGCGGTGGCGCCGGGGTGCACCGCGTCGCGCACGGTGCGTAGCGAGACGAGCAGGTGATCAAGGTCCTCCGGGCTGAGCTGTCCGGTGAACCACTGCTCGATGATGCGCAGGTGGTCGGGGAGCGCCCTGTTCAGCCGGTTCCGGCCCGACTGGGTCACCACGGCGTACGAACTGCGCCGGTCGGACGGGCAGGCGCGCCGGCAGAGCAGGCCGTCCCGCTCCATCCGGTCCACCACCCGGGTCACCCCGCTGGTGGAGAGCGAGGTCTGTGCCGCCAGGTCGCTCATCCGCAGCTGGTGTCCGGGGGAGCGGGCCAGCCGCATCAACACCTCGAATTCGACCACGGACAGGTTGTGCTCCTCCAACTGCGTGGCGAATCGGCCGGCCAGCCCGGAGTACGTCTCGACGAGCAGGCCGAGTGCCGTGATGCGGGGGTCGTCGAAGACGTTCTCGGTCACCCGTCCATCCTACAGGAACTTGACGGGAGGAATATTGCTGCGACTATAGTTGCTTAGTCAGACATCTGATCGGCAAGCCAGTTCCCAGAGGAGTTCCGCATGACCACCAGCACCGGCGTCACCCGCGAGTGGCAGGGCCTCACCATTCCGGCCCCCGGTACCTACCAGCTCGACCCGGCGCACCGGCGGGTCGGCTTCGTGGCCCGGCACATGATGGTGAGCAAGGTGCGCGGGGAGTTCACCGAGGCGTCCGCCACCATCACCGTGGCGGAGGACCCGCTGGAGTCCGCCGTGCAGGCCACCATCGGTGCGGCCAGCATCACCACCGGTCAGGACGACCGGGACGCGCACCTGCGCAGCGCCGACTTCCTGGACGCTGAGAAGTACCCGACGCTGGAGTTCCGCAGCACCGGTGTCACCTCGCACAGCGGCTCCGAGTTCGTCCTGGCCGGCGAGCTGACCATCCACGGGGTGACCCGCCCGGTCGAGCTCAAGGTGGAGTTCGAGGGCGTGGGGCGCAGCCCGTTCGGGCAGGACATCTTCGGGTTCACCGCGAGCACCGAGATCGACCGCGAGGACTTCGGCCTGACCTGGAACGTCGCCCTGGAGACCGGCGGCGTCCTGGTCGGCAAGAAGATCAAGATCGAGATCGAGGGCGAAGGCGTCCGCCAGTCCTGATCCGGCGGTCCCGATCCGGCACGTCCGGCGGCCCGCATCCGGCATCCGGATGCGGGCCGCCGCGTGACTGAGCCCACTGTGATCGCGCGGACCGTCCGGGTAAGGCAGGATGAATCGTCCGCCGCCGCGTACCTGGAGGGCACAATGGGCCGCGACGTCTCGCAGGGCGTCTTCTCCCGAGAAGATCGGGTGCGTTACCGGCAGAAGGTCCGTCGCTGTCTGGACGTCTTCGCCCTGATGCTCGACGATTTCGGCTTCGACGCGGACCGGCCGATGACCGGCCTGGAGATCGAGCTGAATCTGATGGACGGCCTCGCCGAGCCGGCCATGCGCAACTCGGAGATCCTCGCCAACCTGGCGGATCCCAACTTCCAGACCGAGCTGGGCCGGTTCAACCTGGAGCTGAACGCCGCGCCGCGGCTGATCGACGGCAACGGGTTCGCCGACTACGAGCAGGACCTGCGGGACAGCCTGGCCAGGGCCGACGAGCGGGCGGCCGGCTTCGACGCCCAGATCGTGATGGTGGGCATCCTGCCCACCCTGACGGCCGGGCACCTGGTCGTGGACAACCTCTCCGCGAACGAGCGCTACCAGGTGCTCAACGAGCAGATCGTGACCGCCCGGGGCGAGGACATCGAGCTCGACATCCGGGGCGTGGAGCGGCTGGAGACGCACACCGACTCGATCGCCCCGGAGGCCGCGTGCACGAGCCTCCAGTTCCATCTCCAGGTCGCGCCGGACAGCTTCGCCGACGTCTGGAACGCATCCCAGGCCATCGCCGGGGTCCAGGTGGCGCTCGGCGCCAACTCCCCCTACCTGTACGGGCGGCAGCTCTGGGCCGAGACCCGCATCGCCCTCTTCGAGCAGGCCACCGACACCCGGCCGGACGAGCTGAAGGCCCAGGGGGTACGTCCGCGGGTGTGGTTCGGCGAACGGTGGATCACGTCGATCTTCGACCTCTTCGAGGAGAACGTCCGCTATTTCTCGCCGCTGCTGCCCATCTGCGACGACGAGGACCCGGTGGAGGTCCTGCACGAGGGGGGCGTGCCCCAGCTCGCCGAGCTGCGGCTGCACAACGGGACCGTCTACCGCTGGAACCGCCCGGTCTACGACATCATGAACGGCCGCCCGCACCTGCGGGTGGAGAACCGGGTGCTGCCGGCCGGACCCACCGTGGTGGACATGCTGGCGAACGCGGCGTTCTACTTCGGGCTCGCCCGGGAGCTGTCCGAGGCGGACCGTCCGGTGTGGAGCCAACTGACCTTCAGTACCGCCGAGGAGAACTTCCACGCGGCGGCCCGGCGCGGCATCGAGGCCACCGTCTACTGGCCGCGGCTCGGCGAGGTACGGGTCACCGATCTGGTCCGGGACGTGTTGCTGCCCCGCGCCGCCGCCGGGCTCGACCGGTTCGGGGTGGATCCGGCCCAGCGGGACCGGCTGCTCGGCATCATCGAGGAGCGCTGCCGGACCCGGCGCAACGGTGCGGTGTGGCAGACCGAGACGGTCCGCGCGGCCGAGCGCGGCCGGGGGATGGCCCGGCAGCCCGCGCTGCATCACATGGTCCAGCGCTACGGCGAACTGCAACGGACCAACGAGCCGGTGCACACCTGGCCGGTGGAGTGACCACCGCCGGTCCGGGGTGGGGTGGAGCGACCACCCGGACCGTCAAGCGCCGGGGTGGAGTGACCTGGGCCGGTCCGGGTCGGGCCGGTGGTCAGCCGTTGGACCTGCCGCGGGCGGAGCCGTCGGAACCGGTCGCGGATGTACCCTCGCCGGCGCCGCCCGTGGCGGACTGCTCGGGACCGCCCGGCTGGGTCGGCACCCGGCCCGCCCGGCCGCGGGCGCCCCGGGCGGACCTGCCCCGCGCGGTACCCGTCCCGGATCCCGGATCCGGCGGCGTGCCCTGGGCGGTGCCGCCCTCGGTGGCCCTGCGGTCGGTCGCCCCGTCGGCAGCCCCGTCCGGCGCCGCGTCCGCTGTCGGCACCGTGGCCCGGCCCACCGGCCCGGTCTGCTTCGGCCCGGTCTGCTTGCGGCCGGCCGGGGTCCGCGCCGGGTCGGCTCCGGTCGCCGGGTCCGCCCCGGTCCGTCCGGCCTCCGGCCCGTCCGTTCCGGCCACCGGCCGCGGGCCGTCCGGCCGGTCCGGGTCGCTCTCTCCGGTCGCCGTACCGATCGCGGCCTCGGCCTGGTCCGCCCCGGTGTCGGCCGCCGTCGCCGGAGTGCCGGCGCGGTCCCGACGCTGCGCGCGGGCCGCGACCAGGGCCGAGCCGAGCAGCCCGACGACCACCGCGTACGGCGCGATGACCTGGGCCGGGAGCTGGTCGGCGCGCAACCCCGCGAGTCGCGGCGTGGTCAGGAAGTACGCCGCGGCCACCAGCAACGGACCCGCCGCCCCGGCGACGGTGGCGCCGACCCGGAACGCGGCGTCGGCGGCCTGGCGGCGGGCCGCGACGGCCCCGAACACCAGCGCCGAGGTGAACGAGAGCGCCGCGCCGGGCCAGTACAGATAGCCGCGTAGCCAGTACCGGTCGCCGTCGGTGATCCGCCACATGCCCAGTTGCGTGCCGGAGGACCGGTCGCCGGCCAGCACGCCGTCGATGACCGCGACGATCGCCAACGCCCAGACCCAGACCAGGGTGGCCAGGACGTTGGTGGCGACCGCCGGTGAGGTCAGCGCCCAGATCGCGGCGAACACCCCGATCAGCACGCCGAGCACCGCGTACGCGGCCGCGATGGTCTGCGGGGAGAATGCCTCCGCCCTGGTCGCGGCGCGGGCCGGGACCGCCACCAGGGCGACGGTCAACAGGCCGCCCAGCGCGGCCGCGAGGGCCAGCACCAGCCGCCAGAGACCACCGGTCAGTCCCGGGCTGCCGCCCGGCGCCGCGCCGGACCCGGAGTTGCCGAGTCGCGCCGCGCAGATCGCGCCGCAGACCGTGGCCGTTGCCGACACCCAGACGGCCCAGGCCACCCCGGTCTGCCAGGCGAGCTGGCCGGTCGCGTCGGTGGCCGGCTGCCAGGCGATGATGCCGAGGCCGTATCCCAGGCCGAGTTGCGCGGCACCCGTACCGGCCGCGACACCAACGGCCGTCGCGACCTCTCCCAACCAGCCTCGTACGGCCATGCGGGGCAGCGTAGCGGGCGGCCGGCGCAGGGGCGAGCCGTGCCGCGGAACGGATCCGTCCGGCGGCGGCCGATGCTACCCAGCGCGAGACGACGGTGTCGTTCGGTCGATGGAAGGTTGCCGTTCGGCCATGGATGACTGTCGGCGGATTGACGGGGTACGTATCGCGGATCTGATCTGGTGGTGGTGTCACCCGGATAGGTTGGACGTGTGGGCTTGCCGGCCCCGGGGAGAGGACGTGGCAATGCCGGAGCAGGGTCAGCCGGGCGAGGGTCACCGAGAAAGTGGAGCCCAGGGGTCGGGGGCGGACGGGGAGCCCGACCAGACCCGGGCCTTCGATCCGTTCGACACCGCGGAGTCGCCCCGCCCGTCCGGAGCCGGCGGAGCCGACGAACCGGGCGACGCCACCAGGGTGTCCCCGCCGACGGAGCAGACCCAACCGCTGCGCCCCGGGGCGTACCCGCCGGATGCCACCCGGCCGATGTCGCCGGCCGGGCCGGCCGGATCGACCGGGCGCCAGGAGGCGGACCCGCGGGTCTGGTCGGGACGGGCCGGCGTGCCGCCACCGTCCAGCAACCGGCCGGGCGGTGCCCCCGCTCCGGAGTGGGAGGCACCGGACGGCGGCGACGGGCGGCCGTGGTGGATGCCGATCCTGCTCGGCATCGTGGCGCTGGTGCTGCTGTCGGCCCTGGTGATCGGGGTCTGGTTCATCCTGCAGTCCAGCTCGCCGGCACCCGAGCCGACGCCGAGCGCGACCCCGCCGGCCACCACGGCGGCGCCCACCAGCGCCGCGCCCACCTCCGCCGCGCCGACCTCGGCCGCGCCCACCTCGGCGGCCGCGGTCGCCGTGCCGCCGGTCACCGGACTCTCCACAGAGAACGCCCGAGCATTGCTGGACCAGGCCGGTTTGAACTACCGGCTCCAGTTCCGCAGTTCGGAGCAGCCACCCGGCACCGTCATCGAGACCGACCCCGGCGCCGGCACCGAGGTCGCGCCCGGCGCGGTGGTGACGCTGGTCATCGCCCAGGCGCCGACCGCGGCGCCCAGCACCGCGTCGTCCACCCAGCCCACCGAGCCGCCGACGAGTCCTCCGCCCGGCGGCTGAGCAGCCGCGCAACCCCGCCCCGGCGGTGCAGCAGCCGGGCAACCCCGGCCGGCGGCCGGGCCACCCGGCCCGGTCCGGCCCGGTCACACCCGGTCCGGCCCGGTCCGGTCACACCCGGGCTCGGCCGGTGGCCAACCGTCCGGTCCGGGCGGCCTCGGGCGCGCGACGCGGGGCGGGGGCCGGCGACAGGAACCGCCGCAGCCCGTTCTGCTGCACGAAGATGGTTCTCCGCTCCACCGCGTCGCCCGACATGTTGAGTTCGTATCCGTCGAGCCACAGCCAGCCGTCGTAGGTCGGCCAGTCGAGCACGCGGATCACCCGGAAGAGAATGGGGTTGTTGAACTGCACGCTCGCGTCGCGGGTCACCTGCAGGACGTCGCCTGATCGGGGAAGCACGTCAACTCCTGGTCTGGGAGATCGGACGCCAGGGCGCAGCCGGCGAGAGGTGGTCGGGTGTGCTGGCTCCGCCGTCCTTGCGGGGACGTCGCCCGGTTGGGACGCGCCGCGCGGTGCGGTGGAGTGATCTGGCCGGCCGTGTCCGGCAGCCGGTTCGCCCGGCTGCCGGGCCGGCCAACGCCCCACACCGTCCGGGAACCGCTCCCGCCGCCGCAGCCTCGTGGCATCCAGCGGCAGGGCTTTCACCCGGAGGGTCGAGGCGCGCGAGCTGACTCGGCCGTTCAGCCCCGCACGCCGGGTCCGGCGCGCGGGCGCCCGCCGGGGCGTGTTAGACGCTGAGTGATCCGAGGCATACGCACAGGGTGCATGAGTAACATGATCAATGCAAGTTGCATGTCAGTATCTGCACGGGATCGACCATCCCGCGCCCGGACGCTTGAACTGCTCGACGCCAGCGCGGCAGACTTAGCCGAAGGTTCCGTCGTCGCGGTCCGGCCGACTGTCTACTCTGTCCGCTGCGCCAAGACCGCCCGCCGATCGACGTCGCGCCCTCGGCGGGTTGCCGCCCATGCGCGATCGACCGGAGGTGACGCCGGTGACCGAGCGCCGGAGCCCGACCATCCGCCGCCGTCGTCTCGGCGCGGAACTGCGTCGACGCCGTGAAACTGCCGGCGTCACGATCGAATCCGTGGCCGAGGAACTCGAATGCTCGGCCTCCAAGATCTCCCGCATCGAGACCGGTCACACTTCCGCGACCCCTCGGGACGTCCGCGACATGCTGCGGATCTACGGGGTTGTCGGCGCGGAGAGCGACGAACTCGTGCAGATCGCCCGCGAGGCCCGGCAGAAGGGCTGGTGGCATCCGTACAGCACGGTGCTCACCGGGGCGTACGTCGGGATGGAGGCCGCGGCCAGTTCGATCCGCGCGTACGAGCAGCAGGTCGTGCCCGGCCTGTTGCAGACCGGCGAGTACGCCAAGGCCATGATCAGGGCTGCGCGTCCCGACATCAGCGCCGATGAGGTCGACCAACGGGTCCGTGTCCGGCTGGGCCGTCAGTCGTTACTGAGCCAGGACGATCCGATCGACTTGTGGGTGGTGCTGGATGAGGCGGTAGTGAGCCGGCCGGTGGGCGGCGACGCCGTCATGCGGGCGCAGTTGGCGCGGCTGGCCGAGGCGGCCGAGCAGCCCAACGTGACGCTCCAGATCCTGCCGTTCGAGGCGGGCGGGCATGCCGGGATGGATGGCACGTTCACTATCCTCGACTTCCCGGAGGCGGGCGATCCCGACGTCGTGTACGCCGAGAACGCCACCGGCGGGCTCTTCCTGGAGAAGAGTGAAGAGTTGCAGAAGTACATTTTCATTTTCGATCACATCCGGACGGCGGCTATCCCTCCGGAGGAATCCGTCGCCCTGATAGCGAAGCTGGCAGAGGAGCCATTGTGGAAGTGGAGGCCAAAGGTTTCCGCGTCGACCTGAGTCACGCCGCCTGGTACAAGAGTTCACGTAGTGGCCCCAATTGCGACAACTGCGTCGAGGTGGCCTTCGTGAGCGGTGCCATCGCGGTCCGTGACTCGAAGAACCCGAACGGGGCAGCCCTGATCTTCACGCCGGACGAGTGGGACGCCTTCGTTGGCGGTGCCAAGGACGGCGAGTTCGACCTGGACTGACCGCACCATCCCCCGTAAGAGAAGAAGTACCGGCCGCGACGCGGCGGCCGGCCACGACGCGGTCACCAACGGCCATCGGCCGGCGGTGGCCGCGTCGGTCGTTTCGCCGCGTCGGTCGTTTCCGCGGCCGTTTCACCGTGACAATCTTGCTCGGGGTGGCTGCATAGATACCCGGCGTAATGTTATGGATCGTGGCGTCGCCCTCGGCGCGGCCTGTCGTTGTACCAGGCGGTGCGGCGCTGGCCGGCCAACCCGCTCGCGGGTTCTGAGACCGAGCGAGGGCGAGACCCCATGACGATCGATTCGGAGAACCTGAGCAACGGACCGGGCAAACCGGAGCGTTTCGGCGGCAAGTACCGCGGCGCGCGCCGGGACAGCATGCTGGCCGAGGCGCCGTTGCCGACCGAAGGCACCGCCCGGGACGGCGGCGGCCCGCCCGAACCGGCCGCCATCCCGTCGCTGAGCATGGCCGGCCTCAGCGAGCCGGTCTTCGAGCCGGCCGACTGGACCGGCAACGGCGAACCCCTGCTGGAGCACCCGCTGCTCCGCGGCCTGCTGATGGAGCTGCCGCCCAAGGGCAGCGGTCCGTCGCCGGAGTGGCTCGACCGGTGGTTCGAGGCGACCCGGGCGATCCTCGACCTGCTCTACTCACAGGGCGGCGGCAAGCGCTGACGGCGCCTCCGCGGCCACCGGTTCCGCCTGGCGCGGCGCGGCCTCGGGCACCGGCGGCGCGGCGGGCGCGGCGTTGCCGCGTACCCGTGCCGCCTCGCGCCGGTCGGTGCCGGGCACCGACCGCGGCCGGGCGGTGTCGCCCCGGTCCGGGTACGGCCCGCCGGCCGCCGGGTTGCGGAGCGGGAAGGCGGCGGACGCCCGCTCGGCCAGCCGGTTGTGCCGGAGTGCCTGGCGCACGCCGATGGTCACCACGGCGAGCAGCGCGACAGTGCTCGCCGGACCCAGCAGCGGACCGCCGGGCACCGACGCCGCGTCGATCCCGACGACCACGGCGCTGATCCCGATGACCACGGCCGGCAGCCCGGCCAGCGCGGCGAGCTGCGGCGGCAGGCCGACGAGCGGATGCGCGGCCGCGGCCCGCAACGCCGGCGGCACGGGAGCGTCCGGCACCCCGACCAGCGCCGCGGCGCCGGCCCGCAGCCGCCGCAGCCGCGGCAGCGTCGACGCCGCCACGGCGAGCGCGGGCAGGGCGGGCAGCGCCGGCACGGCACCCGGCGATCCGGCCGGCGACGTACCGGAGGCGGTGAGCGCGATGAAGCCGGCCGCCGCGGTGGCGACGGCCCCGGCCAGGCCCAGCCCGAGCGCCGCGCCGGCCCACCGGGCCAGCGCGGCGGCGGTCCGGTGCCGGGGCAACCCGTCCACCAGGAGCCCGGCGGTGAGCCAGAGCGCTCCGGCGGCCAGCATCACGATCAGCTCGACGTCCATATAGGCAGCCTGGCGCAGCGGCGCGCCGCGGACATCGGGGAGCGGCCCCCTGCCGGCCCGCAGATCCGGCCCGTAGGGGCGGTACGGACCGGCTCAGACGGGGAACGTGGTGAGGCGGGTCTGCGCCGGGGCGGGCGGGGTCGCCTTCCACAGGCCGGTGCGCTGGGCGGCCAACCGGGCCAGGTAGGCCGGGTTGAGCAGGATGTACCGGCGCCAGAGCCGGCCCGGCTCCAGGCCGAGCCGCCAGAGCCACTCCAGGCCGGCGCGCTGCATCCACGGCGGCGGCGTGCGGAGCAGGCCGGCGTGGTAGTCGAAGGCGGCGCCCACGGCCAGCAGCGGCATGTCCAGCAGCGGCCGCATGGCGTACGCGAAGACCTCCTGGCGCGGGCAGCCGAGCCCGACCAGCAGCAGGCGGGCGCCGGAGTTCCGGATCCGGTCGGCGATCTCCACGTCCTCGCCGGGGTGCGCCGAGCGGAACTTCGACGGCTCGACACCGGCCAGCTTGAGGGCCGGGAACATCCGTTCGAGCGCCGGCACCAGGCGGGCCAGGGTCGGCTCGGTCGAGCCGTACAGGTAGATCGGCAGGCCCTCGTCGGCGCACCGGGCCAGGACGCGCAGCGTGAGCGTCGGGCCGTACACCCGGTCGGTGAGCCCGGCCCGGTGCAGCAGGTTCAGCGCCCAGCGCACCGGCTGGCCGTCCGGGGTGACCAGGTCGAAGGAGTTGAGCCGGGCGTTGTGCTCCGGGTCCTGCACGCCGGTCATCACCCCGTGCACGGCCAGCGCGGTCAGCGCGAACGGCCGGCGGTCCCGGGCGGCGCCCACCACCCGTTCGGCGGCGGCGTCGTAGTCCACGGCGTCCACCAGGACGCCGAGTACGTTGTGCTTGCCCTGATCGATCACGCCTTCGGCACCCAGGTCTCGGCGTTGGCCTCGTACATCTCCCGGAGGATCATCGGTACGTCGTAGGTGATCTTCCAGTCCGGGTAGTGCTCCTCGAACCGGGCCATGCTGCTGATCCACCACTGGTGGTCGCCGATCCGGTTCTGTTCCACGTACTTGATCTTCGCCTGCTGGCCGCTGATCTCCTCGGCCATCCGGAACGCCTCGATGTGGGAGGCGTTGGAGTGCCGGCCGCCACCGAGGTTGTAGACCTCGCCGGAGCGCGGGTTGCGGAAGAACGCCTCGAACGCGGTCAGTACGTCGTGCGAGTGGATGGCGTCGCGCACCATCTTTCCCTTGTAGCCGAAGAGGTTGTACGTGCGGCCCTCCATCACGGCCCGCATCAGGTAGGCCAGGTAGCCGTGCAGTTCGGCCGCGGCGTGCGCCGGGCCGGTCAGCGTGCCGCCGCGGAAGCAGGCGGTACGCATCCCGAAGTACCGGCCGTACTCCTGCACCGCCACGTCGGCGGCGACCTTGGAGACCCCGAAGATGGAGTGCAGGCAGCCGTCGATCGACATGTCCTCGGTCACGCCCTGGTGGTAGGGGTGATCCGCGGGCAGTTCGTACCGGGTCTCCTGCTCGATCAGCGGCAGGCTGTTCGGCCGGTCGCCGTAGACCTTGTTGGTGGAGCAGAAGATGAACGGCGCCTCGACGGCGTGCTGGCGGGTGTTCTCCAGCAGGTTGAGCGTGCCGACCGCGTTCACGTCGAAGTCCGTGTACGGCTCCTTGGCCGCCCAGTCGTGGCTGGGCTGGGCCGCCGTGTGGATGACCACCGCGATGTCCGAGCCGTACTTCTTGAAGACCTGCTCCAGGCCGTCCCGGTCGCGGATGTCGGTGGCGAAGTGCGTGTACGCCGAGCCGAGGTCGTCGGTGAGCCGGCGCAGGTTCCCGGCGGTCGAGCCGTCCTCGCCGAAGAAGTAGCGCCGCATGTCGTTGTCGATCCCGACCACGTCCATGCCCAGCCCGGCGAAGTGGCGGACCGCCTCCGCACCGATCAGGCCACCGGATCCGGTCACCAATGCGACACTCACACGCCACTCCTGGGGTTCGAGGGTGCAGGACAACCACCGGAGCATAACCCCGGCGGCGGGGGCGCCCGGTACGAAGAAAGGCCCCGCGGTGGCGGGGCCTTTCGGTGCTGGTGGGGAAGGGGGGAGTTGAACCCCCACGCCCTTTCGGGCACACGGACCTGAACCGTGCGCGTCTGCCATTCCGCCACTTCCCCGTGGCTGTGTGACCGGAGACGAGTGTAGTCGGCGCCCGGACCCGACCGATCATCGGGGGCCGGGACATATTACGCTGTCCCAGGTGCGCCGTGGTCGCTTCCGGCCGCGGCGGATGGAAGAGTAGCACGAGAACTCCGGTCGTCAGGACAGGCCGGTCAGCAGTCGGCCGAGCGGCGTGTGAGCTGCACGCGACCCGGCCGGATACCATCATGTCCTCGGGACCCGAGGAGGAGCCGGTGAGCGTGCTGCAGCGCTTCGAGAAGCGGTTGGAAGGCCTGGTCGAAGGAGCCTTCGCAAAGGTGTTCAAGGGGGTCGTGCACCCCGTCGAGATCCTCAACGCCATGCAGCGGGAGGCCGAGGCGCACAAGGCGATACTCGCCGGGGGGCGCACGCTGGTGCCGAACCGTTACGTGATCGATCTCTCGCCGTACGACCACAGCCGGCTGGCGCCCTACGCAGCCGCGCTCGCCCAGGAGCTGGCGCAGTCGCAGGCCGAGTTCATCGGCGAGCAGGCCTGGACGGTGTACGGCGACGTCATCGTCGAGATCGAGCGCGGCGACGGGCTCGACACCGGCATGTTCCGGGTGACCGCGGAGGTCTACACCGGCGGCGACGTCGCTCCCGTGCAGCACTCCGGCTACGACGCGCCGCCGCAGTACCCGGCGTACGACCAGGGCGGTGGTTACGGTCCGCCGCCCGGACAGGGTGGCCGCAACATCCGGCTGGTTTCCGGCGACGGTCGGACCTATCCATTGCAGATGGGTTCCACCGTGATCGGCCGGGGCGACCAGGCGACCCTGCGGCTGCCCGACGTCGGCATCTCCCGCCGGCACGCCCGGCTGGACTTCGACGGCGCCCAGGTGGTGCTGACCGATCTGGGTTCCACCAACGGCACCATGGTGAACGGGCAGCGGGTCTCCGCGGTCGCGCTCAACCCCGGTGACATGATCCAGCTCGGCACCACCACGCTGACGTTCCGCGTGGACGGCTAAAGATCTTGCCCGCTTTCGTCGTCACCGTCGCCCGGTTCGGCTTCATCATCCTGTTGTGGATCTTCGTCTTCACCGTCGTCGGAGTGATCCGGCGGGACCTCTTCGCCGGCGCCCGGTCCAGCCGGCTCGTCGCCGCGCCCCGCGGCGTGGGCGCGGCCACCCCCGGTGGCAACCGGCCGGCCAAGGTCAAGCGAGGCCGGGCGGCCCACCAGCTCGTGGTCACCGCCGGCCAACTGGCCGGTACGCGGATCACGCTGGGCGAAGCGCAGATCACCATCGGCCGGGCGGAGGATTCCACCCTGGTCATCACGGACGACTACGCGTCGGCCCGGCACGCTCGGCTCGTGCCACGGGGGGCCAGTGGTTCGTCGAGGATCTCGGCTCCACTAACGGCACGTATCTCGATCGCGCTAAGGTCACCGGACCAACCCCCGTCCCCCTCGGCGTGCCGATCCGGATCGGCCGCACCTCTCTCGAATTACGGCCATGACTCTGACCCTGCGTTATGCGGCACACAGCGACCGCGGACTGATCCGAGACGGCAATCAGGACTCCGTCTATGCCGGTCCGCGGCTTCTCGCCGTTGCGGACGGTATGGGCGGCATGGCCGCCGGTGACGTCGCCAGCAACATCGTCATTGGTGCGATGGCACCGCTCGACGAGGACGTACCGGGCGACGCCCTGGTAGACGCCCTCCGGTCGGCCGTCGACACCGCCAACCAACAACTCCGGGACACCGTCGACGCCAATCCCCAACTGGAGGGGATGGGCACCACGCTGACCGCGATGCTCTTCTCGGGCAGCAAGATCGGCATGGTGCACGTCGGTGACTCCCGCGCCTACCTGCTGCGCGACGGCGAGTTCAGCCAGATCACCAAGGACGACACGTACGTCCAGATGCTGGTGGACGAGGGCCGGATCAGCATGGAGGAGGCGAGCAGCCACCCGCAGCGGTCGCTGCTGACCCGCGCGCTGGACGGCCGCGACATCGACCCGGAGTACTCCGTCCGGCAGGTGCTGCCCGGCGACCGCTACCTGATCTGCAGCGACGGCCTGTCCGGGGTGGTGAGCGCCGAGACCATCGGCGACGCCCTGCGCGACTTCGTCGACCCGCAGCAGTGCGTGGAGCGCCTGGTGCAGCTCGCGCTGCGCGGCGGCGGGCCGGACAACATCAGCGTGGTGGTGGCGGACGCCACCGACCAGGACATCGTCGAGGCGGCGCCGATCGTGGGCGGTGCGGCGGCCCGGGATCGCGGGATGGCCACCTCGGCCGACGACTCGACCCCGGCCGCCCGGGCCTCCGCGCTCACCCCGCCGCGACCGGCCAGCCCGGAACAGGCGACCGCGCCGGCCGGTCGGGACGACGATCCCGAGCGCCCCCGCCGCCGGCCGCTGCGCACCGCCCTGCTGCTGGTGGTGCTGCTCGGACTGCTCGGCGGCGGCCTGTGGGGCGGCTGGGCCTACACCCAGCGGCAGTACTACGTCGGCGCGACCGAGGACGGGCAACTCGCCGTCTTCCAGGGCATCCCCGGGCAGGTCGCCGGGCTCAATTTGTCCAACGTGCACGCCACCAGCGCCACCCGGTTGGAGGACCTGACCACCGCCGCGCAGGAGCGGGTCAAGCTCGGCATCCAGGCCAAGAGCGAACCCGACGCGGAGCGGCGGCTGGCCGAGCTGACCAACGACGACCCGACCAACCTGAACCTCAAGCCCACCTGCCCGCCGAGCCCGCCGGTGCAGGAGTCACCCACCCCGGGCGCGGCGACCGTTCCGACCAGCGACCCGAGCATCCCGGTGGCGACGGACCCGAGCGCCTCGCCCTCGGCACCGGCCATCATCGGTACGCCGTCAGCCGCGCCGAGTCCGACGCTGTCCGACTCGACCCCGGTGACCGGCGATCCGACCGGATGCCGGTCGGTGGAGTGAGTGTGGCCCCCAGCTATCCCAGGGATGATCGGTGAGCAGCCAAACCGGATCCGCAGCGCCGCCCGCGGCCACGGGCGAGATGCCGCGCATCCGGGAGAGCCGGGCCCGGCGTAACGCCGAACTCGGGCTGCTGGTCTTCGCGCTGCTGCTGGTGGCCGGCTACTCGGCCACCGTCGAGGTGAACGTCCTGGGCACCATTCGCCCCGACTTCTGGGTGCCGATGGCCGTGCTCGCCGGCTTCTTCCTCGCGCTGCACGTGGCGATCCGGTTCCTGGCCCCGTACGCCGACCCGGTGCTGGTGCCGGCGGTGGCGCTGCTCAACGGCATCGGGGTCGGCTTCCTGCGCCGGCTCGACCTGGCCAGGGCCGACCCCGAAGAACGGGTCCACCTGCCGATCTTCGCCGGCATCGGCGGCCGGCAACTGGCCTGGACGCTGGCCGCCATGGTGCTGGCGGCCGGCCTGCTGGTGCTGGTCCGGGACCACCGGTCGATCTCCCGGTACGCCTACACGCTCGGCCTGGCCGGCATCATCCTGGTGATGATCCCGGCGGTGCTGCCGGCGCGGTACTCCGAGATCTACGGCGCCAAGCTGTGGATCCGGGTCGGTGGCTTCTCGATCCAGCCCGGTGAGTTCGCCAAGCTCGCCCTGCTGGCGTTCTTCGCGTACTACCTGGTGCGCAAGCGCGAGGTGCTGTCGCTGGCCAGCCGCCGGGTGCTGGGCATCGACTTCCCGCGCGGGCGGGACCTCGGGCCGGTGGTCGGGGTCTGGATGCTGAGCCTGCTGGTGCTGATCTTCGAGAAGGACCTCGGCACCTCGCTGCTCTACTTCGGCATGTTCGTGGTGACGCTGTACATCGCCACCGAGCGGTCCAGTTGGCTGATCATCGGCCTGCTGCTGTTCTTCGGCGGCGCCTTCCTGGCGTACTTCCTCGGCGGCACCGTCGGCGGCCCGTTCGCGAACTTCTACGTCCGCGCGCAGATCTGGCTCGACCCGTTCGGCGATCCGTACGAGAAGGGTTACCAACTGGTCCAGGGTCTGCTGGGGCTGGGCACGGGCGGCCTGTTCGGCACCGGTCCGGGCGGCGGTCAGCCGCTGAAGATCCCCGAGGTGCAGAACGACTTCATCTTCGCCGGACTGGGCGAGGAGATCGGCCTGTTCGGGCTCACCGCGCTGCTGGTGTGCTACCTGCTGGTGGTCGAGCGGGGGCTGCGGGCCGCGCTGGCGGTGCGCGACTCGTTCGGCAAGCTGCTGGCCGGCGGCCTGGCGTTCACCCTCGGCCTCCAGGTCTTCGTGATCGTCGGCGGGATCAGCAAGCTCATCCCGCTCACCGGCCAGACCACTCCGTTCATGTCCGCCGGTGGGTCCTCGCTGATGGCGAACTGGCTGCTGATCGCGATCCTGCTGCGGGTGTCCGACGCCGCGCGCCGGCCGGTCGAGGCGGCGCCGGTGGTCCGTACCTCCGGCGGATCGGTCCAGCCGGAAAAGCTGCACGGCGCGCAGACGGAGGTGATCCGCCCGTGAACGCACCGTTGCGCAAGGTCGGCGTCGTGGTGATGGTCCTGTTCGGCCTGCTGTTCGCCAACCTCAACTGGGTACAGGCGTACAAGGCCGACGATTACCGCACGAGCCCGTACAACGGCCGGGTCCAGGTCGCCGAGTACGACCGCAAGCGCGGCAACATCGAGGCCGGCGGCACCGCCCTGGCCACCAGCAAGGACACCGGCGGCGAACTGCGCTACACCCGCAGCTACCCGAAGGGCGAGCAGTACGCGCACGTGCTCGGGTACAAGCCGGTCAACCTCGGGGCCGTCGGCATCGAGGACAGCGAGAACGACTTCCTGGCCGGCACCAGCGACCGGCTCTTCGCCGACCGGTTCCGGGACATGTTCACCGGCAACCAGACCGCCGGCGGCAACGTGCTGCTGACCATCTCCAAGCGCGCCCAGGAGAAGGCCTTCCAGCAGCTTGCCGACAACCGGTTGGGTGTGGACAAGGGGGCGGTGATCGCCCTCGACCCGCGGACCGGCGCCGTTCAGGCCCTGGTCTCGATGCCGAGCTTCGACCCGAACCAACTGGTCTCGCACGACACCGAGAAGGCCCAGGCCGCCTACAACCAGCTGGACAAGGACGCGGACAAGCCGCTGCGCAACCGGGCGCTGGGCGAGACCCTGCCGCCGGGATCGACCTTCAAGGTCATCGACTCGGCCGCCGCGCTGGAGAACGGCTACACCAAGGACACCAAGATCCCGGCCGGCTCGGTCTACCGGCCGCCGGGCTCCGGGGCGGACGTCCGGAACGAGGCCGGCACGATCTGTCCGGAGGACGAGGTCACCCTCATCAAGGCGTTGACCGAGTCCTGCAACACCGGCTTCGCCCGGCTGGGCGTGAAGCTCGGTTCCGAGGTCATCAAGCAGAAGGCCCAGGCGTTCGGCTTCGGCCAGCAGGACCTCACGGTCGGCCAGCTCGACGACGGCGGCTGGCCGGTGGCGGCCAGCGAGACCGGCAGCATGCAGGGGCCGGACGGGCAGGACGACCCGGGCGCGCTGGCCCAGTCGGCGATCGGGCAGCGGGACGTGCGGATGACCCCGTTGCAGGGCGCGCTGGTGGCGGCGACGGTCGCCAACGGCGGCGGCCAGATGCGGCCGTACCTCGTGCAGCAGCTCATCGGTCCGGACCGGACCACCAACTACTACACCGCCGACCCGAAGCAGCTGCGCCAGCCGGTCACCCCGCAGGTCGCCGCGGACCTGCGGGACATGATGGTCAGCGTCGTCGAGAACGGCACCGGCAAGCGGGCGCAGATCTCCGGGTACACGGTCGGTGGCAAGACGGGAACGGCGGAGAACGCCCCCGGCGTGCCGGCGCACGGCTGGTTCATCGGGTTTCTCATGAAGGACGGCCAGCCCATCTCGGCGATCTGTGTGCTGCTGGAGCGGGCCGGCGACGCCGGCAGCGGCGAGGCGGCGCGGATCGCCGGCGAGGTCTTCCAGGAGATCATCAAGGACCGGGGTGGCAAGTGATCCTCAGCCCCGGCGTGCAGCTCGGCAACCGCTACCGGATCGATGAGCGGATCGCCGGTGGCGGCATGGGCGACGTCTGGCGCGGCACCGACGAGGTGCTCGGGCGAACGGTGGCGGTGAAGGTGCTGCTGCCCGCGCTGCTGGATGAGCCCGGGTTCGCCGAGCGCTTCCGGGGCGAGGCCCGGACGATGGCGACGATCAACCACCCGGGCGTGGTCGACGTCTACGACTACGGCAGCGACCAGCAGATCGCCTTTCTGGTGATGGAGTACGTCGAGGGCGATGCGCTGTCCCGGACCCTGAGCCGGGTCGGCCGGCTCACCCCGGCCCGCACGATGGCGCTTGTCGCGCAGGCCGCCGAGGCGTTGCAGGCGGCGCACGACAAGGGCATCGTGCACCGGGACGTGAAGCCGGGAAACCTGCTGGTCCGGCCGAACGGCACGCTGGTGCTCACCGACTTCGGCATCGCCCGGTCCGAGCTGGTGGGCCAGCTCACGGCGGCCGGCGCGGTGCTCGGCACCGCCTCGTACATCTCGCCGGAGCAGGCCACCGGCGGGGTGGCCACGCCCACCTCCGACGTGTACGCCCTCGGCGTGGTCGCGTACCAGTGCCTGGCCGGCCGGCGACCGTTCGAGGGGGACAATCCCCTCGAAATCGCCATGAAGCACGTCCGGGAGACACCCCGGCCGCTGCCCCCGGACTGCCCGCCCTCCGTGCGGGGCATCGTCGAGCGGGCCATGGCCAAGGACCCCGGCGCCCGCTGGCCCACCGCGGCCGCGCTCTCCTCGGTGGCCCGGCACGCGGCCGGCGGTCTGGCGTCCGCCCGGCCGCACTCGGCGCCGCCGGCCGGGATGCCCGGCTCACCGGCCGGCGCCCCCGCACGTGCGTACCCGCCGGCCACCGGATCGGCCCGGCCCCCGGCCGCGGCCCCCGGTTCGCCGGTCGCCGCCCGCCCACCGGCCGCTGCCCCCGGTTCGCCGGTTTCCGCCCGGCCACCGGCGGCGGCTCCCGGTTCGCCGGTTTCCGCGCACCCGGCACCCCGGATCGCCGGCACGGCCAGCCCGCGTCCGCCGGCCGGCAACGCCAACGCCCGACCGCCGGGACCCACCGTTGCGCCCCGCCCACCCGTGTCGGCCGGTCCGCCGGGCGCGCGTACCCCGGTCTCGGCCGGTGGGGGTGTCCCGGCCGGCGCGCCCCCCGTGGGCGCCGGTCAGCATCCGAACGCCGCCGGTGGACCCAACCGGGGCGCCGCCGCGGTGCCCCGGCCCGCTCCGGCTCCGGCCGGCAACCAGCAGCAGTGGCGGCCGGCCGGAACGGCCCGGCCGGTGCCGGCACCGGCCGGCGCCGATGCCGGGCGCCGGTCGTTCTGGATCGTGCTGGCTATCGTGGTGGGTCTGCTCGTGCTGCTCTGCTGGGGGCTCAACCAGCTCCGGACACAGAGCGGGACGGCCGGGCCGTGGCCCGGCCCCGTGCCGGCCGCGGCGTGGCGTACCGACGGCGGTAGCGACGATTTCGGCCCCACGCCGTACCGTCGGGTGCAGCGGGCGCTGCCCCCCGGTGGCGACCAGACGAGCGAAGGACGACAGACGAGATGACGGCCCAGGCCCGCCTGCTGGGTGGCAGGTATCAGGTCGGCGAGCTGCTGGGATACGGCGGCATGGCCGAGGTGCACCGCGGGCGCGATCTGCGGCTCGGCCGGGACGTCGCGATCAAGATGCTGCGCAACGACCTTGCCCGGGACGCCACCTTCCAGATGCGGTTCCGGCGCGAGGCCCAGAACGCCGCGTCGCTGAACCACCCCGCCATCGTGGCCGTCTACGACACCGGCGAGGAGATCGCGCCGACCGGCGAGACGATCCCGTTCATCGTCATGGAGTTCGTCAACGGCCGCACCCTCAAGGAGGTGCTGGCGGCCGAGGGGCGGCTGATGCCGCGGCGGGCCATGGAGATCACCGCCGACATGTGCGCGGCGCTGGAGTTCAGCCACCGGCACGGCATCATCCACCGGGACATCAAGCCGGGCAACGTGATGCTCACGCTCAACGGCCAGGTCAAGGTCATGGAC
This sequence comes from Plantactinospora sp. KBS50, assembly GCF_002285795.1. GTDB lineage: Bacteria > Actinomycetota > Actinomycetes > Mycobacteriales > Micromonosporaceae > KBS50. The sequence continues at coordinate 102,271 of NZ_CP022961.1, forward strand.
TTCGGCATCGCGCGGGCCCTGGCCAGCGGCGCCACCACGATGACGCAGACCAGCGCCGTGATCGGCACCGCCCAGTACCTCTCCCCGGAACAGGCCCGCGGCGAGGCGGTCGACGCCCGCTCCGACGTGTACGCGGCCGGCTGTGTGCTGTTCGAGCTGCTCTGCGGCCATCCGCCGTTCGTCGGGGACAGCCCGGTGAGCGTGGCCTACCAGCACGTCCGTGAGGACCCGCCGTCGCCCAGCTCGATCAATCCGGACGTGACCCCGCCGATCGACGCGATCGTGCTGAAGGCGCTCTCCAAGAACCCGCTCAACCGCTACCAGAGCGCCGGCGAGATGCGCGCCGATCTGCTCCGCGCCGCGGCCGGCCGGCCGGTGATGGCCACCCCGGTGATGCCGGCCGAGGAGACCATGACGATGGCGGCGGCCCCGGCCGCCGGCCGGCAGGGCCAGGGGGGCCGCCCGCCGGCCTCCACCCGTGTCGGTGACGCGCAGCGGCGCCGGGCGTCGGCCTGGATGATGGCCGTGCTCAGCGCGCTGGGCGTACTGGCCGTGGTGGCCCTGGTGGCGGCGCTGCTGGTGCAGAAGATGGACCGCAACCGGGTGGACGTGCCGAACGTGGCCGGGATGACCCAGGCGCAGGCCGAGACCGAGCTGTCCAAGGTGGGCCTGCGGCTGCAGCCCGGCGACCCGCAGTTCACCGACGACTGCACCAAGGACAAGGTCGTCGACCAGGACCCGACGGCCGGAGCGCGGGCGAACCGGCAGGACACGGTCACCGTTTCGATCTGCGGCGGCAAGCCCTCGGTGACGGTCCCGAACAACCTCGTCAGCGGGCCCTACGACTACGTCAAGGACCAGTTGGAAGCGCTCGGTCTGAAGGTCAAGAAGGAGAGCGAGTCCAGCGACAAGCCGGAGGACACGGTCCTCGCCCTCGACCCGAAGCCAGGCAGCAAGGTGGAGAAGGGCACCGAGATCACCGTCACGGTCTCCAGCGGCGACCTGAAGAGCGTGCCCAACGTGGTCGGCATGTCGCAGGAGGCCGCCATCGCCATCCTCAAGGGCGCCGGCTTCAACAACGTCTCCGTCCGGGAGGGGGACGTGGTCCCCGACAACGCGGGCAACGTCTCGGATCAGAACCCGACGGCCAACGAGAAGAAGAAGACCTCCACCAAGATCACCATCACGGTGGATCAGGCGCCGGTCGAGCCGACCGAGCCCCCGTCGTCGCCGTCCAGCCCGCCGCCCAGCGAACCGGGCACCGGCGGCGGCACCGGCGGGCCGACCCTGCCGATCCCGCGCTGACACCGCCACCGGCCGGCGGCGACAACCGCCGGCCTCGGGTGGCCCGGCTCGGATGGCCCGGCTCTGGCGGCCGGCTCTGGCGGTGGTTGCCGGTTGCCGGCGGTTGCCGGTCGTCGGCTCAGCCGGCGGCGAACGCGGCGAGCCGCCGTTCGTCCACCCGGGCACCGAGCGCCGGGGCGCGGTCCAGCGCCTCGGGCTGGCCACACGCGGCCAGCCAGTTCGCCAACATCAGGTGACCGCCCTGGGTGAGCACCGACTCCGGGTGGAACTGCACGCCCTCGATCGGCAGGGTGCGGTGCCGCAGCGCCATCACGACCCCGGACTCGGTCCAACCGGTCACTTCGATCTCGGCCGGCAACGTCTCGCGGAGCACGGCCAGGGAGTGGTAGCGGGTCGCGGTGAACGGGTCGGGCAGGCCGGCGAGCACACCCGCGCCGGTGTGCCGGACCAGCGAGGTCTTGCCGTGCAGCAACTCGGGTGCCCGGTCGACGGTGGCGCCGAACGCCTCGCCGATCGCCTGGTGGCCGAGGCAGACGCCGAACAGCGGGAGCCGGCCCGCGTACTCGCGGATCAGGTCGAGGCAGATGCCGGCGCGGTCCGGCGTGCCGGGACCCGGGGAGAGCAGCACCCCCGCGACACCCGCCCGGCCGACCTCGGCCAGTTCGATCTCGTCGTTGCGCCGTACGTCGCAGTCGACCCCGAGCTGGCCGAGGTACTGCACGATGTTGAACACGAACGAGTCGTAGTTGTCGATCACCAGGATGCGCATGGTCCCACCTGCGGTCAGCTCGGGAGCGGCTGCCCGGACGGCGGCCGATCGTTCGTGTGGGTGGCGTACGGCAGGTCGTACTCGTCGTCGGTCGGGGTCGCAACCGGCGTCGACCTCGGCGTCGGCCTCGTCGTCGTCGCCGGCGCCTCCCCGGCGGTGTCGCCGTCCTGGGTCACCTGGACGTCGTCGAACGGGAGCAGCGGTTCGGCCCAGGGGAAGACCACGAACCACAGCAGCAGCACCGCGGCGGCGGTCAGCAGCACCGAGCCGGCGAGCCGGCCGGGCAGCCCGAAGGGCAGATGACGCCAGATCCATCGGTACATCCGTCAGACTCCCAGCTCCGGCGGGCGACCGGACGACTTGGGCTGGGTGCGGGCCAGCTCGGCGTGCACGATGAGCCGCTGGTAGTTGTTGAACTTCGGGTTGCAGGTGGTCAGCGTGAGCATCCGCTTGGTGGGCTTGGCGCCGGGCCGGCCGGGCACCGGCGCCACCACCTCCACCTGGGTGGGCAGCACGATCTCCTGGCTGGTCACCCGGTAGACGTACCAGTCGGTGCGGCCCTCGACCACGATCGCGTCCCCGGGCTGCAACTCGTTGAGCTGCCAGAAGATCGCCTTGATCCGGTGGCCCGCGACCGAGAAGTTGCCGACCTCCCCCGGCAGCGCGGTGTCGGGGTAGTGGCCGGGGGCGTACCGGATGTCGGCCGGGGTCACCCCCTCGACCACCACCCAGTTCTTGTCCAGCCTGGGGATGTAGAGCCCGGCCACCGGCTTCCCCTCGACCGGGACGAACGGCTTCTCGCTCGGCTGGGTCGGGCCGACCGTCGGGTCCGGTGCCCACTCCTGGGCGAGCTGGTTGTCGAGCTCATGCTGGTGGGAGTCGATGATGACCGACTTGCCCCAGACCTCGTAGCCGGCGAACAGCAGCACCACCATGCCGAACGTGATCAACAGCTCGCCCAGCACCCGGACGCCGCCGCGGATCCGGGATCCCACCGTCGGTCGGGTCAGCTCGGAGTAGACGCTCTTGTAGCCCTCGGTCAGTTGCTCCGGCCGGAGCTTGACCACCATCTCGCCACGCCGCGGCGCGGGCTCCTTCACCGGCGCGTCGGTCTCCCCCTCGGGACGCGGTGGCAGCTCCGGCACCGCGCCCATCAGCGCGGTGTGGTCGCTCAGTGCGCCGATGGGGATGGCCGGGATCAACGCGGTCGGCTGGTCGCCCCGCCCGGCCGGGGTCGGGCCGGGCCGGGCCGGCTCCGGGCCGGTCCTGCCGGGAGGGCCGGCCGGGCGGTCGGGGGTGTTGTCGCGCTCCTGGACCGGGGCGCCGGAGGTCTGGCCCGGACCGGCCGCGGCGGGTCGCCGGGGCGTGGTCCTGCTGGTCACCGCGGGGATGATCGCCGTCTCGGTCTCGGCCCGGAACACCGGGATCACCGAGGTGGGCGCGTCATCCGTGCCGGCGGACCGGGCGCCGGAATTCGACTGGCGTCCGGCCGGTGCCGGTGCCGGTGCCGAGCCCGACGTCGGCGTCGCTGCCGGTGCCGGTGCCGGTGCCGACGCCGCCGTCGCTGCTGGTGGTGCCGTCGCGGCCGGCCTCGGCGCCGTGGAGGCCGGCACCGGCGCGGCGGGCGCCGGGTGCTGATCGAGAGGCATCGTCACGCCGGGTATGACCGCCGGGCGGGGCCAGCCCGGCCGGATCGGCAGCGAACCGTCGGAGGCCGGGGTCGCCGGGCCGCTTGGCTCCGGCCGGGGCGGGGAGTCCAGCCGCCACGGACCCGGATCGAGCGGACGCGGCTCCTGGCGCCGGTCGCCCTCGGCCGGCGGCGGCGCGACCGGGCGCCCGGTGCTGGCGGCGGCACGCGGCTCGGCGGCTCGTTCGGCGGCGGCTCGTTCGGCGGCGGCTCGCGGCTCGGGGGCGCCCTCGGGGGCGCCGCCGGCCAGGGGCATGGCGGGGCGCTCGTCGACGCCCTCGGCACGGGACTCGGCGGGTCGCTCGTCGATGCCGCCGGTTCGCGGTTGCGCGGGTCGTCCGGTGCTGACGATGGGTTGCTCGGTGCCGCCGTCGGGCCGGGGGTCAGCCGGCCGGCGTCCCCCGTCGAGGGGTCGACCGGGCCACGGCGGCGGCGGTTCGAACGTGCGGCCGGGGCGGTCCACCGGTCGCGCCGGCGTGCCGGGCGTCGTACCCGTGGGCTGGCGGCCGGGTGACGTGGTGTCGCTGGGCGGCGTCGTGCCGGTGGGCTGCTGAACGGTCGACGCGGTGTCGCTGGGTGCCCGGCCGGCGGGCACGGTGTCGCTGGGTGCCCGGCCGGGCGGCGTGGTGTCGCTGGTGTCCTGTCCCGTGGCCGGCGGGCGATCGTTCGGGATCCTGGCGGCGGCCGTGGCCGGCGGCTCCGGGGACTCGCCGGGCGTGGGTCCCCACCACAGTTCGATGCTCACCGGCCGCGCCGGTCCGCCCGCCCGCGGTACCTGGGCGTCAGTCTGCGGCGCGTGACCGCCCGCCCGCGGTACCTGGCCGTCAGTCTGCGGCGCGTGACCGCCCGCGTGCGGCGTACCCGGGGTCTCCGGTGCCCGGCCGGCCACCGGAGCCGGAGGCTCGGGGGGCAGCTCGATCCGCGGAATCACCGCCGTGGGGTCGTCCAGGTTCGCGGCCCGGTGCCGGCCGTTGCGCCGCCCGGCGTCCCGGTCGCCGTCGGCCGGTCCGGGGCTCACCGGGGGACCACCGCGGATCGCAGGCTGCTCGACCCGTCGAAGGCCGGGACGGTGACCGGGCCCTCGGTCTCCTGGTACCCCAGGTGGTAGTGCTCGGCCGCGTCCCGGAACAGCTGCACCCCCGCCGAGGCGGCGAGCGCCCGGCGGAGTTGGACCGGATCGCCGATGGCCCGGATCCTGAACGGCGGCGAGTACACCCGGCCGTGCAGCAGCAGGGTGTTGCCCACGCACCGGACGGCGCTGGTGGCCAGCACCCGGACATTCATGATCGACATCGCCTCGGCGCCGCCGGCCCAGAGCGCGTTCACCACGGCCTGTACGTCCTGCTGGTGCACCACCAGGTCGTCGTTGCTGATTCCCGGCGGAAGGGCGCCGTCGGGCCGGGCGGGCGCGTCGTTGAGTTCCACGGTCAGCCCGGGTCCGGCCAGGGCGGTGAAGCCGGCCGCCTGCCGGGACGCGGCGGCCCGGTCGCGCTGGGCGGCGATGGGGGCGTCGGAACCGGCCAGCGACTCGGTCTGCTGCTCGACGTCGGCCCGCAGGGCGGCGGCCTGCTCCTCGCTCTCGGCCACCTGCCTGCGCCGGTCCTCGATGAGCTGGGCCAGCTGCGGGCTGCGATCCTCGCGCAGGGTGGTGCCGCTGGCCGTGGTGGCGGTCGTGGTGAACAGCAGCCCCGCGGCCAGGGAGATCAGCGGTACGCCGACGGACCAGATGGTGCGTCGTTGCCCGCGGCGTCGCGGCAGCAGGCCGATGCCCGCGCGCAGGAACGCCTTACGCCATGACGCGGCGCCGGAGGTGTATTCCACCTGAGGCTTCCTTCCTACCCGCTCACCGGTGCTCGGGCGGGCCGACCGAGGCCGACCCGCTCACGGACCGCACTCATCCACCCCATTCGTGGCCTGAACCGTCCGCCCCGACTACGCTAGCTTTGAACATTATTGGCCATGGACCGTCGCCCCCGCGCCCGGTTGTCAGGCCGGACGAGGTTGTCACCCCCTCAGGAGAGCGTCGTGCCCAAGTCGCAGGTCCGTAAGAAGAAGGTGTACACGCCGCCGTCGGACATCCGTCCGACGAGCACAGCGGCTTCGCGCAAGCCTAGCCCGATCTGGCTGCCGATCACCGCCGTGACCCTGATCGTGGTCGGCATCGGCTGGCTGGTCGTGTACTACCTCTCCGAGACCCAGTACCCGGTGGCAAGTTGGCACTACTGGAACCTGGCGGTCGGGTTCGGCGCGATGGTCGCCTCGCTGATTCTGCTCTCCCGCTGGCGCTGACCCGCCGGTCGCGCCACCGGCCGGCCGGGCTCCGGGCCGACCTGCCGGAACGTTCCTCACCAGCGCCTTCTAGGGTGGTCGGCAAGCTCCGGCGCGCCGGCTGCGAGGTTCCTCACGTTACCCACCGGTAACCTGGCGCGTAGGCTGCAACGGTGACCGCACCCGCGGTTACGCTCGCCTGCCGCACGCAGACCGGGAGGATCGCATGGGCAGCGTCCAGATCGTCACGACGGTGCTCGCGGCCGCCATCACCGCCGTTGCGGCGTGGCTGGCGGTCCGTGCGGTTTTGAGGATGACGGCGGTCATCCGGCTCGGGCAGCCGGACCCCGGGCGGTTCGGCGACCCGGCGACCCGTACCCGGACGATGCTCACCGAGACGCTCGGGCACACCCGGATGCTCCGCTGGAGCGTGGTGGGTGCCGCGCACTGGACCGTGATGGTCGGCTTCATCGTCCTGTCGCTGCTGGTCCTGGAGGCGTACTTCGAGGTCGTCAGCCCCACCGGCGGGCTGCCCGTGCTCGGCGGCTGGGTGGTGTACGGCCTGGTCACCGAGATCATCGGCGCGCTCGGCCTGATCGGCATCCTGGTGTTGATGACCATCAGGCTGCGCAACCGGCCGAGTCGGCCGGAGCGCCGGTCCCGGTTCACCGGCTCGACGATGTGGCAGGGCTACTTCGTGGAGTGGATCATCCTGCTGGTGCTGACCTGCGGGTTCCTCATCCGAGGCTTCAAGGTGGCCAACGGGCACTTCGAGTTCCCGGCCTGGGCCACCCCGATCAGCCACGCGGTCGGCGGGGTGCTGCCGGCCTGGGAGTCCGGCACCAGCGTCACCGCCCTCATCAAGATCATCATTTCGATGGTCTGGCTCATCGTCATCTCGCTGAACGTCACCATGGGCGTCGCCTGGCACCGCTTCCTGGCCTTCCCCAACATCTACTTCAAGCGCAACCCGCGGCTGGACCCGGCTCCCGCCTCCGGCCTCGGCGGACTGCGCCCGATGATGTCCGGCGGCAAGCCCCTCGACTTCGAGGAGGCGGACCCCGAGAAGGACCAGTTCGGCGTCGCGCAGGTCGAGCAGTTCACCTGGAAGGGCCTGCTGGACTTCAGCACCTGCACCGAGTGCGGCCGGTGCCAGTCGCAGTGCCCGGCCTGGAACACCGGAAAGCCGCTCTCGCCGAAGCTGCTGGTGCTCAGCCTGCGCGACCACGCGTACGCCAAGGCGCCGTACCTGCTGGCCGGCGGCGGCAAGGACCTCAGCGGCGAGGAGAAGGCCAGCGCCGAGCAGCTCGCCGGGGTCGACGTGCTGGCCATGGCCGAGTCGGAACGACCGCTCATCGGCGGGGCCGAGGAAGGCGGCATCATCGACCCGGACGTGCTGTGGTCCTGCACCACCTGCGGCGCCTGCGTCGAGCAGTGCCCGGTCGACATCGAGCACGTCGATCACATCGTGGACATGCGCCGCTACCAGGTGTTGATCGAGTCGAGCTTCCCGTCCGAGGCCGGCGTGATGCTGCGCAACCTGGAGAACAAGGGCAACCCGTGGGGCGCGCCGCCGAACACCCGCGAGGACTGGACCAAGGGCCTCGACTTCGAGGTGCCGCGGGTCGGCGAGGTGGAGGACTTCGAGTACCTCTTCTGGGTCGGCTGCGCCGGGGCGTTCGAGGACCGGGCCAAGAAGACCACCCGGGCCGTTGCCACCCTGCTGCACGAGGCGGGCGTCAACTTCGCCATCCTGGGCGAGGGGGAGACCTGTTCCGGCGACCCGGCACGGCGGATCGGCAACGAGTTCGTCTTCCAGATGCTCGCCCAGCAGAACGTGGAGACCCTGAACGAGGCGTTCGGCGAGCGGGAGCGCAGCCGCCGGAAAATCGTGGCGACCTGCCCGCACTGCTTCAACACCCTGGGCAACGAGTACGGACAGCTCGGCGGCGAGTTCGAGGTCGTGCACCACACACAGTTGCTGGCCCACCTGGTCACCGCGGGCCGGCTCACCCCGGTCCAGCCGGTCGACGGCGGTCTCACCTACCACGACCCCTGCTACCTGGGCCGGCACAACCGGGTCTTCACGCCGCCGCGCGAGGTGCTCACGGCCGCCGTGCAGGGCGGCGCCGGCCCGGCCGCCGGACCGGCCATCACCGAGATGCCCCGCAACAGCGAACGCTCGTTCTGCTGCGGCGCCGGCGGTGCCCGGATGTGGATGGAAGAGAAGATCGGGAAGCGGATCAACGTCGAGCGGGTCGAGGAGGCGCTGTCCACGGGCGCCGGCACCATCGCCGTGGGCTGCCCGTTCTGCTACACGATGATCGGCGACGGGGTGACCGGCAAGGGCGCGGCCGACCAGGTGGAGGTCGTGGACGTGGCCACGGTGCTGCTCCGTTCGGTCCGCCCGGAGGGGTCGGAGGCGGCAGCGCAGTAGGGGCGCCGACGTGGAACAATCGGCACCGAGGTGAACCGACAATCGACGGCCTGATTGTGACCACGCTTCTGCCGCTGGTCGGCTTCGTCCTGTTGACCGCCGGCAACGCCTTCTTCGTGACCGCCGAATTCGCCCTGGTGACCGTTGACCGGGCCGAGATCGAGCAGCGTGCCGCGGCCGGCGAGCGGCGGGCGCGCACGGTGCTGGACGCCCTGCACCGGCTCTCCTTCCAGCTCTCCGGCGCCCAACTGGGCATCACGATCACCGCGTTGCTGACCGGCTACCTGGCCGAACCCGCGCTGGCGAAGCTGTTCGCGCCGGCCGTCCGGCCGCTGGCCGGCGCGGCCAGCGGGCAGATCATCTCGATCCTGGCGCTGGCCCTGGCCACCGCCGTGTCGATGCTCTTCGGGGAACTCGTGCCGAAGAACGCCGCGCTGGCCCGCCCGATGCCGGCGGCGCTGATCACGGCCGGGCCGATGCGGCGGTTCTCCGCGGCCTGCCGGCTGCCCATCCGGGTGCTCAACAACTCGGCGAACTGGCTGGTCCGGCGGCTGGGCATCGAGCCGCAGGAGGAACTGGCGAGCGCCCGCTCGCCGGAGGAACTGGGGCTGCTGGCGGCCATCTCGGCCCGCGCCGGGGCGCTGCCGCCGGACACGGCGATGCTGCTGCAACGCACGATCCGGTTCGCCGACAAGCGGGCGGCCGAGGCGATGACCCCGCGGGTGGACGTGGTCGCGCTGCCGGCCACCGCCACCGTGGCCGAGCTGATCACCCTGTCCCGGCAGACGGGGCGGACCCGCTTCCCGGTGTACGAGGAGACACTCGACCTGGTCACCGGGGTCGCCGGGGTGCCGGACGCGCTCGGCGTACCGCTGGCCCGGCGCGCGGCCACCACGGTGGCCGCGGTGGCCCGCGAACCGGTCTACGTGCCGGAGAGCCTGGACCTGGACAGCGTCCTGGCGGCGCTGCGGGCGGCCGGCGCCGACCTGGCCATCGTGGTCGACGAGTACGGCGGCACGGACGGCGTGGTGACCGTCGAGGACCTGGTGGAGGAACTCGTCGGCGAGATCGCCGACGAGTTCGACCCGGCGACCGCGCTGCACCCCGACCCCGGCGACCTCACCGTGCCCGGCGGCGAGCGGGCGGTGCTGCTGGACGGGATGCTGCGCGCCGACGAACTGGCCGAGCAGACCGGGTTCCGGTTGCCGGAGGGGCCGTACGAGACGCTGGCCGGCTTCGTGATGGCCCGGCTCGGCCACATCCCGGTGCCCGGGGAGACCGTGCAGGAACGCGGCTACGAGTTCACCGTGGTGGAGGTGGAGCGGCACCGGGTCGAGCAGGTCCGGGTCGTGCTCCCGCAGGAGCCGGTCGACCATGTTTAACCTGCTGCTCGCCGCCGTCCTGCTGCTGGGCAACGCGTTCTTCGTGGGCGCCGAGTTCGCCCTGATCGCCTCCCGGCGGACCGCCATCGAACCGCTGGCCGAGACCTCCCGGCGGGCTCGCTGGGCGTTGGCGGCGATGAACCAGATCCCGCTGATGATCGCCGGGGCGCAGCTCGGCATCACGATCTGCTCGCTCGGCCTGGGCGCGATCGCCGAACCGGCCCTGGCGCACCTGCTGGAGTCGCCGTTCGACGCGCTCGGGCTGCCCGCCGGTGCCGTGCACCCGGTCGCGTTCGTGCTCGCGCTGGGCACGGTCGTCTTCCTGCACACGGTGGTCGGCGAGATGGTGCCGAAGAACGTCACCCTCGCCGGGCCGGAGCCGTCGGCGCTGCTGCTGGCGGGACCGATGCTGGGCTTCTGCCTGGCCACCAAGCCGGTGCTGGTGGCGATGAAGTGGGCCGCCCGCCGGGTGCTGTCGCTGTGGCGGATCGAGGCCACCGAGGCGGTCAAGACGGTCTTCACGGCGGAGGAGCTGACCGGGCTGGTGACACAGGCCCGTACGGAGGGGCTGCTCGGCTCGGAGGAGCACGCGCGGATCACCGCGGCGCTGGCGCTGCACAGCCGTACCGCCGCGGACGCCCTGCAACCGTGGTCCGAGGTGACCACCGTGGCCGACGACGTGTCGCCGGGCACCCTGGAGGTGCTCGCCACCCGCACCGGCCGGTCGCGCTTTCCGATGGTGCAGCGCAGCACCCGCCGGGTCGTCGGGTTCGTGCACGTCAAGGACGTACTCGATTGCGTCGGTGAGGCACGGCGGTCGCCGGTGCCGACGGAGCTGGTGCGACCGCTCGCGGTGGTGCCGCCGGACCGGTCGCTGGCCGACCTGCTGCTGGCGATGCGCCGGGAGCGCCGGCACATGGTGTTGGTCAGTGACGGGCGGGCGCCGCTGGGGGTGGTGACGCTGGATGACGTATTGACCGCCGTAGTCGGAACGGCATCCGAATCCATTACTCCACAACGGATCGTATCCGCGTAGTCGCTCAGGGCAGGGAAATGAGGGTGCTTCTTGATTCGCCGCAGAAGCTTCCCTAATCTGAGGCACCGATCGCCGTTGGAATGTCAGCCACCGCCACCCCCGCGGAGGCCCCCGGCGATCGGGATTCGATAGGAGTCGCTGTCCGGTGGCACGTGTGCTCTCAATGCCCCGGCGCGGACCACGCCGCGCCGCGCATCGCATCCTTGCGGTCCTGCTCACCGCCTGTGCCGGGCTGATGCCCATGACCCAGGCGCATGCGGCACCCTCCGTGGACGAGATCGAAAAGCAGATCGACAAGCAGTGGGAGCAGTTGGAGCCCACCATCGAGGCGTACAACAAGGTGCACAGCCAGTTGGGCGCCAAGCGGAAGAAGATCACCGATCTTCAGAAGAAGATCGAGCCGCTGTCGTTGCAGACCGCGATCGCGCTCAACCGGGTCGGCGACCTCGCGGTCCGGTACTACAAGACCGGACCAGGCTCCGACCTGAACGCCCTGCTGGTCACCGGCGACCCGGGCAGCCTCACCGAACAGCTCACGGTGTTGGACCGGCTCGCCACCCAGCAGAAGCAGGAGATCGCCAGCGTCATGGCGGCGCGGGACAAGTACAACGCCGAGAAGGAGAAGCTGGAGCAGTTGGTCGCCCAACTCGCCCAGCAGGAGACCGAGCTGGCGGCGAAGAAGAAGCAGATCAACGCGGAGATCAAGCGGCTGACCGCGTCGCTGCCGAAGACCGTGGTGAAGGTCGCCGGCTGTCCCACCATCAAGGGCGTGGTCAGCAGCGCGGCGTCGACCGCGATCAAGACCGCGTGCGCCCAGGTCGGCGACCCGTACGTCTGGGGCGCCACCGGTCCGAACTCCTTCGACTGCTCCGGGCTCACCCAGTACGCGTACAAGGCGGCGGGGATCTACCTGACGCACTACACGGGTGCCCAGTGGCAGTCCGGCCATGCTGTCAGCCGGGCCGACTCCCGCCCCGGTGACCTGGTGTTCTTCTACAGCGATGTGCACCATGTCGGCCTCTACCTGGGCAACGGACTGATGGTGCACGCGCCGCGGACCGGCAAGCCGGTCCAGGTCAGCAGCATCGACTACCAGCCGGTGGCCGGTTTCCGCCGGGTCACCTGAGCCACCCGCGCTTCCGGACGCGCACGAGAAGGGGCCCCGCCGACCGGCGGGGCCCCTTCTCGTGCGCGTGCTATGCGGTGGCGTCGGCGCCGGTCAGCGCGGCGCCCCCAGCGGCGAGGGCAGCAGGTCGACGTCGTCCAGGTTGACGAACATGATCCGGTGTCCGAACTGGAGCTGAACGTACCGGTTGTCACCCCGGATGACGGTGAAGTCACCGGGCGCGGAGCCGTCGAAGGTGACCGCCCGGTAGTACTCGCCGCGCGGCAGGCCGCCGACGACGTACCGCTGGCCGGCCGGCAGCGTGTACTGCAACGGCGTGATCGTCTGGTACGGCACCCCCTCGGGGTACGCGGACTGCTCGGGGTACGCCCGGCCGTACACCGGGATGTTGTCCCTGCCGGCCTTGGGCGTGGCGACCAGGCCGATGCCCCACTTCGCGACCGGCGCCGCGGCCGGGTTGTGGAACCAGCCCTTCTGGCCGAGGTACCAGATCGCGGTCCAGTCCCCCTGCCGGCCGGCCAGCGCGTACGTCTGCCCGGCGGACACCCGCGAACCGTGGTCGGCCACGTCCATCGTGACCGGGCTGCCGTCCGGGTGCAGACCCTCGTCGGCCAGCAGCGGCGCGTCCTCGCTGGGAGCGCTGTGCAGGATCACCGCGGACGAGCCGCGGGCCGGGCACGGCACGCCGGCACCGTCGCATCCGGTGAACGCCGGCTGGTTCGTGGCGAAGTCCGGGTCGATGGTGACCGCGCCGCCGACCGGGGTGCCGATGCCGCGGAACGGCGCGTGCATCAGGTCGAAGTAGTGCGACCAGTCCCAGTACGGACCCGGGTCCCAGTGCATGCCCTTGACCGCGGCGGGGGTGATGCCCGGGACGTTGTCGTGGCCGACGATGTGCTGCCGGTCCAGCGGGATGCCGAGGCTGTGCGCGAGGTAGGCGACGAGCCTGGCCGAGGACCGGTACATGGCCTCGGTGTACCAGGTGCCCTGGGCGGCGAAGCCCTCGTGCTCGATGCCGACGCCCTTGGCGTTGACGTACCAGTTGCCGGCGTGCCAGGCCACGTCCTTGGTCTTGACGTGCTGGGCGATCAGGCCGTCGGACGAGCGGATGGTGTAGTTCCAACTCACGTACGTCGGGTCCTGGACCAGGTCGAGCGTGGTCGCCCAACTACCTTCGGTGTCGTGGATGACGATGTAGTCGATCTTCTGCCGGCCCGGTCGCTCGGACAGGTCGTGGTTGCCGTAGTCGCCGACCGTGGGGCCGTACTGCTCGTACGGCGCCGGCACGTCGACGCAGGCCACCGTCGTCGGGCACTCCAGCCCGTCCGGCCGGGGCTTCGGGGCGCGCAGCCGCAGCCGCTCCAACCAGGAGCGGACCGGTTCGACCGCGCTGGCGGCCAGCCGTACGTGCTGCCCGTCGTCGGTGGTGCGGTCCGCGCCGGTGCGCAGGGTCGCGTAGACCTCGTTGGCGAACGCCGCGGCGGCGTCCGAGGCGTCCGCGCCCGAGTACCGGGCCACCGCGCCGTACCAGGCCGCCGGGTCGCTGCCGCTGCCCGTCGGCCCGGCCAGGTCCTTCTGGTACGCCGCGAGCAGCGCGGCGCCGCCACGGATGTTGCTGGCCGGGTCCGTGCGCAGCGCATCGGCACCGACGCCGGTGAGCGCCGCGGCGGCGGTCACGGTCTGCAGGGACGCGGCCGGGGGTGCGTCCTCGGCGGTGGCCGCGGCGTCCGGTCCGGTCGTGACCGTCATCGGCCTAGCCTGGTCGCCGCGCGGGTCCTCGGCCGGCCCGTAGTGGCCCGGCAGCGGGAGCGACCGGACGTGTTCGGCGTCGGTGAGGTGCATCGGGCCGTAGCCGGCGGCGGTGCTCGGCGAGCCGGCGTTGGTGTCCCAGCGGGACTCCAGGTAGGAGACGCCGAGCAGTACGCTCTCCGGTACGCCGTACTCGGCCGCCGCGGCGGCGTACTCGTGTTGTCGGGTGTCGCTGGCCGGACCGGCGGCCGCCGGCGCGGCGATCGGCGCGAGCGACGCCGCGCCGACCAGTGCGGTGCTGAGCAGGATCCGCCTGCTCAGCATGAGCTGCGAACGGTGCATCGAACCTCCATTGCCAGGCGAGTGGCTCCTGGTCACCCTTGTCTCTGCGGCCGCCTGCGTCAATAGATTCCGATTGACGCCCACAGGGCGTAGAATTCCTTCACTCTCGCCACCCTCCGCTACCGTGCGCTATACCGCCCGATGGAAGTTCCGCGCTGGCTTGCTTTCGCTCCGGCGCCTTCCCTACCCTTGGTCACCGTCGAGACGGGTAAAAGATCGTCCAAGGGGGACGGCAACGGCTCGACACCGCCGAATCGTTCCGACGAACCGGGGAACCAGGTCCCAGGGGTGAATCCGCGGATGCCGCGGTAGGGCGACTCTCTTCCGCCCGAACCCGTCAGCTAACCCGGTAGGCGGGAAGGGGAGAAGGAGAACCAGCCTCGGTGGCAAGCCATGCCCCGCGGCCGGGTTCCGCACGTCGGCCTGCCGCCGGCGTCGGGTTCCGGTCGCGCCCGCGTTGGTCCGTCGTTTCCGTTGCCCTCACCGCGGTCGCCAGTGCACTGACCCTGCTGGTCGGCGCCGCACCGGTACACGCCGACCCCTCGGTCTCCGAGATCGAGAAGCAGATCGATGACGAGTGGGGCAAGCTGGAACCCACGATCGAGAAGCACAACGCCGCCCGCCAGGACCTCGCCGCCAAGCGGAAGCAGGTCGCGGCGCTGGAGAAGAAGATCCAGCCCCTGCAGTTGCAGGTCGACCTGGCGATGAACAAGGTCGGCGGGTTCGCCGTCGAGGCGTACAAGGGTGACCAGGCCTCCGCGCTGAACGCGATCCTCACCACGGGCGACCCGAACGCGCTGGTCGACCAGCTTCAACTGCTGGACCAGTTCGCCCGCAAGCAGCAGCGGGACGTGGAGGACGCGGTCAAGCTGAAGAACGAGTACGCCGCGAAGAAGGCGCCGCTGGACCTGCTGGTCGCCCAGCTCACCAAGACCGAGGCCGAGCTTTCGGCCAAGGCCAAGGAGATCGACGCCGAGATCGACCGGCTGCAGAAGCTGCGGACCAAGGTGTACGGCGACGGCGGTGGCGGCGTGTTCGCCCCGGCGCCCTGCCCGGCGACGTACCCCGGCGGGAGCGCCGGCACGGTGGTCAAGTTCGCCTGCAAGCAGATCGGCAAGCCGTACGTCTGGGGCGCCGACGGACCCAGCTCGTACGACTGCTCCGGGCTGACCATGGCCGCCTGGGCGCAGGTCGGCGTGCATCTGCCGCACAACGCCGCCCAGCAGTACAACTCGATGACGCACATCAGCCGCGGCTCACTGCGCCCCGGCGACCTGGTCTTCTACAACAGCCTCGCGCACGTCGGCATGTACGTGGGGAACGGCTGGGTGGTGCACGCGCCGCAGAGCGGCGACCACGTCCGGATGAGAAAGATCGACGTGGGCAGCATCGTCGGCTACGGCCGGCCGCGCTGAGCCGCCGCCGTCCCCTGGCCGTTCCCAGCCGTTCCCCGGGCCCCGGTGTCGCCGTCGCGACCCCGGGGCCCGGCGCATCGGCTGGGCCGACACCCGGCGTTTCGATGGTCGTTCGTACACCCGTTCGATAAGATGAGGGCATGGCATCCTGGACCGAGTTCGCCGCCGACGAGCCCCAGCTCGCCGCCGCCATCCGTGGCCTCATCCAGCAGTACGGGCCGGGCATGGGCTACCTGGCGACCGTACGCGCCGACGGTGGCCCCCGCGTGCACCCGGTGTCCCCGGTGATCACCCCGGACGGGCTCTACTGCTTCATCGTCGACTCACCCAAGCGGCGCGACCTGGAACGCGACGGCCGCTACGCGCTGCACTCCTTCCCACCCGAGGACAGCGACGACGAGGCGTACGTGGCCGGCCGGGCGCGGCCGGTCACCGACCGCGCCCGGGTGGCCGAGCTGGCCGGTGAGCTGCGCGCGGCCCCGCACGTCGACTGGCGGCTGTTCGAGTTCACCGTCGACGTGGCGATGGTGGCCCGGCGGGACGGGGCCGGTCCGCCGGACGCCGACCTGCCCGGGCTGAGCGGCGCGGGCGCTCCGAGCGGCGTGCCCGGCGGCGGTCCGGCCGTGCAGGTGTGGCTCGATCCCGGCGCCGCGACCGCCGAACGCAGGAGTCCGCTGCTCTCGCTCTCCGCGTAGGAGGCACAGGCAAAACCGACGGCGCCGGCCCCGGGGAGGATCCGGGACCGGCGCCGGTTCATCGGCGGAAAGCCTAGGACGCTCGGTACGCGTTCCAGCCGTCCAGCATCCGGGCGGCCTGACCCGCCGTGAACTGGTACATGCAGGAGTCGTACGTGTAGTCCATGAAGTTGTGGATCGGGTCCACGCCCGCGGCGGAACAGGTGTCCCGGCCCGTCGGGCACTGGTAGGCGGCCGACCTCTCGGCCGGGGTGTCGGAGACCCGGTCACCCTGGCCGGAGCAACCACCCTGGAAGGTGTGGTAGAGGTTCAGCCAGTGGCCGACCTCGTGGGTCACGGTGTCACCCTCGTTGTAGTTGGTCGCCGTGCCGCCCGGCAGCGACTCGCTGAGCGCCACGACGCCGTCCTGGCTGCTCAGCGTCCTGGTCGGGAAGGTCGCCCAGCCCAGCAGGTTGTCGCTCAGCTCGCCGAGGTAGAGGTTCAGGGTCCCCTTGCCACCCGTACGCAGGCTGCTCTTCATCGACCGCTCCGCCGACGAGCCGTCCACGATCGGGTACCAGCTCGTGTTGGTCGTACGGTCGATGCTCTGCAACTGGAACGCGAAGGCCGTGGCCGCGCCGCCGGTCGAACCCGCGTACGCCTGGTTCAGCACGTTGATCTGCGACGTGATCATCGAGTCGGGGATGTTCCCGCCGGCGCGGGTGCTGTTCTCCTGGATGACGTGCACGACCACCGGAATGGTGACCGTGGCCAGCACCGAGGGGCCGAGCGCCTGGCCCCGGGACCGCTCGACGAGCGTCCTGCTGAGGTCCGCCTCCCGCCGGTCGACCTCGGCGGCGCTGAGCGAGTCCGGATCCTGCCGGGCGGTGGCCCCGGCGCGTACCTTGGCGTTGCTCGGAGCGTCCGCGGACTCGGAGCAGAGTCCGGACGTGCCGGCGAGCGCGACGGCAGGTGCCACGCCGACGCCGATGCCGGCGCTGCCGAGCACGAGGGCCAGTGAGGTGGTGGCGACGCCGGTAGATCGCCAGGTCGGCAGGTGGTGACGCAGTCCCATGGGCGTACCTCTTCTCCTGACGGCGCGACCGGGGGTGTGTCACGCCGGTGGTGAAACGTGCAGGAGACGTTACAAGGTATCGAGACATATGAGAATACTGATGTGTTGCGATTGCTGTTCGGGTTCATGTCCGAGTCGATCAAGGATGCCGACCAACCGGACACTCCGAGTGCCCGCCACGCGCCGGGCGGTACCCCGGTGCGCGCGGCGCACTCGACCGGGTAGAGTGGGTCCGCTTGCGGGTGTAGTTCAATGGCAGAACATCAGCTTCCCAAGCTGACAGTGCGGGTTCGATTCCCGTCACCCGCTCCACACACGGAAGCCCTGGTCAGGACCGACGTCCCGCCAGGGCTTCCGTGGTTCTAGGTCATGCTGAAACAGGGATGGGCCATTAACGGGCCATTAGCTCGCCTCGGCGGCCGGTCCGTCGCCCTCGGCAACCCGCTTGACCTTGCGCTTGCTCGGCTTGCGCCGGGCCGCCTTGACCGCCTTGTCGATCGCGTCGGCGATGCCCTGGTCGGCTTCCCGGTTGGCGTGCTGGTAGATCAGCGCGGCACGCGGGCTGTCGTGCCCCATCCGCGCCATGATGTCGCGCAGGCTCGCGCCCGGTGCCCGCGACGCGAGGGTGTTGCCGGTGTGCCGCAGGTCGTGGAAGTGCAGCCTGACCGCGCCGATGCGGGTCATCGCCAGGCCGAACGCGTACCTGTCGGCGACCAGGGAGAACTTGCGCCAGTCCGGCTTGCCGCCGCCGTCCAGGACAGTCAGCTTCACGTACGGGTCCAGCGCGGCGTACAGGGCCAGCGAGCGGGCGGCGAACGTCTTGCCCTGCCGGGGCTGGGCGCCGATCAGGATGCTGTTCCACATCAGGTCGACGCTCACCTTGTTGCCGCGCTCGTCCAGCCCGAACGGGGCTGGCTGCCAGATGTCGGTGGGCTTGCAGCGCAGCAGCGGCGTGCGGCCTGCGCCCTGGGCGAGCGGGTCGCGGTCGGCGACCCATAGCGTGTGCCGCCGGTGCGAGCTGGGGTCGCGGGTGATGAACACCTGCGACACCGCGACGTCCAGGCCCGAGGCGATCGCGCCGCGCGCCTTGACCGCATCGTCGAACGTCTTGCCGTACGGCAGGTCGATCGACACCTGCGAGCCGGTGCCCGAGGCGTCGCGGGCCATGGTCGAGCCGAACCCGACCTGTTGGTGCGCCTTGTCCGGGTGGCCGAGGCCGGCGGCGTAGTAGGCGCGCAGAGGCCATCCTGTCTGGCGTCGACCCGGGCGAGCCGAGCAGACCACCGCCCAACCCGCCAGCGTCCGTACGCACGTCAAGGCCGTCTTGACGTGGCGGGCAGGGCGGCGGCCCGCTCCACGGTGTGCGGGTCGACGGCAGACAGTGAGGATGGTGGGGGTGGGTCGCCGGGCTGGTCTGACTCACCGGCAGACCGACGGTTGCTGTCCTCATCCCGATTCGTCGGCCGGCCCGGTGGCCCCGGCAGCTGCATGTCACCGGTCAGGCGTCGTGACCTGATAGGAGCCTGTGCGAGAGGCGCCCATCACTGCTTTGTCCGTATGCCTGACCGGCGACGTGTCCACGGATCTCGACGCAGACGAGGAGGGCGGACTCCATCAGCATGGCAGCCAAGAAGCGATCTGTTATCGGTGGTGTGGACACCCACCGCGACACGCACCACGCCGCGATCATCGACAGCACCGGCGGGCTCCTGGACGACGCCGAGTTCCCCGCGACCACCGCCGGCTACGCGGATCTGCTGGCCTGGATGCGCTCCTTCGGACGGCTCACGGCCGTTGGGATCGAGGGGACTGGCAGCTACGGCGCCGGCCTGGCCCGATACCTGACCAGCAAGAAGGTCCCCGTCGTGGAGGTGGACCGGCCGGACCGCCGAGCCCGCCGCAACCAGGGCAAGTCCGACCCGATCGACGCCATCGCCGCAGCGAGGGCCACCCTCGCCGGCACCGCCATGGGCACCCCGAAGACTCGCACCGGACCGGTCGAGGCCATCCGCTCCCTGCGGGTCGCCCGTCGAGGAGCGGTCAAGGCCCGCACCGCCGCGATCAATCAGATGCGCGGTCTGGTCGCCGCCGCGCCCGAGGCTTTGCGAGCCCAGCTGACCAAGGTCAGCGTCGCCACGCTGGTCAGCCGCTGCGCCGCACTGGCCTACGACCCGGCCAGGCTCCACGAGCCGGAACACGCCACCGCCGCAGCCCTGGCCGGACTTGCCCGCCGAGTCACCGCCCTCACCGAGGAGATCGCCATCCTCGACCGGCAGGTGACACCCATCGTCGCGAAAGCGGCACCTCGCACCAGCGCCCTGTTCCGTGTCGGCCCCGAGGTCGCCGCTCAACTACTAACCACCGCTGGCGACAACGCCGACCGCCTGCACTCCGAAGCCGCCCTCGCCCACCTCTGCGGAGCAGCCCCCATCCCCGCAAGTTCAGGACGGGTGCGCCGCCACCGCCTGCACCGAGGAGGCGACCGCGGCGCCAACCCCGCCCTGCACACCATCGCGCTGTGCCGCATGCGCTACGACCAGCGAACACAGGCCTACGTCCACCGCCGCATCACCGAAGGCCTCAGCAAGCAAGAGATCCTTCGCTGTCTCAAGCGCTACATCGTCCGCGACGTCTACACCGCCCTGGCCGCAGACTTCGCCGCCCTGACCACTTGACCTCCCTCGGAACATCGGGGTGGTGGCTCTGCTCACTCGGCGATGACGACGGTGTATTCGACCGTGGCGCCGCTCTGTTCGCACACGTGCTTGCCGACCTCGACGAAGCCGAGCGACCGGGTCAGGCGCAGACTGCGCTCGTTCCACGACTGCGCCACCGCGCGCAGCCGGTGAACGCCGGCCGTGGACCGAAAGCGGTCCAACACAGCGGAGGCGAAGCGCACCCCGTTGCCCTGCCCGACCATGGCCGGATTCATGCCCACGCCCACGTCGAGCACGCCGTCCGCCGGTTTCAGGCCGGGCACCATCGCGCCTCAGTCCCCGAGCAGCAGAACCCGACTAGCGGACCGCCGTCGACACCCGCGACCGCAAGGTGGGCCACGTTGTCACTCATCAACCCGTCTTCCGGCCGCGAGTCGTAGATCCGCCACGGACCGTCATACCTCCACTGGGCGATCTGCCCCGCGTCCTCGGTCGTGAGCGGACGGACAAGAAGCTGCGCAGGCCATACCTCGGTCATCGGAGCATTCTCACCGATCCGGAGCTGCCCTGGGACGACGGTGCCAGCGCTCATCGACGCACCGTGATCGTTCCTTCGCGAAGAAGCAAGCTTCGCTGGTGAGACGGCCGCCAGCGAAGCTTGACATCCATAGGAGCATCGGGATGGCTGGGAGGTGGTGGACGGGCCAGGGCCTGCCTTTGCCTGCTCGTTAGCAGAGCGAACCGCCGAAGCAAGGAGGGTGACCCGTGATGTACGTCTCTATTCGATGTATGGCGATGGCTTGCTGATCGGTGAAAGTTCGTCCACAGGACTGCCCACAGGTCTACCCACAAGGGGCAAGCGTCTTGCTTGTTCTCAAGAGCTCGTGAAATGCGAGCAAATCACCACAAAGCAGTAATCGAACACGTGTCCTGCCGTGATTCATCTGAGTGCCTGTGGAAAACTGATCACAGTTTCTACATGTGCCTGTGGAAAACCTGCGGACCTACTACATGTTGGGTTGAGGTGGCTTGGCTCGCGTTCCGCGTGTCGCCCCTTGCTCCCTAGATCCCCGAGGCATAGCCTGATCCCCCAGAAGCACGAAAGACCTGGCGAGTGCCAGGTTGGGCACTCACCAGGTCTGCACTTCGGAAGAGTTCGGACTGTACCGGATGTCGCCTCCTGACGCGAGGGTGGCCTCTCTGAGTTTGCCCCGCTGCTCGGAGAGGAGGTGACGAAGTTGGCGAAGTCGAACCCGTTGAACCCGGGCAACCCCGCCCCGAAGTCCGGTCAGTACCGGCCGAGCAAGGGTGGTGCTGAAACCACGGTTCCTAAGGGGAAGACGCTTCCGCCCACCCCGAAGGGTGGACCGTGGAAGCTTGTCGACCCGTCGAAGAACAAGAGCGGCCGTGGCTGAGTTCTAGCCGCCCGGCATAGCTTCAAGCGGTCCATGCTGTCGCGTCACGGCATGGACCGCCTTCGTTGTTGGCCAATGCCGTGCACTCAGGGGGCATGGTGGAAGATCAGATCTTGGAGCCTGCGGGCACGACCTACAAGGACTGGCTCGGGTCGGCAGCCGCAGAGGACAGTTTCATCAAGGGGGCTGGCAACCTCTACAAGCTCGCCGGGCTCGATCACGACAAGTGGTCCATCCTGGCTATCGATGTGTATACGTTCAGTCACGGAGCGCCGTCCGATTGGCAGGTCTCCGTCTATGCGGTCGACCGGGCAAATGTCACTCCCGACAACTACGACGGGTTGAAGGCGCTGGAGGCCGAACAGGGATCGGTTCCGGTCACCGAGTTCAAGCTGGACAACGTCTCCTTGGAAGACGTAGTCCGCTGCATGAAGGTGATGCACGTGCAGCTTACGAGGCATAATTTCCGGCGGCTCAACATCGTTGACCGAGCGAACTTCCCGCCGCAGGACTAAACGTGGCAGAACCCGGCGTGCCCGTTGTAGCGGTCAACATGGGGCGTGGGCGGCGAAGTGACGCACTGGCGTGGGCGCGAGGCTGATGGGTCCCATTGACGAGGTTTACAGGCTCTTCGAAGTTGAGCGGGGTGCGCTGATCGATCCGGCCCGGAGATGAGGGCTCGCAGCCCTTGGGTGATCATCTGAGTGTCGAGTTCGGATGATCACAAGTAAAGAGCTGCGAGCATGGTCAACGATACGACCCGGCTGCTGGGCCTGGACGGCCTGGTGGTGGATCGGGTCGAGCTGCACCCGGATGGTTCCCCCATCGTCCACCTGTCCACCGGTAGCGAGCAGGCACAATGCTGCCCTCAGTGCGGTGTCCGGGCCGCCCGGGTCAAGGGCTGGGTGTTCACCTGGCCCCGGGATCTGCCGGTGGCCGGACGCACCACGCGGTTGCGGTGGCGTAAACGCCGCTGGTACTGCGATCAGCCCGGATGCCCGCGCACGTCGTTCACCGAACACGTGCCACAGATCCCGGCACGGGCACGGATCACCGTCCGGTTGCGGCAGGCGGCCGGCGCGGCGGTCGCCGACGGCAACCGAACGATCGTGCAGGCCGCCCGTGATCTGGGCATGTCCTGGCCAGTCGTCGCGGCCGCGTTCACCGCGCACACCGCAGCGGTGCTGCCGGCCGAGCCCGAACCGGTGAGCGTGCTGGGCATCGACGAGGTCCGCCGAGGCAAACCTCGCTGGATCTTCGACGAGGTCACCGCGTCGTGGACCACCACCGTCGACCGCTGGCACGTCGGCTTCTGCGATCTCGTCGGCGGGCAGGGTCTACTCGCCCAGGTCGAAGGCCGGACCAGCAAGGCGGTGACCGACTGGCTCACCCAACGCCCCGCCGCCTGGCGTCAACACGTCCAGGCCGTCGCGATCGACATGTGTACCGTGTTCAAGGCCGCCGTCCGCGAGGCGCTGCCGCACGCGACGCTGGTCGTGGACCACTTCCACGTCGTCCAGCTGGCCAACCGGGCCGTCACCGAGGTCCGCCGCCGCATGACAGTCACACACCGCGGCCGGCGCGGCCGGGCCACCGACCCGGAGTGGCAGCAACGCAACCGGCTGACCAGGTCAGCAGCCCGCATGCGCGCCGAGCACGTCGACCGGCTGGCCGACACCCTCAGCAACCTGCCGGCGAAGATCGGCGCACCGATCCTGACGGCCTGGAACGCCAAGGAAGACCTGCTCGACCTACTCGCACTCGCCCGCACCCACCCGAACCGGGAAACCACCGCCCGGCTGCTGCACCGCTTCTACACCCGCTGCGCCGACTCTGACCTGCCCGAACTCCACCGGCTCGCCACCACGATCGAGACCTGGTGGCCGGAAATCCTCGCGTTCCTGCACACCGGCATCACCAACGCCGGCTCCGAAGGAACCAACCGGGTCATCAAGACCGTCGCCCGCGACGCCTACGGATTCCGTAACCCCGAAAACCAGCGGCTACGCACCCGCGCCGCCACCACCCGCCGCCACCGCAGACACCTCAACCCCGCTTAACTTCGAAGAGCCGGTTTACAACCCTGCTGCTCACCGGTCCAGACAGGAGATCCAGGTACAGGACGAACGCATGGAAGCCGTTCCGTCGGCAGACGATCGTCTCCGGCGTGATTGATGCCTCCGGCGGCTGGATTGTTGACGATCGGTGCCGCAGTGGCGTGCCATGTTCATCGCGGTCGTCGCGGTAAGGGTGTGCCGCCGGTGCGACTACGCTGAACCGGCTTGAGGATCCCGGGGTGGGCGACATGACGCGTGAGATCTGTGAGGTCGTCATCACGGCCGACAACGCGGACTGGCTGGTGGAGTTCAGTCGCCGGCTCGTCGGTGACCGGCTCGCCGCGTGCGGGCAGCACATCGCGGCGATCCGGTCGGTCTACCGCTGGGACGGCGCGGTGCAGGACGAACCGGAGGCGCGGGTCGCGCTGCACACCCGGGTCGACCTGGTGTCGCGCATCGTGGAACGGGCCAACGACGAGCATCCGTACGACGTACCGTGCGTGCTCGCCCTGCCGGTCGTCGCGGCCAATCCCGCCTATGTGGACTGGGTGCTGGCCGAGACCGAGGGCACCTCGCCGGATCGGTGATCGCCGAGCCCGCCGGCCCGAAAATGGCACGCGGATCCCGGGCGCCGGTGCCAGGATCGGCAGGGTGATCAGTGCGTCCGGTTCGCGGATCGGGTGGGTGGACCTACCCGGGCACGTCCGGCGTGCCGTCGAGGACATTGTCGGGGCGCCGGTGGTCGAGGCGGTCACCCAGCCCGGCGGCTTCTCCCCGGGTACGGCCGACCGGGTGCGCACGGCCGACGGGCGGCGCGCGTTCGTCAAGGCGGTGAGCCCGGCGCAGAACCCGGACAGTCCGCGGATGTGCCGCCGGGAGATCCGGGTGACCGCGGCGCTGCCGGACGCCATACCGGCGCCGAGGCTGCTGGGCAGCCACGACGACGGTACGTGGGTGGCGATGGTGCTCGCCGACGTGCCGGGGCGGCATCCGGAGTTGCCGTGGCGGGCCGACGAGCTGGACCGGGTGTTGGCCACCCTCGACCTGCTGGCCAGGGTGGCCACCCCGGCGCCGGTGCCCGAGTTGCCGACCGCCGCCGACTCGCTTGCCGCCGACTTCGCGGGCTGGCGGCGGATCGCCGCGGACCCGCCGGCGGAACTGGACCCGTGGCTGGCGGAGCACCTGGGCGAGTTGACGGCGATGGCGGACCGTGGTTTGGCCGCGCTGACCGGTGAAACGCTTGTGCACCTGGACATTCGGGCCGACAACCTGCTGCTCGGCGCCGACGGGGCCGTCACCGTGGTCGACTGGCCGTGGGCGTGCCGGGGGCCGGCCTGGCTGGACCGGCTGCTGCTGTTGGTCAACGTGCGGCTGTACGGCGGCCACGATCCGCACGCGCTGCTGGCGCGCTGCGCCGCGGACACGGCCACCGATCCCGCCGACCTGCTGGCGGTGCTGGCCGGGTTCACCGCGTACTTCGCCGATGTGGCCCGTCGGCCGGATCCGCCCGGCCTGCCCACCGTCCGTGCCTTCCAACGGGCGCAGGGCGACGCGCTGCTGAGCTGGCTGCGCGAGGCGATGGCCGGCGCCGCTCGCGGCTGACCCGTCCGCCCGGCGCGCGGTGGCGGTACGGGGACGGCTCTGACACCGTGGGCGGATGACCCGGAGGGACTGGCTGGCCTGGCACGACGCGTACCGGGATCCGGACTCGGCGCTGTCGCACCGACTGCGGATCGTGCGGCGGCGGATCGCCGAGTGGCTCGATGAGCGGCCGGAGGACGAACTGCGGGTGGTCAGTGCCTGCGCGGGGCAGGGCCACGATCTCATCGGGGCGCTGTCGTCGCGCGCGGACGCGCGCCGGGTACGCGCCGTGCTGCTGGAGTACGACCCCCGGAACGTGGCGTTGGCACGGGCGTCGGCCGAGCGGGCCGGCCTGTCCGGGGTGACCGTGCACCGGGCCGACGCCGGGGAGCTGTCGTCGTACGCCGGCGCCGTGCCGGCGGACCTGGTGTTGATGGCCGGGGTGTTCGGCAACGTCACCGACGCTGACCTGCGGGGGACCGTCTTCGCGCTGCCCCGGTTGTGCTCGCCCGGCGGCACCGTTATCTGGACCCGGCACCGCGACGCACCGGACCGTACGCCGGAGATCCGCCGCTGGTTCGCCGAGGCCGGTTTCGCGGAGCGGGCGTTCGACGCGCCGCAGGACGCCCGGTTCTCGGTGGGGGTGCACCGGCTCACCGGTCCGGTGGTTCCGTTGGGTGGCGTCGGGCGACTGTTCAGCTTCGTCCGGTAGCGCTCGCCGGAACGCCCCGGGCGGCGGGGCTGGCTCCCGTACCCTGATGATCATGCGGGTTGGCATCGTGATCCTGCCGGACCGCCGCTGGGCGCAGGCGCGGCGGCGCTGGCAGCGCGCCGACGAGTGGGGGTTCGACAGCGCCTGGACGTACGACCACCTGGGCTGGCGTGACCTGGTCGACGGGCCGTGGTTCGACGCCGTGCCGACGCTGACGGCGGCGGCCGGGGTCACCTCGCGGATCCGGCTGGGCACGCTGGTTGCCTCGCCGAACTTCCGGCATCCGGTGTCCTTCGCCCGGCAGGTGACGGCGCTGGACGACGTGTCGGACGGCCGGCTCACGCTGGGCATCGGTGCCGGCGGCGCGGGCTTCGACGCGGAGGTGCTCGGCGCCGGGCCGCTGACGCCGCGGCGGCGGGTGGACCGGTTCGCCGAGTTCATCGACCTGCTCGACCGGGTGTTGCGGAGCGACGGGGTGACCTGGCGTGGCGAGTGGTTCGCGGCCGTGGACGCCCGCGGCAACCCCGGCTGCGTGCAGCGGCCCCGGGTGCCGTTCGTGGTGGCCGCGAACGGGCCGCGCGCCATGCGGCTCGCGGTCCGGTACGGCCAGGGCTGGGTGACCACCGGGGGTGGCGGGGACGATCTCGACTCGTGGTGGCGGTCGGTGGCCGACCTGGCGGGCCGGTTCGACGGGGAACTCGCGGCGGCCGGCCGGGACCCGGCGACGCTGGACCGGTATCTGTCGTTGGACGCCGCACCGGTGTATTCGCTGTCCAGCGTCGAGTGCTTCACCGACGCGGTGGGCCGGGCGGCCGGGCTCGGCTTCACCGACGTGGTGGCGCACTGGCCGCGCGAGTCGAGCTGGTACGCGGGGGACGAGGCGGTGCTGGAGCGGGTGGCCGCCGAGGTGCTGCCGATGCTGTCCGCGCCGGGCGGCACCAGGTAGCGGGGCATCTCCCGCGCTTGCTTCCTTGCGACCGATGCCGGGTCGGATGATCGGCTACACGTTCGGCGACAAATCCGAACATATCAGCATGATCAGGTTGACCTTCCAAGGGCTTCTCCGGCTACGTTCCGCCGGTTCTCGTCGTCGCAGGAAGGAACGCGGTCCGTGGTTGGCAGGCACTCGCGTACTGGATTTTTCCGGTCCCCGGTCGGGATCGTCAGCTCGGCGGCGGTCGGCGTGGCGCTGGCCGTCGGCGGCACGGTGGGCGCCGTTCACCTCGCCGCGCAGCCGGCCTCCGTCGCGGACGTCGCGGAGCCGGCGGCGACCACCTGGTCCCCGGAGGCGCTGCCGTCCACGGTGACGCCGAGTAGCAGCGCGCCCACGCCGAGCCCGTCGGCCGGCAGCGCGAGCCCGACGTCGAGCCGGGCGTCGCAGCCGGCGTCCCGGTCGAAGGCGCGCACGGCCAGCCCGACGCCGTCCGCCACCGCGCAGAAGTCGGCCACGCCGACGGTGGTGAGCAGCGGCACCTGCGGTGCCTCGTTCTACGACGAGGGGCAGATGACGGCCAACGGCGAGACGTTCGACCCGGACGCGCTCACCGCCGCGCACAAGACGCTGCCGTTCGACACCCGGGTCCGGGTGACGAACCCGGCGACGGGCAAGTCGGTCACGGTACGCATCAACGACCGCGGCCCGTACATCGACGGCCGCTGCCTCGACCTGTCCCGGGCCGCGTTCGCGGACATCGCCTCGCTGAGCCAGGGCGAGGTGACCGTGAAGTACGAGGTCCTCAAGTAGCGGCGATCCGGTCGTGTCCGACCCGGCGGAAGCCTCCGGCCGGGCAGAACCGGATCAGCCGACGGGGCAATCCCGTTCAGTCCGGGCGATTCATCAGGCATGCTGTTCGGCGTACACACGCATCCCGCGCGACCGTTCCGCCGGTCGCTCAGCCCTGGGTCCCGCGTCGGTCTCGGCGCGGCCCTCGTGCTGCTTGCCGTCATCTGCGCGATCGAGCTGATCGATCGGAGTACCACCAGCTATCTCGGTCTGGTCGTGGCGGTGCCGTTCCTGGCGGCCGCGTTCGCGGCCTGGCGGGTGGTGCTCGGGGTCGGGGTGCTGGCCACGGTCGCCGGCATGAGCTTCGCGCTCGCCGGGCGGATGCTCACCACCGACGTGGTGGTGAACGTGCTGGGCATCGCCCTGGCCACCGGGTTGGCCGCGGTCGTCTCGCTGGTACGCCAGCGGCAGGCCGAGCAGATCGACGAATTGTCCAAACTGGCCTCGGTGGCCCAGCAGGCGGTGCTCCGGCCGCTGGGACCGCAGGTGGGCGCGTTGGCCGTGGCGGGCCACTACATCTCCTCGACGGCCGCGGCCGACATCGGGGGCGACCTCTACGAGGCGCTGGACACCCCGTACGGCGTGCGCATGATCATCGGTGACGTCCGGGGGAAGGGGCTGGACGCCGTACGGCTGGCCAGCATCGTGCTGGGTTCGTACCGGCACGTGGCGTACGAGCGGGCGGACCTGCGGGCCGTGGTGGCCGACCTGGACCGGGCCGTGGCCCGCAGCGTGGGCGACGAGGACTTCGTGACGGCCGCCCTGGTGGAGGAGCGGGGCGGCACGCTGACGATCGTGAACTGTGGTCACCCGGCGCCGTTGCTGCTGCGCCGGGGGGCCGTGATCCCGTTGGAGCCGCCGGCGCCCGCACCGCCGTTGGGGTTCGTTCCGGCGGTCCAGCCCCGGGTGGAGCGGTTGGAACCCGGTGACCGGTTGCTCCTGTTCACCGATGGTCTGGGCGAGGCGCGCCGGGATGGCGAATTCTTCCCCACCGCCGACCGGGCCTGGCGGCTGCTGGGGCACGGCACGGTGGCCGACGGGTTGGCGTCGCTGGAGACGGCCCTCGTGGAGTGGGTACGCGGGCGGCTGGAGGACGACATCGCGCTGGTGCTCATGGAGTACGGCGGCACCGACCAGAGCAGTGCCACGGCCGTGCCGAGCTGGGAGGTCGGCGCCGCCGAGAACTGAGCGGCGACCGATTACTCCCGGTGTCCAGTAGACGACCGAGAGTCCTAATGTAACCGGCGTCACTGCACCGATCCGCTTGTCGCTGCCTACCGGTCGGTAATACAGTTCCAGTTACTGACCGGTAACACCTGTTCCCGAATCGGGGGGCCAGCGCGCATGACCCACTACAAGAGCAACCTGCGGGACATCGAGTTCAACCTGTTCGAGGTCTTCGGGGTGGATCGCACGTTCGGCTCCGAGCCGTACGCGGATCTGGACTCGGACACCGCCCGCAGCATCCTCGCCGAGGTGGATCGGCTGGCCCGGGAGGACCTGGCGGCCAGCTACACCGACAGCGACCGGAACCCGCCGGTGTTCGACGCCGCGACGCACAGCGCGCCGCTGCCCGAGTCGTTCAAGCGGTCGTTCCGGACCTTCATGGATTCCGAGTTCTGGCGCCTCGACCTGCCGGCCGAGCTGGGCGGCACCGGGGCGCCGCGGGCGCTGTGGTGGGGTCTCGGCGAGATGATCCTCGGCGCGAACGCCCCGATCTGGATGTACGCCTCCGGCCCGTCCTTCGCGCACGTGCTGCACGTGGAGGGCACGCCGGAGCAGCGGAAGTGGGCGAAGCTCTTCATCGACAGGCAGTGGGGCTCCACGATGGTGCTCACCGAGCCGGACGCCGGTTCGGACGTCGGCGCCGGCCGGACCCGGGCCATCCCGCAGCCGGACGGCTCCTGGCACATCGAGGGCGTGAAGCGGTTCATCACCTCCGGTGAGCACGACCTGAGCGACAACATCGTGCACTACGTGCTGGCCCGGCCGGTCGGCGTCGAGGGCGTCGGCGGTCCGGGCACCAAGGGCCTGTCGCTGTTCGTCGTGCCGAAGTACCACTTCGACGCCGAGACCGGCGAGCTGGGCGAGCGCAACGGCGTGTACGCCACGAACGTCGAGCACAAGATGGGTCTGAAGGTCTCCAACACCTGTGAGCTGACCTTCGGCGAGCACGGCACGCCGGCCCAGGGCTGGCTGCTGGGCGACAGGCACGACGGCATCCGGCAGATGTTCATGATCATCGAGTACGCGCGGATGATGGTCGGCACCAAGGCCATCGCCACGCTCTCCACCGGCTACCTGAACGCGCTGGAGTACGCCAGGAACCGGGTGCAGGGCGCCGACCTGACCCAGATGGCGGACAAGACCGCACCCCGGGTGGCGATCACCCGGCACCCGGACGTGCGCCGCTCGCTGATGATGCAGAAGTCGTACGCCGAGGGCCTGCGGGCGCTGGTCTGCTACACCGCGACCTGGCAGGACCGGATCAACGTGGCCGAGGCCTCCGGCGACGAGAAGACCGCCCGGCTGGCCAAGCGGGTGAACGACCTGCTGCTGCCCCTGGTCAAGGGCGTCGGTTCGGAGCGCGCCTACGAACTGCTCGGGCACGAGTCGTTGCAGACCTTCGGCGGGTCCGGTTTCCTCCAGGACTACCCCCTGGAGCAGTACGTCCGGGACGCGAAGATCGACACCCTGTACGAGGGTACGACCGCGATCCAGAGCCTCGACCTGTTCTTCCGGAAGATCGTGAAGGACGGCGGCAAGGCGCTGCTCACGGTGGCCGGCGAGATCCAGGCGTTCATCGAGTCCGAGGGCGGAAACGGCCAGCTCAAGGAGGAACGGCAGGCACTGGGCAAGGCGCTCGCCGAGGTGCAGACCATGGTGGGCACCATGACCACCTGGCTGGGCGAGGCCCAGGACGACCCGCGGGCGCTCTACAAGGTCGGCCTGACCAGCCGCCGGCTGCTGCTGGCCGTGGGCGACCTGGTGGTCGGCTGGCTGCTGCAGCGGCAGGCGCAGGTGGCGCTGGAGGCGCTCGGCGCCGAGGTGTCCGGTCGCGACAAGCCCTTCTACGAGGGCAAGGTCGCGGCGGCGCGGTTCTTCGCCCACGAGGTGCTGCCGCGCATCGGCGCCGACCGGCGGATCGTCGAGTCCACCTCGCTGGATCTGATGGACCTGTCCGACGACGCGTTCTGATTACCCTTTCTCCCGGATTCGTGGGGATTCCCCGCGATTCCGCGGATCCTCCGGGATTTTGGCAGGCCGGCGCGCGATTGCGCGCCGGCCTGCCGGCTAATCAGCCCCTGCGGGCAACCGCGGGTCCCGCTGCGGAATGACGAGCAGCCTCAGCAAGCAGTCACCGCGTACAGGGGAGTGCAGCGCAGATGGGTATCGGAAGCGGAATCCTCCTGATCGCGATCGGCGCGATTCTCACCTTTGCCGTACGGGCCAACGTCTGGTGGATCGACCTGCGCGCCGTCGGTTGGGTGTCCATGCTGGCCGGCATCGCCGTCCTGCTGATCACCCTGTCCTACTGGCACACCCGCCGGCAGCGCGCCCGCACCCTGATCGTCGAGGAGAACCGGCTGTCGCATCCGACCGCCATGATGCCGCCGCCGCCGGATCCGCCGCCGCCGAACGCCCCACCGAGCTGAGCCGGCGGAAGGGTCCCCGGTGTGGGGACCCTTCCGTTGTTCAGCCCCGGGCGGTGTGCCACCGTTCGAGCGGTGCCCCACCGGGGGCGAGTTCCGGCCAGTTTCCGTCGAACCGGTGCACGGCGATTCCGCAGGTCCGCAGGCCGTCCGGATCGGCGTGGATCGGGTCGAGCAGTTCGGACAGTTCCGACACGGCCGGGTTGTGCCCGACCAGGAGCACGGTGGACACCGCCTCGCCGGCCTGCCGTACCAGGTCGAGCAGGTCGCCGGCCTGGCCGCCGTACACCTGCTCCTCGTAGCGGACGACCGGCCCGAGGCCCGGCACGGCCGGCGGATCGAGCGGTCGGCGCCCGGACGTGCCGGCGTCGCCCGTGTGCTCGCCCGGATGCGGCGCCGTCATGCCCAGGGCGACGTCCTGCCAGGTCTGCCGGGTCCGCTTGGCGGGCGAGCAGATGACCTCCTGCGGCCGGTAACCACTGTGTTCCAGCCACGCCCCCGCGGCGGCCGCGTCGGCGTGGCCACCGGCGGTCAGCGCCCGCTCGTCGTCGGCCACCCGGCCCGGTCGATCCGCCTTGGCGTGCCGCAGCAGCACGATCGTGCGTGTGGTCATGCGTTCAGCTTGCCCGATTGGCGATCGAAGCGGATGGGTAACCCGTTCCATGCCGCGACCTCGCGAGTGGCGGCGGCCGGTGCCAGCCGGTCAGCTGGGTGCCAAGGAGGGCGACAAGTGGGCATTGGTGGAAGCATCTTCCTCATCGCTCTGGGGGCGATCCTCACGTTCGCGGTGGACGCCGATCTGGGCTTCATCAACATCCACGTGGTTGGTTGGGTGCTGATGCTTGCGGGGGTGGTGGGCCTGATCCTCACCCTGTGGTTCTGGCAGAGCCGCCGCCGGACGGTGGTCCGGGACACTCCGGTGGTCCGGGAAACCCCGGCGGTGCCGGGTCAGGACACCCGCGTCGAGGAGTACCGCGAGGTCCGGCGGCCATCGCCGCCGCCGGTCTGACCGGTACCCGCGCCGTCCCGTGCCGGTGGGCCAGACCTGGCCCGCCGGCACGGCCGTACGCTCCGGGTCCGCAGGACGCGGCCGGACGGCGGGTGTACGCCCCGGCCGGCGCGGATCTCAGGCGAAGATCGCGAAGTAGATCGCGATGTGGTGGCAGATCGCCGCCACCAGGGTGCAGGCGTGGAAGAACTCGTGGTGACCGAAGACGGTGGGCCACGGGTTCGGCCGGCGCAGCGCGTAGAACACCGCGCCGACGCTGTAGACGAGCCCACCCACGAGCATCAGCACCAGCGCCGTCACCCCGCCGTTGCGCAGGATGTCCGGCAGGACGGCCACCGCCACCCAGCCCAGGGCGATGTAGAGCGGCGCGGAGACCCAGCGCGGCGCGTGCGGCCAGACGAGCTTGACCGCCACCCCGGCCAGCGCGCCGGTCCAGACCAACGACAGCAGCACCGTCGCGGCGTGCTCACCCAGCAGGAGCAGGCAGAACGGCGTGTACGTCCCGGCGATGAAGATGAAGATCATCGAGTGATCGAGCCGGCGCATGACCTGGAAGCCCCGCTCCGACCACACCCGACGGTGGTAGAGCGCGCTGGTGCCGAACAGGCCGCAGACCGTGAGGCTGTAGATCGCGCAGCTCACCAGCGCGGTCCAGCCCGGCCGGGCGGCGGCCAGGGAACAGAGCACGATGCCGCAGGCGATCGCCACGAAGAAGGCGTACGTGTGCAGCCAGCCGCGCAGCCGCGGCTTGCCGATGTCGACCGGCTTCATCCGGAACGGGGCTGACGTGGTCACGCCCATAGGTTACGACACCGTAAGTTACCTACGGGTAGTGCATTGCGTCACGCCGTACCCCCGACCGGGGCTTACCGGCCGGCCCGCGCGGCCGGGGCGACTACCGTGCGAAGGCATGGACCTGAACGCGGATCTCGGCGAAGGCTTCGGCACCTGGCGGCTCGGCGACGACGACGCCCTGCTGGACACCATCACCTCGGCCAACGTCGCCTGCGGCTTCCACGCCGGCGACGCGCCCACCATGCGGCGCGTCTGCGCGGCCGCCGCGGACCGCAACGTCGCGGTGGGCGCGCAGGTCGGCTACCGCGACCTCGCCGGCTTCGGCCGGCGCCGGATCGAGTACGCCTACGACGAGCTGCGCGACGAGATCGTCTACCAGATCGGGGCGCTGGCGGCGTTCTGCCGGCTGGCCGGCACCACCCTGCGGTACGTGAAGCCGCACGGGGCGCTCTACAACACCGCGGCCGTCGAGGAGTGCCAGGCCGCCGCCGTGGTGGCGGCCGTCGGCGAGTACGACAGCACGCTGCCCATCCTCTGCCAGCCCGGCACGGTGCTCGCCCAACTGGCCACCGGCGCCGGACTGCGCGCGGTGGCCGAGGGCTTCGCCGACCGCGGGTACCGGCCGGACGGCACCCTGGTGCCGCGCACCGCCCCGGACGCACTTGTCACCGGCGCGTCCGAGGTGGTCGAACGGGCCGTGCGGATGGCCCGGGACGGCGTGGTCACCGCGCGGGACGGCTCCCAGGTGCCCGCGGCCGTGCAGTCGATCTGCGTACACGGGGACACTCCGGGCGCCGTCGACCTGGCCCGGCGGATCCGATCCGCGCTCACCGAGGCCGGCCTGCCGCTCCGCCCGTTCACCGGCTGAGCGCGGTCAGTCCAGGCCGCGCAGCACGAGCGGCAGTCGGGTCGGGCCGACCGCGACCACCCGCACCGGCACGCCCCAGTCCTGGCGGCTCAGGTGGCAGGCCGCGTGCTCGGCCTCCGCGTCGCAGGTCGCGGCCTGCGCCACCACCTGCAACACCCCGGACGGTACGTCCGGATTCACCACCAGTTGCCGGGACAGCTCGGTGCCGGTGCCGGCGCCATCGAGCAGCAACTCGGGCGGCGAGGCCGAGACCACCAGCCGGGTCGACGGGCCGAACGAGGTGTCCAGCTTCTGGCCCGGAGCCGGCGTGAAGACCACGTCCAGGGTCACCGCACCGGCCGCCACCTCGGTCGGCGGGCGTTCGGCCCGATGCCGCGAGCCCTGCACGCGCGCTCCGGCCGCGGCCAGCGCGCCGGGCGCCAGCCCGGTCAACCGGTGCGCGGCCGACTCCACCACGAGCACGCCACCGTCCGGCGTGGGCAGCACGTCGCTCGGCTCGGCCAGCCCGGAGGCCACCGTCGAGACCAGGCCGGTGGCCGGGTCGTAGCGGCGCACCGCGCCGTTGTACGTGTCGGCCACCAGCACCGAGCCGTCCGGCAGCGCGGCCACCCCCAGCGGGTGCTGGAGCAGCGCGCCCTCGGCCGGGCCGTCCACGTGCCCGAAGTCGAACAGGCCCTGCCCGACGGCGGTGTGCAGCACGCCGTCCGCGACGTACCGCAGCGCGCTGGTCTCGCTGTCCGCGATCCACAGCCGGCTCCCGTCGGTCGCCGTGGACAGCCCGGACGGCTGCGCCAGCCAGACATCCGGCAGCGGCCCGTCGCGCAGCGCCTCCACCGTCGTGCCCGCGAAGACGCCGGTGGTCCGCCGTACCGGATCGAACCACCACAACTGGTGGATGCCGGCCATCGCCACGATCACCCGGCCGTCGTACCAGGCCAGGTCCCACGGCGAGGAGAGGTCGATCGACAGCGCGTCGTGCGCGTGGTCGTCGACCGTGGAGCGCCACTGCCGGCCGGTGCCGGCGACCGTGCTGACCTCGCCGGTCGCCAGACGCACCCCGCGGAGCAGGTGGTTCACGGTGTCCGCGACCACCACGTCGTAGCCGGCGATCTCGGCGGCGTGCGGCGGCAGCAGCACCATGCCCTGCGGTTCGGCGAAGCTTGCGGCGGCCGGGTCGCCGTCGGCCCGGCCCCGCTGGCCCGACCCGATCCGCCGCACCGCCGTCTCACCGTCGGCGGCCAACTCCACCAGCGAGTGCCGGGCCGAGTCCGAGACCAGCAGGGAGCCGCCGGGCAGCGCCACGGCCTTGCCCGGGAAGCGCAGCGCCGTGGTCGGCTCCGCCGGGGGCACGTACGGGCCGTCGCCGCGCCGCAGCGTGCCCCGGGCCTCGTGGGTCGCGACCAAGTCGTCCACCAGCCGGGTCAGCCCCTCGACGTGCCCCTCCCCGGCCATCGTGGCCACCACGTAGCCCTCCGGGTCGATCACCGACAGCGTGGGCCACGCCTTCGCCGCGTACTGCTGCCAGGTGATCAGCTCCGAGTCGTCCAGCACCGGGTGCGCCACGCCGTACCGCTCGACCGCCGCCGCCAGCGCGGCCGGATCCTTCTCGTGCTCGAACTTCGGGGAGTGGACGCCGATCACCACGAGCACGTCGCCGTACTTCTCCTCCAACGGCCGCAGCTCGTCCAGGACGTGCAGGCAGTTGATGCAGCAGAAGGTCCAGAAGTCCAGGATCGTGATGCGGCCCTTGAGGTCGGCCAGCTTCAACTCCTGGCCACCGGTGTTCAGCCAGGCACGACCGCGGAGTTCGGGTGCGCGGACCCGTGGCGTTGTGCTCATGCCAGCAAGCCTGCCATGCCGGCGGTGAGCCGGTCGCGGCCTGGTCGGGTCGGTGCGGCGAACCCGTCCGGCGCGTCGGTTGACCCGGCGCGCCGGACGATCATGATTCGGCTAGCTGGCGGCCGGTTCGAGGCAGAGCACCTGCTCGCTGCCGTCGGACTCCTTCACCACCAGGTGCGGCTGGTTCGCGTCCGGGCACTGCTCGGTGCTCGCCTGCTTGGCCGTCACCTTGTACGAGCCGGCCTCCCCGCAGGTGGCCTTGGCCGGCGCCGAACCGGCCTGCTTTACGCAGTCGCCGACCGCCGGGTTGTAGGTGTCCTTCCCGCCGCCGCTGAACAGCCACACCGCACCGAGCGGGATGACCAGCAGCAGGACCGCCGCGGCGAGCACGGCGGCGAGCACCCGGCCGTTGCGGACCTGCGGCGGCGGAGCCGGCGGCTCCTCCTTGGCCGCCTCGGCCGGTTCCTCGGGCTTGAACGAGTTGAAGCGCTGCTGGTCCGGGTCGTCCTCGGTGGTCGAGCCGGGGACGCCGGGCCGGGCGCCGTACACGCCGGGCGCGCCGTGCGGCGCGCCACCGGGCGGACCGCCGACGCCGCCACCGGGGCCCGCGTTCGGGCCGGCGCCAGGGCCGGAACCGGGACCGGGGAAGCGCGCCGGAGCCGGCCCGGCGAAGGCGGCGTTCGGGCCGCCGCCGTTGTTCGGGCCGCCGTTGTTCGGGCCGAAGCCCGGTCCGGCCGGCGGGCCGGCCCCGAAGCCGCGGGCGGGGTCGGGGCCGAAGCCCGGCCGGGCGTCCCCGCCGGGACCCCGGCCCGCGGCGTCCGGCGGGGCGCCGAAGGCGGCACCGTTCATCGGATCGTTGCGCTGCTCACCCCGGTCGCGGGGACCGCCGGAGAACGACGGGTCGTCCGGGAAGGCCGGCCCCACGCTGGTCTGGTCGGGCTGCCGGCGCGGCTCCTGCTCGCCGGGCCGGGGTCCGAAGGGCTGGTTGCCCGGCCGGCCGCCGGGCCCCGACTCGTACCCGGCCGGGGAGCCGGGCGCGGAACCGGGCGGAACGGCCGCGGGGGACCCGGGCGGGAAGGCCACCGGAGAACCGGGCGGGACGGCGGCGGGAGACCCGGGCGGGAAGGCCACCGGCGATCCCGGCGCAACGGCGGCCGGCGACCCCGGCGGGAAGCCACCCGGGCCGTCGGGCTCGTACGCCGCCGGCGGAGCGTTGCGGCGCTGGCCGTCCCGCTCGCCGTCGACGAGGTCGCCGAAGGGCGCCGCGCCGCCGAACCGGCCGGCCGGCGCCTCGTGCGGGGACCGCTCGTCCGCGTGGTCGTCCGGGGACCGGCCGCCGTACGTCGCCGGCCGGCCGTAGACGCCGGGCGTGCGCTGTTCGGGGGGCCGGCCTGGGCGGCGTCCTCGTCGGGCTCCGCTTCGGCCGGCGCCGGCCGGCCGTAGACCCGGGGCTGCGGCGTCGGTCGGTCGGTCGGTCGCATGGCGTAGTCGGTCGGAGGCATGACCCGGCTGGCCAGCGGAACCGAGGCGCTGGCCGTGACCGGGGCCGAGTCGTCGCCGGCCGCGTCCTGCGAACCGCCGGACCGTTGCTGGGGCACCTGCGCACCGGCGCCGGACCCGGCCGGCATCCGCTGCTCGGCCTCGGCGTACGGGTCGTCCATCCGGGACCGCGCCGGACCGGACGCCTCGTCGGGCGACCCGGTCTGCCACGGGGCCGGCGCCGGCTCGTCGTCGTGCGCGGCCGCCAGGGCGGCCCCGGGCACCCGCATCACCTGGGGCGGCAGGGGTACCGCGTTGCCCGGGGAGATGCCCGGACCGGGACCCGGCTGGTACGCCGGCGGCTGCTCGCCGCGACCTGCGCCGCCGCCGGACTCGTCGGCGCCGGCCGGCCGTGGCCGCGGTTCGTTCCCGGCCGCGAAGGCCGGCCAGGGCTGGTTGCGGGCCGCAGCGGGCAGCTCGCCGGAGTCCTGGCTCATCGCGCCGAACGCCATCGAGTCGCCGTTGTCCGGCTGGTAGACCTCCTCGGACCGGCGGTCCCGCCCGCGCCGGGGCAACCCGCCGTCGGCGGCCGGGGGCATGGGGTCGTAGCCGGCGTCGGCGGGCGGGGGCGGCGCACCGTAGCCGGCGTCCGCGTCCCGCGCGGGCGGCACCTCGGGAGCGGCGGGCTGGGCCGTACCCCAGGAGGTGCCGGGGCTCCACGGGGCCGGCGAGTCGGCCCGCGCGGCCGGCGGCGGAATGTCCGCGGTGGACCAGCGGGGACGTCCGGCCGGCGGCTCGTCGTGCTCGGCATCCGGCGCACCCTGGTCGCCCATCTCCGGCGGCCAGTCGGCGGCGCTCGCGGGGCCGAGGGCGCCCGGCGGAGCCCAGGCGGTCGCCGGGGCGGCCGGGGCGGACCACTCGTCCGGCTGGTCGGCCGGCTGGGTGGCCCAGCCGGACGGCGACGGCGACGGCGACGGCGACCAGGCGGCCGGGTTGCCGCCCGCCGGGTCCTGCTCCGGGCCGCGGTCGTCGGCGGACTCCGCCGTCCGCCATCCGCCGCCCGACTCGCCGCTGTCCTCCTGTACGCCCCACCGGCCGGCGCCGGGCGGGGCCCAGCCCGCGCCGGACTCCGGCTGGTTGCGTTCGTCGAATGGGGACGCCGGTTGGCGCCCGTACGTGGTGCCGTGGCCACCGTGCGGCGCGGGTCCAGCGGCGCCTTGTGCAGCCTCCTCCGGCTCGTGGCCGGGTCGCTGCGGGCCCTCGGACGTCATGCGCGCGCCTCCTTCGCGTCTCGGCCGGACGGTGCCGATGGCTGGCCGCCGGCCGCTGACTCCTCTTCCCGCACCGTAGTCGGTCCGCTGACGTTCTGCGCCGGGCGGTGCGGGGCTACCGGCGCGGGGCACCCGGCGTATCCGGAACGTCACCGGTCCCCGCGCGGGCGCGCCCGTGTCGGCCGTGCCCAACCGTACCGGGCGGTCCGTCGGCGCGGAATCCCGGTCCGGTGCGGTCGAGGGCGACCCGTACGCGGGTGGTTACCGGCTGGAACGCCGACGACCCCGCGCCGCTGTTGCGGGCGCGGGGTCGTCGGATGAGGAGTCGGGGAAGGTCGTTGGGATCAGCGGAACTGACGCAGGTACGCCGTCATGATCTCCTGGGCCAGGGCCGGCGAGTTGGCGGAGCTCAGCGCGCGGTCGATGGCGCGAGCGCGGCGGCTGGCGTCCCGGCGGTTGCGGATCCGGTTCATCATGCTCATGTCGTGTCCCCCCGGACGGTGCGATGCTTTCTGGTTCGACTCCATTGTGCCGCATCGGTCGACGGGAATCCAACGATTGTTAGGTGAGCTGCGACACCGGCCGAAGAATCATCGGTATGTCTGGCAGGTGGCCGAGCTTTCGTGGAGATGAACGCAACCGGTGCTCCCGGTGATGCCCCCGGAAACGCGGCCGGGCCGGCCATCCCAGCCACCGCAGCCACCCCCGCTCCGGTGCGCGTCCGCGCGGCCGGCCCCGACGCACGGACCGGTGGGCTCGGTCAGCCGAGCCCACCGGTCCGGTGGATCATCCGTCCGCCGGGCGCGCCCGGCCGACCTGCCTCAGGTCCAGGCCAGCAGCGACGCCTCCGGGTCGGCCAGGAACGCTCCGATGTCGGCGAGGAACCGCGACCCCAGCTCACCGTCGATGATCCGGTGGTCGAACGAGAGCCCGAGCGTGGTGACCTGGCGCGGCTTGACCTTGCCCTTGTGCACCCACGGCATTTCCCGGACGGCACCGAACGCGAGGATGGCCGACTCGCCCGGCGGCAGGATCGGGGTGCCGGTGTCCACGCCGAAGACGCCGACGTTCGTGATGGTCAGCGTGCCGCCGGCCATGTCCGCCGGAGCCGTACGGCCGGACTTGGCCGTCTGCACCAGACCGGTCATGGCGTCGGCCAACTCCCGCAGCGAGAGCCGACCGGCGTCCTTGATGTTCGGCACGATCAGTCCGCGCTCGGTGGCCGCCGCGATGCCGAGGTTCACGTACTCCTTCACCACGATCTCGTCGCCGGCCCAGGCCGAGTTGACCATCGGATGCCGGCGGACCGCCAGCAGCACCGCCTTGGCCACCAGCAGCAGCGGCGACACCCGCACGTCCCGCCAGTCGCGCCGGGCACGCAGCCGGTCCAACGCCCGCATCGAGCGGGTCACGTCCACCGTCAGGAACTCCGTGACGTGCGGGGCCGTGAACGCCGACCGGGCCATGTTCTCGGCCGTCAGCTTGCGTACCCCCTTGACCGGGATCCGCTGCTCGCGGTCCGCGCCGAAGCTCGGCGCGGACCCCGCGGGGCGGCTCGGGGCCGGCGCGGTCGCCGCCGCACCGGGCTCGCCGTCGGCGGCCCGCTGCACGTCCTCGCGGGTGATCGAGCCCAGCGGACCCGACCCGGCCAGCGCACCCAGGTCGACGCCCAGGTCCCGGGCCAGCCGGCGGACCGGGGGCTTGGCCAGCACCACCGCCCCGTTGCGGCCCTGCGGGGCGGCCGGCGCCGGCGCGGGCGTCGCGGCCGGTGCGGCGGTCGGCGTACCCGGAGCCGCCTTGCGCGGGCGCCGCTTGGCCGCCGCGGTCCGCGGACCGTAGCCGACCAGCACCGGGGTACGGGCCGGCGCCGGGCTGCCCACCATGCCCGGCTCGATGGCGCCCTCCGCGGGCGCGATCTGCACGGCGGCCAGCGACGCGGCCGACGGCGTGGGCAGTTCCGAGCCGGGCTGACCGGTCGTCGTCGCCTCCGGCACCGGCCCGGCGCCGGGCTGGGTGTCGATCGCGATGATCGGCGTGCCGACCTCGACGGTCGCGCCCTCGTCCTGGAAGATCGCGTGCACCTGGCCGGCCCACTTGGCCGGGATCTCGACCGCGGCCTTCGCGGTCTCCACCTCGACGATCGGCTGGTTCAGCTCGATCGTGTCGCCGACCGAGACCATCCACTTGAGGATCTCACCCTCGGTGAGCCCCTCACCGAGGTCGGGAAGCGGGAACTCCTTGATTCGCGACATGCCGCTCACCAGCCGAAGGTGCGGTCGACGGCGTCGAGCACCCGGTCGAGGTCCGGCAGGTACTCCTCCTCCACCCGGGACGCCGGGTACGGGGTGTCGTAGCCGGTCACCCGCAGCACCGGCGCCTCCAGCGAGTAGAAGCACTCCTCGGTGATTCGGGCCGCGATCTCGGAGCCAAGGCCGAGGTTGCCCGGTGCCTCGTGCACCACGACACAGCGGCCGGTGCGGCGGACCGACTCGTACACCGCGCCGAGGTCCAGCGGGGAGAGCGTACGCAGGTCGACCACCTCCAGCTCGCGGCCGTCCTCGGCCGCGGCGGTCGCCGCGTCCAGCGCCACCCGGACCATCGGGCCGTAGGCCAGCACGGTCGCGTCGGTGCCGGGCCGCACCACCCGCGCGGCGTGCAGCGGGTACGCCCCGGACAGCGGCGCGTCCAGGTCGACCGGTCCCTTCTCCCAGTACCGCCGCTTCGGCTCCAGGAAGACGATCGGGTCGTCCGAGGCGACGGCCTGCTGGATCATCGAGTAGGCGTCCTGCGGGTTGGCGCAGGTGACCACCTTCAGCCCGGCGGTGTGCGCGAAGTACGCCTCCGGGGACTCCGAGTGGTGCTCCACCGCACCGATCCCGCCGCCGTACGGGATGCGGATCACCATGGGGATCCGCACCTTGCCCTGCGACCGGTAGTGCAGCTTCGCGACCTGCGAGACGATCTGGTCGTACGCCGGGTAGACGAAACCGTCGAACTGGATCTCGCACACCGGCCGGTAGCCGCGGATGGCCAGGCCGACCGCGGTGCCGATGATGCCGGACTCGGCCAGCGGGGTGTCGATCACCCGCTGGTCGCCGAAGTCCTTCTGCAACCCGTCGGTGATCCGGAAGACGCCGCCGAGCTTGCCGACGTCCTCGCCCATGATGACGACCTTGGGGTCGCTCTCCAACGCCCGGCGCAGGCCCGTGTTCAGGGCCTTGCCCACGGTGAGGGTCTCGGTGGCCATCAGTGCACGCTCCCCTCGAACGACTCCAGGTACCGGCTGAGCCCCTCCCGCTGCGTGTCGAGTTCGGCCGACCCGTGCGGGTAGACGTGGTCGAACATGCTGACCGGCTCGGGGTTGGGCATCTCCAGCACCCGCTCGCGCAGGTGCACCGCTTCCCGCCTGGCCTGCTCGTCCACCTCGGCGAAGAACGCGTCGTCGGCGAGCTGCTGCCGGGTCAGGAAGGCGCGCATCCGGGCGATCGGGTCCTTGGCCTGCCACGCCTCGACCTCGCTGGCGATCCGGTACCGGGTGGGATCGTCGGAGGTGGTGTGCGCGCCCATCCGGTACGTGTACGCCTCGATCAGCGCCGGTCCCTGGCCCAGCCGGGCGTTGTCCAGCGCGTGCCGGGTCACCGCGTACGAGGCCAGCACGTCGTTGCCGTCCACCCGGACGCCCGGGAAGCCGAACCCGGCGGCCCGCTGGTAGAGCGGGATCCGGGTCTGCCGCTCCAGCGGCTCCGAGATCGCGTACTGGTTGTTCTGGCAGAAGAACACGAGGGGGGCGTTGAACACGCCGGCCCAGACGAACGCCTCGTTGACGTCGCCCTGGCTGGTGGCGCCGTCGCCGAAGTAGGCGATCACCGCCTCGCCGTCCTCGCTGCCGGTTTTGCCGTCCATCGTCACGCCCATCGCGTACCCGGTGGCGTGCAGCGTCTGGGCACCGATGACGATCGTGTACATGTTGAACTTGAACTCGTTCGGGTCCCAGCCACCCTGGTCGACGCCGCGGAACAGGCCCAGCGGCATGATCGGGTCGATGCCCCGGCAGTAGAGCACGCCATGCTCACGGTAGGTCGGAAAGGCCATGTCCTGCGACCGCAGCGCCCGGCCGGAACCGACCTGGGCCGCCTCCTGCCCGAGCAGGCTGGCCCACAGGCCGAGTTCGCCCTGCCGCTGCAACGCCGTGGCCTCGGCGTCGAGCTTGCGGACCAGCACCAGATCCCGGTACAGCGAGCGGTACTCCGCGTCGGTGAAGTCGACGCGGTACTCCACGCCGTCCTGTCCGACGACGCTGTCGACGCGGTCGCCCTCGGGCGTCAGCAGTTGCACCGGCTCGCTGCTGGGCTGGCCGGCCGCCGGCCGCTTGGATCGGGATGGGGCCCGCTTGCCGCGGGCCGTGACCCCGGGGTCGCCCTTCGCCATGCGTCTCTCCTGTCCGTGTGTGCGCCGGCACCGGGGGTGGCCCGACCGCGCGTTCTGGCTCCGGCCCGGCTCCCCGCCCGGCCGGAGGTCTGGCACCGCGCCTAGCCCCGGTCCGGGGTTGCCGCGCGGACTGAACGGCTCTCCTGACACGTGACCCGGATCGCCGAACGTCGACATCCAGCCGCTCGCCGCCGGGTACGCGGACGGTCGCGGCTGCGGTGCCGTCAGTCCCATATTTGCAGAGGAGGTGAGCGGCTCCACAGATCGGTCCACCAAGCCTCTATCGAGAGCCGAGGTCTTCGCCTGACATGCCCGGTTTTGTGACCGGAGTCGTGGCCGATCCGGAAACTCGGCACGGTGACACGCTGTGTGGAAATGGAAAACCTTGTGTGACTGGGCCACGCTTTGCCCCGGCGATGCCACCCGAGGAGTCCGGATTCCGTCACAACTTCGCACCGGATCCGGATGCCGCCGATGACGTGCGCCCCGAGGAGTCCAACCCGTGCCCGAACCCGACCGGTACCGTCCGCTCGCCCGACACCGCGGGCCTGGTGGCGTGCACGCCGACCGCAGGGTCATCGGGGTGCACCGCGCGGACGGGCTGGCCGGCCCCGCCCGCCGCTACCTGCTGACCGTGGCGATGCTGGCCGGCACGGCGTCGCTGCCGATCCTGGCGGTGATCAGCGCCGGCTCGGCCACGGTCCGCAACACCGGCGGCGCCGCCGCGGAGCTGCCACCGTTCGTCGCACCCGAGTCCGAGGGGCCGGTGGTGGTCATCCCGCTGCCCCCGACCAGGCTGCCCGGTGACCCGCCGCCGTGGACCGGCGACGGGGACCGCGTGACGCCCTCGGCCGGTTCCGGACGCCGCGGCCCCACGCTCCCGAGCCCGTCGCGCGGCCCCGGAGCCCCCGTACCCCCGCCCGGCGGACCGGTGTCGACCTCGCCGCCCGATCCGCCGGGCGGGCCGCCAGGACCATCGCCGAGCGTTCCCGCGCCGACGGTGCCGGCGCCGGGCACCCCCGCGCCGACGGTTCCCGCGCCCACCGTCCCGCCGCCGGGCGGCACGCCGGAGCCGACGCCGACCGGCGGACCGGAGCCCACCCCCGGCGGGTCGCCGACCGGTACGCCCACCCCGTCAGCGTCGCCGACACCGGAACCCAGCGGGACCGCCGACCCCGGGCCCACCGGGACCGCGGACCCCACCGCAACCGCAGCGCCGGAGCCCACCCCGACGGCCGGGCCGAGCGCCACGGTCGCCCCGACGGGTGGGCCGACGCCCACGGCGACGGCCGTCCCGACCGGTCCGGCGCCGACCCCGACGGTCGGCCCCACGGCGACCTGTGACCCGACCGCGACGGCCGGACCCACGGCCGGACCCACGGCCGGACCCACCGCGTCGCCGTCGCCGTCGGTCGGGCAGACGCCGACGGTCGCACCCGCGCCGTCGGCCACGGTCGGGTCGTCGCCGACCGTCGGGTCGTCGCCGACCGTCGGGCCAACGCCGACCGTCGGGCCGACGCCGACGCCGACGCCGACGCCGATGCCGACGCCCGCGGCCGGGCCGGTGCCGAGCGTCGGAACCACCCGGTCAGCGGATCCCGACCCGCACCCGAGCCCCAGCCCGGGTGCCGGTCAGTCGTCGCCGAGCCGCTGACGGTTGGCCT
The DNA here is from genome assembly GCF_002285795.1 of Plantactinospora sp. KBS50. GTDB lineage: Bacteria > Actinomycetota > Actinomycetes > Mycobacteriales > Micromonosporaceae > KBS50. Next base: position 146,747 of record NZ_CP022961.1, read on the forward strand.
CGATCCACGCCTCCAGGGCGTCCGGATCGTTCGGGTCCACCCCGTCGGCCATCAGTTGCGCCACCGCCGCCGTGGCCGGACTGCGCCGTTCCCCGGTGGTGTAGAGCCGGACGAACTCCGGGACCATGTCCTCGATCGCCCCGTCGGTCTGCGTCACGGCCTGCTCGGGCAGGCCACGCCGCCGGAGGGCGTAGGTGGCCCAGGCCCGGACCACCCGGGGCAGCATGGCGGCGTCGTCCATGTCGAGCACGGCCCGCCGGTGCACCCAGTCCAGCAGGAACAGGCCGGCGACCGCCGGGCTCCAGCGCATCGGGTCCGGTTCCGGCAGCGTGCTCGCGTGGTCGAGGACCAGGCTCAGACAGAAGTGCAGGGAGGCCAGGTCGGCCCCGTCCACCTCGTCGAGACGGTGCCGCCGGGCCTCCGGTGAGGCGAGGAACTCCCGCACGAGCCGGCCGCGTTCGTCGGCCGACAGCGGCTCCGGCTCCGGCACCGCGGTCAGCGGCGGCGCGGGCAGCAACGCCAGCCGGGCACCCACCAGCGCCCGGTCGGTGGCCAGCGAGCCCTCGTCGGGCAGCTCGGAGAGCCCGTCGGTGATGGCCAGGTGCCGGCTGACCTCGGCGCGCAGCCGTACCGGGTCCTCCGGCCGGAACCAGGTGAGATCGTCGCCGGCGCACATCTGCTTGACCTGGTCGAGGATGCCCGCCGCCGGTCCGCCGACGAAGACGTCCTTGGTGATCCCGATGTTGTGGTCGACCAGGGCCACCACGGCGTGCTCCGGTCCGCCGACCTCGGTGTCGCCGTAGGCGAAGGTGGCCAGGTAGGAGGTCTGGTCGCCGTACACGTCGCCGTAGGCGTAGCTGCCGGTCAGCCGTACCCGGCCCAACTCGCCGGACCACGGCGGCGCCTGGGCGCCGGGTTTGACCGTGCCCGCGCCGCTGGCGTCCGGGACGAGGACCGCGAAGATCCGCCGGATCGTGGTGGCGGCGGCGCTGCGGCGGCGGGTCGTGGCCGCCAGGAAGTCGCCGACGAAGCGGCGCACGGCGGCGCTGCGGTCCTCCTCGGCAAGGGCGTAGACGCTGCCCAGCAGCGCGGTGCCGAGCATCTCGGCATCCAGCGCGGAGTCGAGCCTGGTCACGTCGCGAGCGGCGTGCAGCACCGCTTCGTAGGGGGTCTGTGGCGTGGCCATGACCCGACCCTACGCCGGGCTCCGGGCGGAGAGCACCAGGAGCGCGGCGGGAATCGCTACGCCGAGGGCGGGCGCGAGCCGGCCGGTCCGCGGGTCGCCGTGGCCGAGCGGGCCGGGTCGGATCCGGTGGAACACCAGGTGGGCGGGGCTGGGGATCACCGGGCGGACCGGGCCGCCAGAAGCGCCTCCCGGGCCTGCTCGTACGCGGTGCGCACGGCGCGTACCGGTTTGATGACGTATCCGTCGGCCACGACCGACACGGCGGCCCGCAGCCGGCGCTGGGCCCGGCGCCGGGCACGCCGCGCGCCGAGCGTGATCAGGGGCCGGGCCAGCAGCCCGAGCAGCAGCCCGGCGAGCAGGCCGGCCAGCAGCAGCAGGGTGGGCAGCGGGACCTGCCCGATCATCGGGTACTCCAGCGGGGGCAGTCCCAGCGCCCGCACCGCGTACCCGACGATCAGCCAGCCGAGCCCGCCGGCCGCGGCCAGCGTGACCAGCCACTGCACGCCGCTGACCAGGCGCCACCAGACCGGCTTGCGGCGCAGCCCGAGGTCGGTGGAGCCGATCGCGCCGTCCAGCGCGTCGGGCAGGTCGGCCAGTCGGGACCGGGCGGCCGCCGCCACCGCGTCCGGCCACGGCTCCGGCAGGCCGTGGCCGGCCCGGTCGGCGACCCGGCGCACGGCGAGCCCGACGGCCGAGCGCTGCGCCGCGGTGGGGTCCGGTACGGAGGTGGCCGGGATCGGGTGCTCGACCGCCGGCTCGGTCGCACCGGCACCCGCACCCGAGGCCGGGCCGGGCAGGTGCAGCCGGCGCAGCGGGTCGGGGCGCAGCCGGCGCCAGCCGCGGACCAGCGGCCAGCCGGTCGAGCCGGCGGCCCGGTGCCGGTACGCCTTCTCGGTGGCCTCGACCACGGCCGACACCCCGGCCACCCCGGCCAGCGCGTCGGTGAGCCTGGGCAGGCTGGTCCGGTCCAGGTCGTCCGGCGGGGAGGAGGCGTCCATCATCGGAGCCAGCTCGTCCAGTACGGCGTCGGCGTCGCCGGAGAGCCGTCGCAGCGCGGCCTGGCGTTCGCCGACCGTGGTCTGGAGCGCGGCGTGCAGGTCGGTCAGGGCGGCCGGGTCCACGGCCGAGGTCGCCAGCACCGGCACTCCGGACAGGCCGTCGTCGTCCAGCAGCCGGCGGAGGTCGGCCAGCACCCGCTGCACGTCGGCCGGCGGCAGCAGGTCGGTCTGGTTGAGCACGACCACTGTGACGTCCCGGTGCCGGTGGAACTCCCGCAGGTAGCTCTCGTGCACCACCCGGTCGGCGTACTTCTGCGGGTCGACCACCCAGACCACCAGGTCGACGAGGCCGAGCAGCCGGTCCACCTCCCGGCGGTGGGCGTGCTGCACCGAGTCGAAGTCCGGCAGGTCGAGCAGGACCAGGCCACGCAGCCCGGCCTCGTCCTCGGCGTCCAGCGCGCTCTCCCGGACGAACCGGTTGCGCGGGAGCACGCCGAGCCAGTCCAGCAGCCGTCCGGCGCCGTCCGGTGCCCCCCAGACACAGGCGTAGGTGACCCCGGTGGTGGGCCGGCGTACGCCCACCGGGGAGAGGTCGATCCGGGCCAGCGCGTTGAACAGGCTGGACTTGCCGCTGCCGGTGGCACCGGCGAGCGCCACGACCGTGTGGTCGCGGGACAGTGCCAGCCGGTCGCCGGCCCGTTCGACCAGGGTGTGTGCCGGACCCAGCCGCTCGTCCGGCAGGTGCCCCTCGACGAGGTCGAGGAACCGGCGTACCGCGGCCACCCGGTCCAGCAGCACGTCCGGGTCGATCCGGCGGTCGCCGGTCAGCGCGTCCCGGAACCGGCCCATGATTCCGGTCACCGGTCGTCCCCGGGCAGCGTGAGCGGGGCGTCCGTGGTCAGGCCGGCGTGCTGGCGGGCCCGTTCGACGTCGGCCGCGGCGGTGCGCAGCCGCTGCGCCGCCGCGCCGTCCACCCCGGCCGCCGCGGTCCGGCCGTGGAACCGTTGCGCCTCCGCGTCCAGCAGTTCGGCCGCGCGGTTCAGCAGTTCCACCCGGGCGCGGGCGGCGAGGTTGCGGACCGCCTGGTCGCCGAAGATGGCCTGCAACACCACCTGGCCGGCCACCGTGGTGCCGGCGCCGGTGGCCACCTCCAGCCCGGTCGGGATGAAGGCCGTGGAGGCGAAGACCGCGATGGTGACGGCCAGCCCCATGGCGTTCACCGCGTACGCCGCGGTCCGCGCGATGAAGCGCCGGTCGCCGCCCTCGGTGCGGACCAGCTCCAGCACCCCGCGCTGCCACTCCCGCACCAGCCGCTCGGCGCGGTCCGGGAAGTCCGCGGCCGGTCGGGCCAGCGACGGGTCCAGCAGCCCCGCGCCGGCCGGGTGCGCCTGCCAGCCCGTGTACGCGGCCTCGGCGGCGTCGGCGGCCACCCCGCAGAGCAGGGTGACCAGTTGGGACTCGATGGCCGTCTGCAACTCCCGCCCCGGTGCCGGCCGGCCGGTGACCGCGGCGACCACCCGGTCCCGCAGCCGGCCGATCCGGGCCTCCAGGGTGCGGAACAGCTCGCCCGTGCCGACGAACTCCTGCCAGCGGGCCAGCACCTCGCCGCGGAGCAGCCGGCCGTCCCGGACGCCCTGCTCGACGGTGCGCCGCGCCTGCCGGTACGCCGCGGCCACCCGCTCGTCGAGGGTCGCGGCGGCCCGGGACTGGTCGTCCGCGCCGGCGGCGATGCGGCCGACGGCCGGGCCGAGCGCGGCCAGCGCGCCGTCCAGGGTCTGCCGGACCACCGCCCCCCGGGCCTGCCCGTCCGCGGCCAGTTGGTCGAACCAGCCGCGCAGCCCGCCGACCGCCCGCTCGGGCAGCAGGCCCTGACCGTCGACGGTGGTCTCGGGGAGCACGAACAGGGGCGCGGTCCCGAGGTCGTGCTCGGCCAGCATCTCGGCGAGGTGCTGGGCGATCTCGTCCGCCGCGGCGGCGGGTACCCGGTCCAGGACCAGGGCGATCACGGTGCCGCGTTCGCGGGCGGTGCGCAGCAGCTCCCAGGGCACCGCGTCGGCGTACCGGGCGGCGGTGGTGACGAACAGCCAGAGGTCGGCGGCGGCGAGCAGCTGCGCGGCGAGGGCCCGGTTGGCGTCCACCACCGAGTCGATGTCGGGGGCGTCGAGGAAGGCCAGCCCGGGGGTGAGGGCCGGGGCGGCGACCAGTTGCAGCGTGTGCGGGTCGGTGCCGGGCTGGTTGGTGCGGGTCAGCCCGGGCAGCAGGTCGCCCTGGCGGAACCAGGTGGAGTCGGCGGGGCTGCACACCAGCACCGGCGCCCGGGTGGTCGGCCGGAGCACGCCCGAGGCGCTCACCCGGGCCCGGACCAGGCTGTTGACCAGGGTCGACTTGCCGGCGCCGGTGGAACCGCCGACCACCACCAGCAGCGGCGCGTCCAGCCGGGCGAGCCGGGGCAGCAGGTAGTCGTCCAGTTGGCCGACGAGGGAGCGGATGCTCCGGGTGGCCTCCTGCGCCGAGGGCAGGACCAGCGGGAATGTGACGCCCTCCGCGGCGGCCCGCAGCTCGCCGAGGGCAGCCGGCAGATCGGGCTCGGCCTGGCCTGGGGTTTTGCTGGCTGAGCGCGGGGCAGGTTGGGTGGGCGGGAGCGCCGTGCTCGGCCCGGCCGGCTCGCCCTGGGTTGTCACGGGTAAAGGGTGCACGATCTATGCATCGCCGACAACCGGACACCCGGGATGAGTACCTGCGGGTCGCGGACATCCGGGTGCCGGAGGCGGAATATCCCTCCGGACGGTGAAGTTGCGTACAGGTGACTCAACCCCGACTTGACGATAGCGTTGATCGTGGCAGTATTGAGTCAGATGCACTCAACTTGGCCGGGCGAGGGCTGCTGCAACGCCCGCCACCTGCTCTAGAAACGAAGCGAGGAAGCGAAGATGGCACGTGCGGTCGGTATCGACCTCGGCACGACGAACTCCTGCGTCAGCGTTCTCGAGGGTGGCGAGCCCACCGTCATCGCGAACGCCGAGGGCTCGCGGACGACTCCGTCGATCGTCGCGTTCGCCCGCAACGGGGAGGTGCTCGTCGGCGAGGTCGCCAAGCGTCAGGCGGTGACCAACCCGGACCGGACCATCCGGTCGGTCAAGCGGGAGATTGGTACGAACTGGACCGTCGACATCGACGGGAAGAAGTACACGCCGCAGGAGATCTCCGCGCGGACGCTCATGAAGATCAAGCGGGACGCCGAGGCGTACCTGGGTGAGCAGATCACCGACGCGGTGATCACCGTGCCGGCGTACTTCAACGACGCCCAGCGGCAGGCCACCAAGGAAGCGGGCGAGATCGCCGGCTTCAACGTGCTGCGGATCGTGAACGAGCCGACCGCGGCGGCCCTGGCCTACGGCCTCGACAAGGGCTCCAAGGAGCAGACCGTCCTGGTGTTCGACCTGGGTGGTGGCACCTTCGACGTGTCGCTGCTGGAGCTGGCCGAGGGCGTCATCGAGGTCAAGTCCACCAGCGGTGACAACCACCTCGGTGGGGACGACTGGGACCAGCGGATCATCGACCACCTGGTCAAGACCTTCCGTGGCGAGCAGGGCATCGACCTGTCCCAGGACAAGATGGCCATGCAGCGGCTCCGCGAGGCCGCCGAGAAGGCCAAGATCGAGCTGTCCGCCGCCACCACCACGAACATCAACCTGCCGTACATCACCGCGGGGCAGGCCGGCCCGCTGCACCTGGACGTGACGCTGAGCCGGGCCGAGTTCCAGCGGATGAGCCAGGACCTGCTGGACCGCTGCAAGGGCCCGTTCGAGCAGGCGATCAAGGATGCCGGGATCAAGGTCGCCGACGTCGACCACGTGATCCTGGTCGGTGGGTCGACCCGGATGCCGGCCGTGACCGATCTGGTCAAGCAGCTCACCGGCAAGGAGCCCAACAAGGGCGTCAACCCGGACGAGGTCGTGGCCGTGGGCGCCGCGCTGCAGGCGGGCGTGCTCAAGGGCGAGGTCAAGGACGTCCTGCTGCTGGACGTCACCCCGCTGAGCCTGGGCATCGAGACCAAGGGCGGCATCTTCACCAAGCTGATCGAGCGCAACACCACCATCCCGACCAAGCGGTCCGAGGTGTTCACCACCGCCGACGACAACCAGCCGTCGGTGCTGATCCAGGTGTTCCAGGGTGAGCGGGAGATCGCCGCGTACAACAAGAAGCTCGGCACCTTCGAGCTGACCGGCCTGCCGCCGGCGCCGCGTGGCGTGCCGCAGATCGAGGTCGCGTTCGACATCGACGCCAACGGCATCGTGCACGTCCACGCGAAGGACCTCGGCACCGGCAAGGAGCAGTCGATGACCATCACCGGCGGCTCGGCGCTGCCGAAGGACGACATCGAGCGGATGATGCGGGACGCCCAGGACCACGCCGACGACGACAAGCGGCGGCGCGAGGAGGCCGAGACCCGCAACCTCGCCGAGCAGCTCCAGTGGCAGACCGAGAAGTTCCTGGCCGAGAGCGGCGACAAGCTGCCGGCGGAGAACCGCGACCAGATCAACGAGGCGCTCGGCGACCTGCGCGGTGCGCTCGGCGGGAGTGACCTGGAGAAGATCAAGTCGGCGCACGAGAAGCTGGCCGAGGTCTCCCAGCAGGCCGGTTCGCTGCTCTACGCGCAGCAGCAGGCCGACGCCGGCCAGCAGGGCGGTCCGGATGCCGCGGGTGCCGCGGGCGCCGGAGCGGGCGCGGGCGCCGGAGCGAGCGGTGGTGCCGGCCAGTCGGCCGGGGCGGACGATGTCGTCGACGCGGAGATCGTGGACGAGGACGACAAGAAGTGACCTGTCGGTCCACCGTGCATGAGATCGGGGTAGACAAATGACGAACAAGCCACGCAACGCCGAGGCCGGCTCGGCCGGCCCGGCGCCGGGTGGCTCCGCGCAGGCCGGCCCGGACAAGTCCGACGGCGAGCGCGTCGTCGTCCGGGACAAGCGCCGGATCGATGCCTCCGGCGGCAAGGGCGAACCGACCGAGCCGCCGGCCGGCGACGATGCGGCCGGCACCGGGACCGACGCGGAGAGCGCCGGCATCAAGCCGCAGACCAGCACCGAGGCCGAACTGGCCGGCGAGTCGGCCGAGCGCGCCGCCGACGCCGAGGCGGAGGCGGGCGCCAGCACCGGCGGCGACAAGCCGGTCGTGGACGCGCCGGCCGAGCCGGTGGAGGAGCCGGCCGACCGGTCCGGCCCGCTGGGCGCCGAGCTGGCGGCCCTGCGGTCCGACCTGGACGAGCGGACCCGGGACGTCCAGCGGGTGTCGGCGGAGTACGCCAACTACCGCAAGCGGGTCGACCGGGACCGCGGCCTGGTGGCCGAGCAGACCACCGGCAACGTCCTGACCGCGCTGCTGCCCATCCTGGACGACCTGGACCGGGCGCGGGAACACGGCGACCTGGTGGGACCGTTCGGCGCGGTCGCCGAGCAGCTCGGCGCCGCGCTCGGCAAGTTCGGACTGACCGCGTTCGGCGAGAAGGGCGACCCGTTCGACCCGACCCGGCACGAGGCGGTCGCGCACCGGACCTCCTCGGAGGTCACCGAGCCGACCTGCGTCGAGGTGATGCGGCGCGGCTACCAGTTGGGCGAGCGGCTGTTGCGGCCCGCGCTGGTAGCCGTCGCCGACCCGGAATAGCGAGAATGGTTCGCCGGTGGTTCGCAGGGCCGCAGGGCCGGGCGGCCACCGGCGACCCGCACACGAGGCATGATCGACTGGGGAGGGGGGTGGACAGATGAGTTCCAAGGACTGGCTGGAAAAGGACTTCTACGCCGCGCTGGGGGTGGGCAAGTCCGCCTCCTCCGATGAGATCAAGAAGGCGTACCGGAAGCTGGCCCGGGAGTTGCACCCGGACCGCAACCCCGGCAACGCCGAGGCCGAGAGCCGGTTCAAGGCGGTCTCCGAGGCGTACTCCGTGCTCTCCGACGAGCGCAAGCGCAAGGAGTACGACGAGATGCGCTCGCTGTTCGGCTCGGGCGCGTTCCGGCGGAACGCGCAGGCCGGCGAGGGCGGACCGGGCGGTGCGCCGTTCGACGTGTCCGACCTCTTCGGCGGCGCCGCGGGCCAGCCCGGCGCGGGCGGACGGTTCGGTGGCGGCTTCTCCGACCTGTTCGGCTCGCTGTTCAACGGCGGTGCCGGTCCGACCACCCGGGCCCGCGGGCCGGTGCGCGGCCGGGACGTCGAGGCCGAGGTGACGCTCGACTTCGCGGACGCGGTCGGCGGGGTGACCCTGCCGCTCACGCTGCGCGCCCCCGGGGTGTGCGACGTCTGCCACGGCAGCGGCGCGAAGCCGGGGACCAGCCCGCGCACCTGCCCGACGTGCCAGGGGGCCGGGGTGGTGACCCGTGACCAGGGCGCGTTCAGCTTCGCCGAGCCGTGCCGGGAGTGCCAGGGCGTCGGCACGATCGTGGAGGAGAAGTGCCCGGAGTGCCGGGGCACGGGCGGGGTCACGAAGACCCGCACGATCACCGTGCGCTTTCCGGCCGGGGTCGCCGACGGCCAGCGGATCCGGCTGGCCGGCCGGGGCGAGCCCGGTGCCCGGGGCGGCCCGGCGGGCGACCTGTTCGTGCTCGTGAAGGTGCGATCCGACGACCTGTTCGGGCGCAGCGGTGACGACCTGACCCTCACGGTGCCGATCACCTTCGCCGAGGCGGTGCTCGGCACGGACCTGCGGGTGCCGACCATGGACGGCGCCGTGACGCTGCGGGTGCCGCCGGGCACGCCGAGCGGGCGGATCCTGCGGGCGCGCGGCAAGGGGATCGTCCGGCGCGACGGTCGGGCCGGCGACCTGCTGGTGACCCTTGAGGTGGTCGTCCCCGAGCAGGTGTCCGGCGCGGCCCGGGAGGCGTTGGAGACCTTCGCCGCGGAAACCCCCAAGGCGGCCCGGGAGCATCTCGAAGCCCGGCTGCGTCGAGTCAGTTGAGCGATCGTCCGTCGGAGGTGATCATGGCTGAGGAATTCATCATCTCGGTCGCCCAGGCGTCCGATGCCAAGGTGTTGATGATCTCGGTGGCGGCCCGGATGGCCGGCATGCACCCGCAGACCCTGCGGCAGTACGACCGGCTCGGGCTGGTGCAGCCCGGCCGGGCCGCCGGCGGCGGCCGGCGGTACAGCGTCCGGGACGTGGCCCTGCTCCGCGAGGTGCAGCGGCTCAGCCAGGACGACGGGGTCAACCTCGCGGGCATCAAGCGGATCATCGAGCTGGAACAGGCGGTCGACGAGTTGCGGCAGCGGCTCGTCCAGGCGCAGGAGCAGTTGGCCGCGGCGTACGAGCGGATCGCCCAACTGGAGGCGGCCCGGCCGTTCCCGCGGACCGACCTGGTCCCCACCTCGCGGCCGTCGACGGCGCTGGTGGTGTGGCGGCCGATCCGCCCGGACGAGCGGTCCTGATTCCGGCCCCGCCGGTTGCCAGGCTGGACTACCCTGACGTTTGGCTCCGTATCGCACGAATTCGGGCCAAATCAGGTACGCCCGGTGGGGGATGCCCCGCCGTGGCGGACCAGGGCTGGTGAGGCGGCGGGCCGGGATCCACGGGGGCTCCCGGCCCGCGTCCCATGCCCCGCCGGCAGCGGTCAGAGCCGGCGACCGCTACGGACCAGGCCACCCTCGCACCAGTCGTGGTACTCGAAGAGTTCCGGGCGGGCCAGCAGCATCCGGCAGTTGTGCGACCAGGTGAGCATCGGGTCGTCGCCCTCGCGCTCGGCCCGTTCGACCAGCTTGCGCAGCCTGCGGCGCGGATGCGCCCGGAACTTCGTCCGGATGCCGTCGGCCGAGTAGATGTAGAGGCAGTGCAGGGCGAACCGGCGGGCCGGACAGGACCGGTCCATGGCCAGCTCGAACAGGGTGGTCACGAGATGGTCGCCGGAGACCAACAGGTCCCAGTCCGGTGGCATCGATTGCAGCGGGACCGCGTCCGGGCGATACGCCCAGGCTCGCAGTTCGGCTGCGCTCGGGTCGACCGGATTGGCGAAGCCGTTGAACGTCGACTCCTGCACGCTCACCCCGGGGTTGACCTTCCGCTCGCGGCGGTGGTGGGTACCCGGCGTGGCCGCCCAGGCACCACCGGCTGCTGACGCGAAACCGTAGCGCGTTGGCCGGGATCGGCGAAAGTCCACCCTTCTGCCAATTCATCAAGCCGTTACCGTCGCCCCCTCGTGACCTGCCCGCGGGTCCGCAAGCGGGCGCTATTCCGGATTCGTCGCCGGCTCCAGCCGACGTCTGTCCCGGTGCCGGCGCAGCCACACCTTGACCGCCGGCACGTCCGGCAGCCGACCCAGCAACGGTCCGCTGACCACCGTGATCAGGACGTACGCGGTGGCCAGTGGGGCCAGGCTGGGTTCGACGGCGGACGAGGTCACCGCCAGGCCGGCGATGACGATGGAGAACTCGCCCCGCGGGATGAGCCCGAGCCCCGCCCGGAGCCGACCGGGCAGGGCCACGCCGATCCGACCGGCCGCGAAGTACCCGGTCGCCACCTTCGTGGCCATGGTGAGCACGGCCAGGCCGAGCGCGGGCAGCAGCACCGGCGGCATGTCGGCCGGGTTGGTGGCCAGACCGAAGAAGACGAAGAAGACGGCGGCGAACAGGTCGCGCAGCGGCGAGAGCAACTCGGTGGCGTTGTGCGCCACCGGACCGGAGACCGCGATCCCGACCAGGAACGCCCCGACGGCGGCCGACACCTTCAGTTGGGCGGCCAGGCCGGCCACCAGCAGGGTCAGGCCGAGCACGCCGAGCAGCAGCGCCTCGGGATTGTTCACCGGGAAGATCGCGGAGATGGCGTGGCCGTACCGGGTGGCCACCACCAGCACGAGCACGACGGTGCCGACGGCGACGCCGAGCGCGATGCCGCCGCCGCCCAGACCGGTGCCGCCGAGCAGCGCGGTGACCAGCGGCAGGTACAGGGCCATGGCCAGGTCCTCGATGACCAGGACGGAGAGGATCACCGGAGTTTCCCGGTTGCCGAGCCGGCCCAGGTCGGCCAGGACCTTGGCGATGACCCCGGACGAGGAGACCCAGGTGACGCCGGCCAGCACGATCGCGGACAGCCAGCCCCAGCCGAGCAGCAACGCGAAGGCGGCACCCGGCAGGGCGTTGAGGACCGCGTCGATCAGACCCGCCGGCGCGGCCGAGCGGAGGTTGCCGACCAGTTCGTCGGCCGAGTACTCCAGGCCGAGCATGACCAGCAGCAGGATCACGCCGATCTCGGCGCCGGTGGCGAAGAACTCCTCGCTGGCGTTCAGCGGCAGCAGGCCGCCCTGGCCGAAGGCCAGCCCGGCCAGCAGGTAGAGCGGGATGGGGGACAAACCGATCCGCCGGGCGAACCGGCCGAGCAGTCCGAGGCCGAGCAGTAGCGCACCGACCTCGATGAGCAGGACGGTCGTCTCATGGTGCATGCGGCTCAGCCGTCCGGATCCATTTTGGCGAGGATCCGGGACACCCCGTCGATGCCGTCGCGGGTGCCGACCACCACCACGACGTCACCGGCGGCGAAGACGAAGGACGGGTCCGGCGAGGCGATCACCTCGGCGTCCCGCAGCACGGCCACGATCGACGCGCTGGTCCGGGTCCGTGCCTTCGTGGCACCGAGCGGCCGGCCGACGTACCGGGAGCCGGCGGTGATGGCGATCTGCTCGGTGAGCAGGCCGGCGGCCTGCTGGCGCAGCCCGGAGAGCTGGCCGAGCATGAGCGAGGCGCCCAGGACGTCGGCCAGCGCCTCCGCCTCGTCGTCGGTCAGCGGGATGCTGGCCACGCACGAGTCGGGATCCTGCTCGTCGTAGAGGGAGAGGTCGCGCCGCCCGTTGCGGTGACTCACCACCCCGATGCGTCGGCCGGACTCGGTGATGACGTCGTGGCGTACCCCGATGCCGGGCAGGGCGGTCTGTTCCACACGTACTCGCACGTCGATGAGGTTACCGGGGCCGGCCGCATGGGGCCGGTCGGGTCCGGAGGGGGATGGCGGCGGCGGGCGGTCTCGCTGCCAAAGTGACTGGGGTCACAGCGTAGACTTGAGCGGAATAGACTCAAGTCTGGTTGTGTCGTTCCCAGTGGACACACCTGACCCGGGGGAGCCATGAACGCCGAACGCCTCACCACCAAGAGCCGCGAAGTCATCACCGGTGCGGTCGCCATCGCCAACCAGCGCGGGCACGCCACCGTCGAACCGTGGCACCTGCTGCTTTCCCTGCTGGACACCGGGGGCTCCACCGCCGCCGCCCTGCTGCGGGCCGGCGGCGCCAACCCGGCGGACGTCCGCCGGGCCGCCGCACGGGCCGTGGAGAAGCTGCCTGCCGCCCGCGGCTCCAGCGTCGCCGAGCCGAGCCTGTCCCGGGAGTTCGTCAACGCCATCGGCGCCGCCGAACAGATCGCCCGGCCGCTCGGCGACGAGTACACCTCCACCGAACACCTGCTCGCCGGGTTGGCCCGGGTGGGCGGCGCGGTCGCCCAGGTCCTCAAGGACGCCGGGGTCAGCGAGGAGACCCTGGTGGCCGCGTTCCCCGCGGTCCGCGGCGGCGACCGCCGGGTGACCACCGCCGACCCCGAACAGACGTACCAGGCGCTGGAGAAGTACGGCGTCGACCTGACCGAACGGGCCCGCGAAGGCAAGATCGACCCGGTGATCGGTCGCGACTCGGAGATCCGCCGGGTGGTCCAGGTGCTCTCCCGGCGTACCAAGAACAACCCGGTGCTGATCGGCGAGCCCGGCGTGGGCAAGACCGCGATCGTCGAGGGCCTGGCCCAGCGGATCGTGGCCGGCGACGTGCCCGAGTCGCTGCGGGACAAGAAGCTGGTCTCGCTCGACCTCGGCGCGATGGTCGCCGGCGCGCAGTACCGCGGCCAGTTCGAGGAGCGGCTCAAGTCGGTGCTGGAGGAGATCAAGGGCTCCGACGGCCAGGTCATCACCTTCCTGGACGAACTGCACACGGTGGTCGGCGCCGGCAAGGGCGAGGGCTCGATGGACGCCGGCAACATGCTCAAGCCGATGCTCGCCCGGGGTGAGCTGCGGATGGTCGGTGCCACGACCCTCGACGAGTACCGCGAGCACATCGAGAAGGACCCGGCGCTGGAGCGGCGCTTCCAGCCGGTGCTGGTCGGCGAGCCGACCATCGAGGACACCATCGGCATCCTGCGCGGCCTCAAGGAACGGTACGAGGTGCACCACGGCGTGCGGATCACCGACGCCGCGCTGGTGGCCGCCGCCGCGCTGTCCGACCGGTACATCACCGACCGGTTCCTGCCGGACAAGGCCATCGACCTGGTCGACGAGTCCGCGTCCCGGCTGCGGATGGAGATCGACTCGCGGCCCGTCGAGGTCGACGAGATCGAGCGCGCCGTCCGCCGGCTGGAGATCGAGGAGATGGCGCTGGCCAAGGAGCCGGACGCGGCCTCGGCCGAGAGGCTGGAGCGGCTGCGTCGCGAACTGGCCGACAAGCGGGAACAGCTCACCGCGCTCTCCGAGCGGTGGAAGCTGGAGAAGGAGCACATCACCAAGATCTCCACCGCCAAGGAGGAACTGGAACGGCTCGGCGGCGAGGCCGAGCGGGCCGAGCGGGACGGCGAGCTGGAACGCGCGGCCGAGCTGCGCTACGGCCGGATCCCCGAACTGCGCGCCGGCCTGGCCCGGGCCGAGCAGGAACTGGCCGGCCTGCAGGCCGACGGCGCGATGCTCAAGGAGGAGGTCGGCCCGGACGACATCGCCGAGGTGGTCGCCGCCTGGACCGGCATCCCCGCCGGCCGGCTGCTGGAGGGCGAGACCGCCAAGCTGCTGCGGATGGAGCAGTCGCTGGGCGAGCGGGTGGTCGGCCAGGCGCAGGCGGTGGCCGCGGTCTCCGACGCGGTCCGCCGGGCCCGCGCGGGCGTCGCCGACCCGGACCGGCCCACCGGCAGCTTCCTGTTCCTCGGCCCCACCGGGGTGGGCAAGACCGAGCTGGCCAAGGCGCTCGCCGAGTTCCTCTTCGACGACGAGCGGGCCATGGTCCGGATCGACATGAGCGAGTACGGCGAGAAGCACTCGGTGGCCCGCCTGGTCGGCGCCCCGCCCGGCTACGTCGGGTACGAGGAGGGTGGCCAGCTCACCGAGGCGGTGCGCCGCCGGCCGTACTCGGTGGTGCTGCTGGACGAGGTGGAGAAGGCCCACCCGGACGTCTTCGACGTGCTGCTCCAGGTGCTCGACGACGGCCGGCTGACCGACGGTCAGGGGCGTACCGTCGACTTCCGCAACGCCATCCTGATCCTGACCTCCAACCTGGGCTCGTCGGTGGTGACCGACCTGACGCTCACCGAGGAGCAGCGCCGGGACGCGGTGCTGGCGGTGGTCCGCTCGCACTTCAAGCCGGAGTTCCTGAACCGACTGGACGACATCGTGGTCTTCGCGTCGCTCGGCGGGGAGCAGCTTCGCTCCATCGTGGACATCCAGCTGGACCGGCTGCGCCGGCGGCTGGCGGATCGCCGCCTCGTGCTGGACGTCGGCGATCCGGCCCGCGGCTGGCTCGCCGAGCACGGGTACGACCCGATCTACGGTGCCCGCCCGCTGCGCCGGCTGGTGCAGGCCGCCATCGGCGACCAGCTCGCCAAGGCGCTGCTGGCCGGCGAGATCCGGGACGGCGACACGGTGCGGGTCGACCTGTCCGACAGCAAGGAGGGTCTGCAGGTCACCCGCGTCTGAGCGCGGTCGGGCCGGGCGCCGCGCCGGGCCGTACGGCCCGGCGGGCCGGCGCGGGGCCGGGCCGGCGCGGGGACGGGCGTGTCCGGGGGCGGCGCGGGGACGGGCGTGGCCGGGGGCGGCGCGGGGACGGGCGTGGCCGGGGGCGGCGCGGGGAAAGAGGAGAGCATGCAGGCACGCAAGCGGGATCGGGAACTCGACGAGGCGATCAGGGAGTTGGCCCGGGCCGACACCCTCGCCTTCGGCGGGGTGGGCTTCGCCGGGCAGACCCTGGCGCCCACCGCCGCGTACCAGGCCCTGGAGCGGATGCTGCCGGCCCGTGCGGAGGACCTGCGCGGCCGGCTCACCGGGCTGCTCACCGACGCCACCCCGGCCGGCAAGGCGTACGCGGCGAGCCTGCTCGACCGCTTCGACCCGGCCGCCGGGCGGGCCGCCTGGGAGTCGCTGAGCGGTGACGACGGTGCCCTGACCACATTTACCGGCTGCGTGATGGGTCGCAGCACGCTCGGTGAGTACGCCCGGGATCGGTTGCGTCCCGACGACCGGTGATCCACCCGCTCGGGTTTCCCCTGGGTGCGCCGGGTTGTTACCGTCTCGCCCGACGCGTGGACGAGGGGGACGGTACGGGTGAACGGGATGCTGGCGTACGGGGTGACCGGGCTGGGCTGCCTGCTCGCGGTCGCGGGAATCGTGATCGCCGTGGTGGCGCTGCGCACGGCTCAACGCCGCAACTCGCCGGGGAGCGGCGGTCCGGTGGACCCGTTCCGGCAGCCGGACGACGACGCCGACGCGCTGCGCGGCGACCCGCGCCGGCTGCGGCCGGGCGACATCGTGGAGATCCGCGGCACGTCGTACGGCGTCCGCGGCTCGCTGCACTTCAGCGAGGGCGACTGGGGTTGGGCGGAACACCTGCTGGACGACGCGCACGGCGTCAAGCGCTGGCTCTCCGTCGAGGAGGATCCCGACCTCGAACTGGTGCTCTGGACGGCGGCGCCGGGCGCGACCGTCACGCCCGGTCCGTCCACCCTGGACTTCGAGGGCCGGCGGTACACCAGCGACGAGTCCGGACAGGCCCGCTACACCGGCGTCGGCACCACCGGGCTCAACCCGAGCGGATCGGTCCGCTACCACGACTATCGCGGCCCGGACGGGTCGCTGCTGTCCTTCGAGGCGTACGGCGACAGCGGTGCCTGGGAGGTCGGCCTCGGTGAGCCGCTGCGGCGCCCCGAGGTGATGATCTATCCGGCCACCGGGCCGGAGCAGCCGGGCCAGGGGCGCTGAGTCGTGCTCGTCGACCTGGACACCCCGTACGCCGACACCACCGCCGCGGACCTCAGCCTGGCGCTCGACGGCCCGGTCCGACCGGCCCTGCACGTGCTGACCCTGGAGGTTCCCCCGGCGACGGTACGGCTGCGCCTGCTCGGAGCCTCCCATCAGGTCCTGATCGAGACGGCCGGTGCGAGCCGGTCGGAGACCGTCGCCTGCCTGCCCGGCCAACCGCCCGCGCTGCCGCGGGAGATGGAGACCGACGACGGCCGGTACCTGTTCCGCGCCCGCGTGCTCCGGCTGGAGCCGGCGGAACTCACCGACCGGGTCGACACGCTGCGTGCGACGCTCGCCGACGACGGGTACGCGCTGCTGGGCGTCTTCCCCGGCGACCCGTGCGCGGTGACCGCGCTCCGGCTCGAACCGGAGTGCGACGGGCACACCCTGCGCTGGGAGACCTGGCACTCGTATCCGCAGACCGGTGAGCTGGTCCACACCGAGACGGCGGTGACGCTGGCATGACGTCGTACCGCAGATGGCTGGTGCTGGGAGCGGCGGTCTCCCTGGTCGGCGTGCTGGTCGCCGGCTACGGCCTGGTGGCCGGCACCTTCACCGCGCGCAGCTACGTCCGGGGCCACTACGCCCGCTCGGTCGGCCACGACATCGGGCGGGAGGCGGTCGCCTACACGAGTTCCCTGCCGCCGAGCCGGGTGACCCGGGACGTGACCGGCGCCTTCCACCCCAGCGACCGGTACGCCGACGCGAGCGGGACGTACCTGCGCTTCGGCGACGACTCGGTGGTGATCCGGCCGCTGGCCGCCGGCTCGGTGATCCTGCTGGAGAAGATGGGCACCGCCTACCCGCGGTACCACGGCATCGTCGGCTCCGCGTGGGGCTGGAGCCGGGGAAACACCAGCCGGGGCGGCGGACCCGGCGCCGGCAAGTAACCGGACGAGAACGCACTCACCCCTGGGAGAGACATTGTCGAACCTCGGCACCGACCTGCTGGTGACGCTGGCTTACGGCGTCGTCGGCGTTTTGCTGATGGGACTGGGCTACCTGCTGGTCGACGTGACCACGCCCGGTCGGCTGAACCAGTTGATCTGGACCGACCGGAACCGGAACGCGGCAGTGCTGCTGGCCTCGAACCTGCTGAGCGTGGGGACCATCGTGGTCGCCGCCATCGTGGCCAGCGCGAACGACTTCGCGCTCGGCATCATCGGCGCCGCCGCGTACGGCGTGCTCGGGCTGCTGGTCATGGCCGGCGCGTTCCTGCTGCTCGACGTGGTCACCCCGGGCCGGCTCGGTGAGATTCTGGTGGACCCGCAGCCGCATCCCGCCGTGTGGGTGTCGGCCGTGGTGCACCTGGCCACCGGGGCGATCGTCGCGGCCGCGATCAGCTGATGGACGTGTCCGAGGTGCCGGCGGCGTCCTCGGTGCGCGACCGGGCGCAGCCGGCCCCGGCCGGCCGGCGGCGACCCGCCCGGGCGGCCGTACTGGCGGCGGTCTTCGTCTGTGCCGCCTGCGGCCTGGTCTACGAACTGGCCCTGGTGGCGCTCGGCAGCTACCTGATCGGGGACGCGGTCGGGCAGGCCTCGATCGTGCTCGGCGTGATGGTCTTCGCCATGGGCGTCGGTGCGCTCGCCGCGAAGCCCCTGCAACGCCGGGCCGCCGTGGCCTTCGCTGCGGTCGAGCTGGTGCTCGCGCTGCTCGGCGGCCTGTCCGTGCTCGGCCTGTACGCCGCGTTCTCCTGGCTCGACCTGTACGCGCCCGCCCTGGTGGCCACCGCGTTCGTGCTCGGCCTGCTGATCGGCGCGGAGATTCCGCTGCTGATGGTGCTGCTGCAACGCATCCGCGCGCAGGCGGCGGGCAGCGCGGTCGCCGACCTGTTCGCCGCCGACTACGTCGGGGCGCTGCTGGGCGGGTTGGCCTTCCCGTTCCTGCTGATGCCGCTGCTCGGCCTGCTGCGCGGCGCGCTGGTGGTCGGTGCCGTGAACGCCGTCGCCGGGCTCGCCCTGGTCGGCGTCGTGTTCCGCCGGGACCTGGACGGTAGGTCCCGGGCCGCGCTCGGCGCCGGCACCGTCGTGGTGATGCTCACCCTCGGGTACGCGTACGCCACCGCGCACAGCTTCGAGGTGACCGCCCGGCAGCAGTTGTACCGGGATCCCGTGGTGCACGCCGAACGCAGCCGCTACCAGGAGATCGTGTTGACCCGTTCGGTGTCGGTGCCCGGCGAGAGCCGTACCGACCTGCGGCTCTTCCTCAACGGCGACCTCCAGTTCAGCTCCTCGGACGAGTACCGCTACCACGAGGCGCTGGTGCACCCGGCGCTGCGCGGCAGCCACGGCGCCGTGCTGGTGCTCGGCGGCGGCGACGGCCTGGCGCTGCGGGAGATCCTCCGCTACCCGGACGTGGCCCGCGCGACGCTGGTGGACCTGGACCCGGCCGTGGTGCGGCTGGCGCGCAGCGAGCCGCAGCTGCGCGCCCTCAACCGCGACTCGTTCGCCGATCCCCGGGTGCAGGTGGTGCAGGCCGACGCGTTCGGGTGGCTGCGGGCCCGGCCCGGCAGGTTCGACACGGTGATCGTCGACCTGCCGGACCCGGACGAGACCGCCACCGCCAAGCTCTACACGGTCGAGTTCTACGCGCTGGTCCGCGCGGTGCTGGCGCCCGGCGGGCGGATGGTCGTGCAGGCCGGCTCGCCGTACTTCGCCCCCGGGCGTACTGGTCGATCGAGCATTCGATCCGCACCGCCGGGTTCGCGACGGTGCCGTACCACGTGGACGTGCCGTCCTTCGGCGACTGGGGATTCGTGCTGGCCGCGCCGGGTCCGGACGCGCCCGAGCTGGCCCTGCCGGCGGATGCGCCGGCGCTACGCTTCCTGAACGCCGGCACGCTGAGCCAGGCCGCGACCTTCCCGGCCGACCGGCCGCGGCTGGACGTGCCGGCGTCGACGCTGCTGCAACCGAGGGTGCTGGACTACAACCGCGCCGAGTGGCGCGGCTACTGACGCTTGCGACCTCGGCCGGCGGGTCCGGCACCGTTTGCCGCGGATCGCTGGCAGGGTATCGATACCTTGTTTCGTGGATCTTATGGCTCCTGAGCTGTGCAAAGTTCGGGTGAATCGAGGAAGGGAGAGCACGTGTCTGATCTGAGCGGTACGGGCACGCCGGGTCCTCCGGCGCCAACGGCCCGTCCGAGCAGCGTCACCATCTCGTCGTACCTGTTGTACGCGGTCGCCGCGATCCAACTGCTCAGCGCGATCGTCACGCTGTCGGTGCTGGGCAAGATGAACGATGTCTACCGGGACCTCTACGCCGGCACCTCGGCCGAGGGCGCCGAGACGGTCGTCACGCTGGTCTCGGTGGCGGGCGTCGTCGTGGGGCTGCTGTTCGCGGTCGGGTTCGTGGTGGTCGGCGTGCTCAACGGCCGGGGCAGGAACGCGTCCCGGATCACCACCTGGGTGCTGGCCGGCATCGGTGTCTGCTGCACCGGGATCGGCGTGGCCGGATCGGGGCTGGGCACCTCCATGGGCGGGGACACCGGGAACGGTGACGTCCCGAGCGGTGCCGAGTTGCAGGACCGGTTGAGCGAGGTGCTGCCCACCTGGTACACGCCGCTGTCCGTCACGCTGTCCGTGCTGGCGCTGCTCGCCCTGATCGCGGTGATCATCCTGCTCGCCCTGCCGGCGTCCAACGAGTTCTTCCGCAAGCCGAAGCCGGGCTTCGACCCGCCGATTCCGGGCGCCGCGTACCCCGCGTACCCGCCGGCGCCCGGCTACCCCGCCACGGGTGAGGGCCCGGGCGCGGGCACCGTCCCGCCCGGCACCGTCCCGCCCGGCACCGACGCGCCGGGTGGTCCTGCTCCGGGTGCGCCGCCGGCGCATCCCCAGGAGCCGGGACCGCGCACCGACCGGCCGGACGGCGAATCCTAGTGCGTGTTTCGTAGGTGTCGGTCGACCCGGCGCAGGCCGGCCGGCACCTGTGAAACACGCCCCGTGGCCGCCGGCCGCCGCTGTCCGTACCGCTGGGCGATCCCTCCGGGTAGGTTGCCAACCAACCACAACCCGGAGGGATCGCCCGTGTCATATCCAGGTTCGGCGCCCGCGTCCGGCGCGGGTCCGCGCCCGCCGGTCGGTCCCGCCGGTCCGGGACCGTACGGGAGCTTCGGCCCCGGCCCGTACCCGCCGGCCGGAATGACCGGTACGGCGTCGCCGCGCCGGCCGGCCGTGGTGACCGCCGCGGCGGTGCTGCTGGCGGCGATGGCCACGATCGGCCTCGCGCACGCGCTGCTCGGGTTGACCACCCTGAGCGGCACCGTGCAGCGGTTCCGGGCGGCGACCGCCAGCACCGCGGCCGACCACAGCCAGTTGACCACCGCGGTCGCGCTGATCCGCGGCGCCGCCGTCCTGGCCACGATCATCGCGATCGGCGTGTCCGTGCTGCTGGCCCTGCTCGTACTGGGCCTGCTCCGGGGCAACCGCGGCGCGCGGCTGGCGACCTGGGCGGTCTGCGCCGTCGGGCTGCTGCTGGGCTGTGGGGCACTCGGTGTCACCGCGCTGCAACGGGCCGCGCCGTCGGACTTCGGCGCCCGGGACCTCGCGACCGAGCAACTGGTCCGGGCCGCGGCCGAGGCGTACCCGCCCTGGTGGGCGGCGCTCGGCGGCGCCCTGTCGGCCGGTCAGGCGCTGGGTTACCTGGTGGTGGCCGGCCTGCTGGTGCTGCCCTCGGCGACCGCCTACTTCCGGCCGGCCGGTGCGGCCGGCGTGGCGGGCGGGCCGCGCCCGCCCGGGCCGCCGCCACCATCGCCGTACCGGCCTGTGCCCTACCCGGTTCCGCCGGGTGCCGGTTGGGCACCACCCGCCGCGCCCGCTCCGGGTTGGCGTCAGGCGCCCGCTCCGGACCGGCACCCGGGGGCCGGTGGCGGCTGGGCGCCGCCGCCCGGCCCGGGCCATCCGGAGCACCCGGGCCATCCGGACCACCACGACCCCACGACCCCCACGACGTCAACGAGCGAGATGAGGACCGACAGTGACCGAGGTCGAGCCCACCCCCACGACCGAGGCACCGCACCGGGACACCGGCACGGCCCTGATCACCGGCGCCACCGCGGGGATCGGCGCGGCCTTCGCCCGCCGGCTCGGCGCGCAGGGGCGACCGCTGGTGCTGGTGGCCCGAGACGAGGAGCGGCTGGCCGCCTCAGCCGCGGAGCTGACCGACCGGCACGGCACACCCGTCGAGGTGCTCCCGGCGGACCTGTCCACCGATGACGGCTGTGCGGCGGTCGAGGCCCGGTTGCGCGCCGCCGGGGACCCGGTGGACGTGCTGGTGAACAACGCGGGGATCAGCCTCAACCGGCCGTTCCTCCGGTCCGCGGTCGAGGACGAGCTCCGGCTGCTGCGGATCAACGTGAACGCGGTGCTCAGGCTGACCCACGCGGCGCTGCCGGGCATGGTGCAGCGGCAGCAGGGGCAGTGATTAATGTCTCTTCGGTTGCCGGTTTCGGGTCGGTGATGCCCGGTTCGACATATTCCGCGAGCAAGGCGTGGGTGACCAATTTCAGCGAGTCGATCGCCCAGTCGGTCCGGCCGTTCGGCGTACGGGTGCTCGCGCTCTGCCCCGGCTACACCCGGACGGAGTTCCACGACCGGGCCGGAATCAACATGACCAAGACACCGCCGTGGATGTGGCTGCGAGCCGACGACGTCGTCGCCGACGCCCTACGTGACCTGGGTAAAGGCAAGCTGGTGAGCGTTCCGGACTGGAAGTACAAGCTCGCCGTCTTCGGCCTCCGGCACACTCCGCGGCGGGTCTTGCAGGGGGTCGCCCGGGACACCCGGGGCCGGATCGGCCGCGATCAGGTGTAGTGGCGCGTCGATTACCGTCCGTGTCCCGGGTGGCGGCTCGCCGCCGGTCGACCATCGACGGGCGGTGTCGGGGTACTCAACGAGTTCTCAGACTCGGGCAGTAGCATTCCCCGCCATGGGGGACCACGATGACCTGCGTAAATTCATCACCGACCTGGCTGTGGTCCATGGACGGGTGGTGCTGTCGTCCGGCCGCGAGGCGGACTGGTACATCGACCTCCGTCGGGTAACTCTGCATCACGCGGCGGCACCGTTGGTTGGTCGCGTGCTGCTCGATCTCACCCGGGACTGGGAGTACGACGCCGTCGGCGGGTTGACCCTCGGCGCCGATCCGGTCGCCGGGGCGATGCTGCACGCGGCGGCGGCGCAGCAGCGTCCGCTGGATGCGTTCGTGGTTCGGAAGTCACTGAAGACGCACGGCATGCAACGGCGGATCGAGGGTCCGGACGTGTCCGGCCGTCGCGTTGTTGCCGTGGAGGACACCTCGACGACGGGCAGTAGCGTGCTGACCGCTGTGGAGGCGTTACGCGAAGTTGGCGCCGAGGTCGTGGGAGTGGCGGTTATCGTCGATCGCGGAGCCGGCGAGGCGGTGCGGGCCGCCGGGTTGCCCTACCGGGCGGCCTATACGTTGGCTGACCTCGGCCTTCTGGCGTAAAAGTTTGCCGATTCGGATCTGCTGATATGCAGGCGGATCGATGCTGCAAGTGGAAGGATGGAATACGTGGGAACTGCGTTGGCCGAAATGACTATGCCTCAGATCTCGCCGCTTGCCGGCGAGCCGATCGAACGCGCCGACGCCGAGCGTCTGGCGGGAGTGCTGAAGGCACTCGCCGACCCAGCTCGGTTGCGGCTGCTCAGCCTGATCCAGTCGGCACCGGAGGGCGAGGCGTGCGTGTGTGACCTCACCGCGCCGCTCGGACTCTCTCAGCCGACGGTGAGCCATCACCTGCGGATCCTGACCGAGGCGGGACTGCTCGAACGGGAAAAGCGGGGCGTGTGGGCGTACTACCGGCTGGTGCCGACGGCGATCGCCACGATCGCCGATCTGCTCACCCCGCCGCGTAAGCGCGCCACCAAGAAGGCTCGCTGAGCTTCGCGTCCGGCGGCGTGCCAGCCGCCGGACGGCGGTCGTCCCCCGTGCCCGTCCTGCGGGTGCGGGTAGGACGATCGCCAGTTGCGGGCTGGGCGTGACACCGGCGTGCCCTGCGGGTAGGGCACACCGTCGCGGACCGCGCGTGACACCGCCTGTCGTGGGTTGGGTGTGACGCCGCGGCTCCGCGTACGGGGCCGCGTGACACGGCCCGATGTGGGCTGGGCGTGACACCGCTGGGTGGCACGCCCAGGTCGGCGTGGCCCGCGCGCCACGCCCTTGTCGGTGTGGCCCGCGCGCCATGCCCTTGTCGGTATGGCCGCCTCGTCGGTGTGGCCCGGGTGCCGCGCCCTTGTCGGTATGGCCGCCTCGTCGGTGTGGCCCGGGTGCCGCGCTCTTGTCGGTGTGGCCGCCGGTCGGCCGCCCCCGGAAGTTCCCGAGGGCGGCGTTAGGGCTGCGCTCAGCGGCCCGACTCGGAACCGTGCCCGCCCCCGTGGCCCTCACCATGCTCCCGGAGCGCCTCCGCGGCCCCTGCGGCGCCGGACGCGGCGACCACCGCGACCGCCTTCGCCCGCCGTCGGGCGCGCCGGTCGCGGAGCATCTCAAGCGCGATGGGCAGGACCGAGATCACGATGATCAGCGCGACGACCGGCAGGATGTACTTGTCGATGTGGTCGCCGATGGCGTCGTAGATCTGCCGGGCCAGCAGGTAGCCGACCAGCAGGATGCCGTCCACCCACAGCACGGCACCGACGATGTTCCACAGCAGGAACTGCCGGGCCGGCATGCCCAGCACGCCGGCCACCGGGTTCAGGAAGGTCCGGACGATCGGAATGAACCGGGCCAGCACCACGGCCTTGGCCGGTCCGAACTTCTGGAAGTAGTACTCGGCCTTCTCGACGTACTCCTGTTTGAACAGCCGGGAGTTCGGCCGTTCGAACATCCGCCGGCCGTACCGCGCGCCGAGGAAGTGCCCGAACTGGGCGCCCAGGATCGCGCAGATCGGGCCGCCGATCAGCAGGCCGGCCAGGGAGATCCGGGTCCCGTCGCCGAAGATCGCATCGGCAACCGACGAGGCGGCCACGCCGGCCAGGAACAGCAGTGAGTCCCCCGGGAAGAAGAACCCGACGAGCAGACCCGTCTCGGCGAAGAGGATCACCCAGACGCCGACCAACCCGAAGGTGTGTACCAGATCCTTCGGGTCGAGCGGGTTGAGTGCCAGGTTTTCGGAGAACGCGCGGATGTGCTCGGCGGTGTCCACGGCCACAAAGGGTACCGGCATCCGGCCGGCTGGCCACCGCGAGTAGCGGCAGCACCCCCGGCCGGGTCAGGGTCCGGCCGGCGGCTAGTGGTCGTAGCCGTCGTCCGAGCCGACCACCCTGGCCTGCTCCATGGCGTCCCAGTCGTCCACCTCAAGACCCCGGTGCGGTACGGCGTCCTCGTCCTCCCGGGGGTCGGCCATCGTCGCCTGCTCCACGGCGTCGTCGGCCGGAGCCTCCGGATCCCGCTCGTCCGGAACGAGGTGGTCGCCGGGCGCGAAGTCCTCTTCGGGCTGGCTCATCGCCCCTCCTTTGCCGGTCACGGACTGCCACTACACCGTACGGGCTGGTGGGGTCGGCCGCCGGCCGACGCTCCCGCCCGAACCCGTCTCCTGCCCGCGGGCGGTGGGCGGCAAACCGAGTACGCGAATGGCGGGCCGATGGTCGCGCGCAGGTGCCAGGATGGCAGCGTGGGATTCCTGATCCGACTCCTGATCAACGCGATCGCGCTCTGGGTCACCACCGTGATCGTGTCCGGGATCGACGTCACGGCGCGTACGGCCGGTGGCCAGGCGGCCACCCTCCTCGTGGTCGCGCTGATCTTCGGCGTGATCAATGCCGTGCTGAAGCCGATCATCCGGGTGGTCGGCTGCGTCTTCTACATCGTCACGCTGGGGCTGTTCGCGCTGGTCGTGAACGCCCTGCTGTTCCTGCTCACGGGTTGGGTCGCCGGGCAGTTCGACCTGCCGTTCGTCGTCACCGGCTTCTGGTCGGCATTCTGGGGAGCCATCGTGATGGCGGTGGTGAGTTGGCTGATCAGCATCGTCATCCCGGACCGGTCCGAACGGTCCTGACCCACACCGGCGTGGGACGTAGCCTGGTCGGTTGTCCCCGGTCCGGGCGGCTACGGGATACTGCCCGCACCGGACAGCGCGGTCAGGCACACAAGCCGAAAGACAGCGGCCCGCCGGGGCCGAGAGCGGTTAGTAAGGAGCGTTCGAGATGCCCATCGCTACGCCCGAGGTGTACGCGGAGATGCTCGACCGGGCCAAGGCCGGCCGGTACGCGTACCCCGCGATCAACGTGACGTCGTCGCAGACCCTGAACGCCGCGCTGCGCGGCTTCGCGGACGCCGAGAGCGACGGCATCGTGCAGGTCTCCACGGGTGGCGCCGAGTACCTGTCCGGGCCCACCATCAAGGACATGGTGACGGGCGCCGCCGCGTTCGCCGCGTACGCGCACGAGGTGGCCAGGAACTACCCCGTCAACGTCGCCCTGCACACGGACCACTGTCCGAAGGACAAGCTGGACAAGTTCGTCCGCCCGCTCATGCAGATCTCCAAGGAGCGGGTGGCCCGGGGCGAGGAGCCGCTGTTCCAGTCGCACATGTGGGACGGCTCGGCCGTGCCGGTGGCGGAGAACCTGGAGATCGCCAGCGAGCTGCTGGACCGGGCCGCCGAGGGCAAGATCGTGCTGGAGATCGAGGTCGGCGTGGTCGGCGGCGAGGAGGACGGCGTCGAGAACGCCATCAACGAGAAGCTGTACACCACGGTCGAGGACGGCCTGGCCATGGTGGAGGCGCTCGGGCTGGGCGAGAAGGGCCGCTACATGGCGGCGCTGACCTTCGGCAACGTGCACGGCGTCTACAAGCCCGGCAACGTCAAGCTGCGCCCCGAGGTGCTGAAGAGCATCCAGGAGGCGGTCGGCGCCAAGTACGGCAAGGAGAAGCCGCTCAGCCTGGTCTTCCACGGCGGGTCCGGCTCGCTGCTGTCGGAGATCCGCGAGGCGCTCGACTACGGCGTGGTGAAGATGAACATCGACACCGACACCCAGTACTGCTTCACCCGTCCGGTCGCCGACCACATGTTCCGCAACTACGACGGCGTGCTGAAGGTCGACGGCGAGGTCGGCAACAAGAAGCTGTACGACCCGCGGGTCTGGGGCAAGGCCGCCGAGGCCGGCATGGCCGCCCGGGTGGTCGAGGCGTGCGAGGCGCTCCGCTCGACCGGCACCAGGATGGGCAGGTAACCATCGGCGCAGCCCGGCTCCGGCGGTCGCCGGAGTCGGGTCTCAGCCGGCTCCTCGCGGGATCTCCCGCCCCGCGCGGGGCCGCCGGGTCCGCGGCCGGGGCCGCCGGGCCGCCGGGTCCGCGCCCGGGGCCGCCGGCTCTCAGCCGGCCGTCCGGTCTCCGGTCAGCAGCCGGGCCGCCTCGGCGACGTCGTCGGTGACGTGGATCAACGCCGTCAGGTCGCCGCCGCGCGCCCGGGCGAGCAGCGGGCGCAGCAGCTCCTCGACCGGCAACGTCCGGGTCCAGTGCTCCCGGCCGAGGAAGACGTACGGGCCGCTCTCCCCGTCGGTGCCGTAGAACGTCTTGGTCGCCGCCTGGAACACCTCCTGCACGGTGCCGGCCTCGCCGGGGGCGAACACGATGCCGCCGCGGGCCAGCCGCAGGATGGTGTCCTCGCGGATGGCGTTCGAGAAGTACTTGGCGATCCGCCCGGCGAACAGGTTGGCCGGCTCGTGCCCGTACAGCCAGGTCGGGATCGCCAGGCCGCCGCGCCGCGCCCAGTCCGTCGCCGGCACCCCGCCGGGTCCCGGTACGACGTCGGGTCCCGGTACGACGTCGGCTGCGCCCCACGGCCCCGGCCGGTCCGCGGCTACGCGCCCGGACCGCGTACGCGGCACCGGCAGCGCGAGCCGGCCCGGAAAGCGTTCCCGGACCGCCAACGCCGCCGCCGTGTACGGGGTGTGGTCGGCGAAGTCGGGCGCGGCGGCCAGCAGTTCGATCGCCGCGGTCAGGTCGTCGGCCGACCGGTCGGCCAGGTACGCGCCCAGGTTGGCCGCCTCCATCACCCCGGGGCCGCCGCCGGTCACCACCAACCGGCCGGCCCGGGCCAGCGCCCGGCCGAGCGTCGCGGCCATCCGGTACGCCGGTGCACCCCGCCGCACGGCATGACCGCCCATGATCCCCACCACCGAACCCGGGCCGTGCACGGTCAGCCAGTTGCGGGTGGCGTCGGCGAGCGCGTTGTCGATGCCGTGGTCGTGCAGCCGCTGGGCCAGCGCCTCCCGGATCTGCGGCAGCGCGCCGCCGGTGGCGCGGAAGTGCTCGTACACCCGGGTGTCGTACATCCCGGCGAAGCCGCCCTCGGCGAAGCCGGCGGTGAGGTCCTCGGCGGTGTAGAGCCGGGCCGGCTGGGTCGGGTAGGGGACGTCGAGGAACGGCGGCACCACGTGCGCGCCGCGCCGGACGATCGCCGCCTCGACCTCGGGGTCGGCGAACCGGCAGCCGACGAAGAGGGCGTCGGTGACATCGACGCCGGACAGGTCCGGCGCGGGGTCGTCCAACCGGAGACCCTGCACTGTCAGCCCGGCCAGGCTGCCGGCCCGCAGGTGCGGTTCGAGTTCCGCCCGGGACTCGATCTCGGTCGGGGAGGTGTCGTGCGGTTCGACGACATCGGGCGGCGGCGGGCTGGGCACGCCGCACATCATGCCGGGTGCGTGCCCGGCCCACCGGCTCGGGCCCGCGCCGCGCGCGGCGGCGGCGCGGCCTGCCCGGACGCCTCCGGGCGCGGCACGCCCGACGCGCTTCGGGCGCCGCGGGCCGGACACGGCGAGAGCCCAGCGAGGTGATCGCCGGGCTCTCTCTGCCGGTTCCTGGGGAGGCTCCGGACCCCCAGTTGTAGTGCAGACCACGTCCGCGCGCACCAGCCTTACCGGGTGGACCTTCTGGGCCGTTCGGTCAACCCGCACCCCGGCCCCGCTGTTCCTCCGCCATCCGGAGCGGGTTGAATGGGCCGATGCAGAACCTCTTGCCAGAGCCGCCGGCCACCCTCCTGCCCAGCGACGAGGCCGCCGAGGCGGCGCTCGCCGAGGCCGGCCAGCAGAACACCGACGAGGCGTACGCCGCCGCGGCCGGAAACTTCCCGACCTCCAGCGCCGCCTGGGCGGCCCTTGCCGCGCGGGCCGTCGCCGAGGGCCAGGTGGTCACCGCGTACGCCTACGCGCGTACCGGCTACCACCGCGGGCTGGACCAACTGCGCCGCAACGGCTGGAAGGGCCACGGCCCGGTGCCCTGGTCGCACGGGCCGAACCGGGGGTTCCTGCGCTGCCTCTACCTGCTCTCCCGGACCGCCGGGGAGATCGGCGAGTCCGACGAGGCGGCCCGGTGTGCCCAGTTCCTCCGGGACTGCGACCCGGCGGCCGGGGACGCCCTGGCCGGTAGCTAGGGCCGGGTCTGTGCTCTAGAGGCCCTCGGCCACCGCCGCCGCGATCTTCAGCCACGCGTCCCGGCTGGCGGCCGAGAGCTGCCCGTACCGCATCGGCTCGCCGGTGTCGATGAGCCGCTCGTACGGGGCCAGCAGCACCGCCCGGGTACGCGCCGCGAAGTGCCGCTCGATGGCCGGCAGGTCGATCTCCTTGCGTGACGGTGGCATGGACACCACCGTCACGGCCTGCCGGACCAGCCGATGCCGCCCGCTCTGCTCCAGGTGGTCCAGCATCCGGGCCGCCGTCTCGGCGGAGTCGTTACGGGCGGACATCGTGATCAGCAACTGGTCGGTGGCGTCGATGGCGGCCTGCCAGTTCTGCGCCCGGACGTTGTTGCCGGTGTCCACGAAGATCAGCTTGTAGAACCGGCTGACCACCTCGCGGATCTCGCCGAACGCCCGGGCCGTGAGCATCTCGCCGCCGGTGGCCGACTCGTCCGAGGCCAGCACGTCGAACATGCCCTCACCCTGCGCGCGGACGTACTGGGAGAGGTCCCCGATCCGGCCGTACGCGCCCTGGAACTGGCCCAGGTCGCGCAGCAGATCGCGCACCGTACGCGAGTGGAAGTCCTGCTGCGCCCGCATCCCCAGGGTGCCCTGGGTCTCGTTGTTGTCCCAGGCCAGCACGTACCCGCCACGCTTCTGGCCGAAGGTCATCGCCAGCAGCAGGATCGCCACCGTCTTGCCGGCGCCGCCCTTCGGGTTGACCACGGTGACCTGTCGCAGGCCGCCGAAGTTGCGGCGGACCATCTCGACGTCGTGCTTCATCTCCTGCTCGTGCCGGCTCGGGGCGAGTCGGACCAGGCCCAGCTTGTTGACGGCCGCCCGGACCCCGGTGGTGGCCACCGGGTCGGCCGGCCGGACGGCCCGGCGCTGGGCGAACTCCTCGGCCGTGGGTACCGACGAGTCCGGCGCCCACGCCCCGTCGTCGTACTCGGAAGCGCCGGCGGCGGCCGGGTAGCCCGGCTGGCCGGCGTCCGGGGCCGGATACCCGGGCTGCGGATACCCGGGCTGCGGATATCCGGTCGGCGGGGCCGGGTAGCCGGTCGGCGGGGCGGGATATCCCGGCGGTGGGTAGCCCTGCTGTGGTTGCCCCGGCTGCGGTTGGCCGGGTGCCCAGCCCTGCTGCGGTGGCGCCCAGGTCGGCGGCTGCGGCGGGTAGGGCACCGGGTGCCCCGGGTCCCGCTCCTGGCCGGCGTACGGCGCGGGCGGGCTCTCGACCATCGGCGGCCGGGGCACGGGCGGCAGCGGCTGGATCGGCGCGGCCCAGGTCGGCTGGCCCGGCGGGTTGCCCTGGCCGGCGTGCTCCGGTCGGTCGGCCCGGGCCGGCTCACCCGGCCAGGGGGCCGGGGCGGAGGCATCGTCGCCCTCCCACGAGGTGAACTCGGGGGGCGGGGTGGCGGGAGTGGACGACTGCGGACGTACCGGCGGCTGCGCCCACGGCGAGGCGGCCTCGCCGGTCCGCGCGGCGCCCGGGGAGACGCTGCCCGGCGTGACCTCCGGCGGGATGAGCCCGCCCGGTCCGCTCACCGGCGCCGTCGCGATGTCGTCCATCCCGAACGGCTCGTTCAGGTCGACGTTTCCGGAGCGGTTGCCGCCAAGGCCGTCGGCCGCGCCGGCCTCGTCACCGGCGTCGGCGGTCTCCGCCGGGGTGGCGGGCGGGTCGAACCGGTCCGCCGCAACGTTCTCCGCCGGTGCCGTACGCCCGGCCGCCGGGCCGAGTTTGACCGATCCCACCGCGCCCGGACCCGTGGGCGTCGGCCGGGCCGATCCGGCGGCGCCCTCGCCGGTGCCGCCGGAGCCGGTCGGGCCGGCATCGGGGCCGGTCGGGCCGGCATCGGGGCCGGTCGGGCCGGCGTCGGGGCCGGTCGGGTCGGCGTCCGGGCCGGTCGGGTCGGCGTCCGGGCCGGTCCCAACGTCCCGCGGCGCGATGACCGGCCACGCCCGGGTCGGCTCGGCCGGCACGCCCGTGCCGTACGGAGCGGTGGATGGATCGGCGGAAACCGGAGCCACCGGTTGCGCGGCGACCCACGGTGGTAGCGGCTGGGTGGTCGCCCAGGAATCGGCCGGCTGCGCCGGGTCCCGACCCGCACCATCGGCGGGCGGTGCGCCGGGGTGCGCCGGCTCGACATCCTGCCGCGCCGGCGGCGCCTGCTGGAGCCAGGCCGGCACGGGCGGCGAGCCGGCCTGCGGCATCGCGGCGGTCGGGGGCTCGGCCACCGGGGGAGCGTTCCGCGCCACGTCCCGGGCCTCCGGATCGGTCTCCTCCTCCGGCGGCCAGAACGGCTCGCCGACCCGTCGAGGTCCCGACCCGCCCTGGCCGGGTACGTACACCCTGTCGTCGTGCGCCACGGATACCTCCCCCATCTCCATGCCGAGGATATGCCCGCCGGACAGCCCGGCACGATCACGGTCGATCGGCTACCCGACCCCGTCCGGGTCGAAAACCGCCCACGCCCCCGGCTCGACCCACCACGACCGCTTCCGGGTCAGTTCACCGGCGACGCCGTCGTCCAGGTAGGGCACCCGCTCGGTGCGCGGGTTGATCGCCACGGCCCGGCCCCGGCCGCGCCGGATCTCCAGCCGCACCCGGCGGCGCCGGGTCCAGCCGGAGCGCGTCAGCACCGGCACCGCCACCGCGACCTCCACCAGCCCGTCCGCCGGGTCCGCCCCGCGCAGCAGCGGCGCCCCCTCCACCTCGGCGTACCCGCCGGCGTTGCCGACCACGCAGGCCAGCACGCCCTCGTCGCCGGTGGACAGCACCGTGCCGTCCACCTCGACCCGACCCTGCCACGGGCGGGGAGCACCGGTCTCGTCGGCGCCACCGATCAAAGCGCCGTCCAGGGTCACCGAGCCGCCGTCGTTGCGCAGCAGGTCCAGCCGGCGTACCCGGCCGGCGAGCACCGCGCGGGCCACCTCCGCCGGGGTCCTGGGCAGACCGAGCTGGGCGATCAGGTCGGCCGGTCGGGATCCCGTCGCCCGCGCCGGCTCCAGCGGAAGCAGCCCGATGGCCGGCAGGTCCGCAACGGTGCGGTTGCCGGCCAGATCCGCGGGCCGCCGGCTGGGCGGCGGGGCGTACCGGCGGACCAGCCGGCGCAGCACGGCCCGCAACTGGCCGTCGCTCGCCGCGGCAACGACCAGCCGGGTCTTGCCGTCGTCGTCCGGCCAGGCGAGCCCGTCCGCCCGGGGCGGACCGTCCAGCCGGGCGAGTACCGCGTCGATCTCGGCGTCCGACCGGGCGGTCACCGTGCTCACCCGGGCGCCCGCCGCGCTGAGCGCGTCGGCGCAGGCCAGCACGGGTACCCGCGGGGCGTCGGCGCAGGCGTCACCGGTGCCCGGCCCGGCGGCGCAGGCGTCGTCGGCGCCGGCCGGGTGCGGGTCGCCGGCCCGTGCGTCGGCCGCGCCGGTACGCGGGTCGACCTCGCCGGTCCCGGCGCCGCAACAGACCCCGCTGCCGCAGCCGCCCGGCGCCGGGCGATCGGAGCCCAGGGCGAGCAGCACCACGTCGTACACGGCCGAGGGCCTCCTACCTGTTGGTCCGGCCCGTGCGGCTCAGACCCTCACTAGTTGTTAACCTGACTCACCGGGCTTGCCGCGCGGTCGCCACCTGGGCACCCGAGCCCCATGGAGGCGGGTTTTCACGATGCCAGCGATCGTGCTCATCGGTGCGCAGTGGGGCGACGAGGGCAAGGGCAAGGTTACCGACCTGCTCGGGAACCGGGTGCACTACGTCGTCCGCTTCTCGGGTGGCAACAACGCCGGCCACACCGTGGTCACCCCGGACGGCCAGAAGTACGCCCTGCACCTGATGCCCTCCGGCGCGCTGTCCCCGGACGCGGTGATCGTGATCGGCAACGGTGTGGTGGTCGATCCCAAGGTGCTGCTGGAGGAGATGGACGGGCTCGCCGCGCGTGGCGTGGACGTGTCCCGACTGCGGATCTCCGGCGACGCCCACCTGATCATGCCGCACCACCGTGCCCTGGACCGGGTCGTCGAGCGGTACCTCGGCTCCGCCCGGATCGGCACCACCGGCCGCGGCATCGGCCCCGCGTACGGCGACAAGGTCGCCCGGATGGGCATCCGGGTCCAGGACCTGCTCGACCCCGGCATCCTGGGCAAGAAGCTGGAGCTGGTGCTCCGCGAGAAGAACCAGATGCTGTTCAAGGTCTACAACCGCAAGGCGATCGACGTGGACGCGGTGACCGAGGAGTACCTCGGGTACGCGGCCCGGCTGCGGCCGTACATCGTCGAGACCCGGGCGCTGCTCTGGGACGCGCTGGACCGGGGCGAGAACGTCCTGCTGGAGGGCGCCCAGGCGACCATGCTGGACATGGACCACGGCACGTACCCCTTCGTCACCTCGTCGAACCCGACGGCCGGCGGCGCGTGCGTGGGCGCCGGCATCCCGCCAACGGCGATCGACCAGGTGATCGCGGTCAGCAAGGCGTACACCACCCGGGTCGGTGCCGGGCCGTTCCCCACCGAGCTGTTCGACGCCAACGGCGAGCACCTGCGCAAGATCGGCGTCGAGTACGGCACGACCACCGGCCGGGAGCGCCGGTGCGGCTGGTTCGACGCCGTGGTCGCCCGGTACGCGTGCCGGCTGAACGGCGTCACCGACCTGGTGGTGACCAAGCTGGACGTGCTCACCGGGCTGGACAAGGTGCCGATCTGCGTCGGCTACGAGATCGCCGGTGAACGGGTCGACGACATGCCGATGACGCAGACCGCGTTCCACCACGCCACGCCGGTGTACGAGGAACTCGACGGCTGGTGGGAGGACATCACGAAGATCCGTTCCTGGGACGAGCTGCCGGTGAACGCCCGCCGTTACATCGAGCGGATCGAACAGCTCTGCGGCGCCCGGGTCAGCGTGATCGGGGTCGGCCCCGGCCGCGACGAGAACGTCGTGCGGCACCCCCTGCTCCCCTGACCGCCGCCCCGCCGCCCCGCCGCGGCACTGTTGCCGGCGGCGCGACAGAGTTGCCGGCGGCGCGACACAGTCGCCGGCGGCGCGGCACCGTTGCCGGCGGCGCGGCGGGTGGGCAGTCGGTGCGGCGCTCCGCTGATCCGTAGGATGCGGTGGTGCGCGTACTTCTTCTCGGTGGGGGTGGGCGCGAGCACGCGCTGGCCCTGGGCCTGGCCGCCGACCCGGCCGTCGACCAGCTGATCGTTGCCCCCGGCAACCCCGGCATCGCCGCCGTCGCGCGGCTGCGGGAGGTGTCGCCCACCGACCCGCAGGCGGTGGCCGCGCTCGCCGTGGAGAGCGCCGCCGACCTCGTGGTGGTCGGTCCGGAGGCGCCGCTGGTGGCCGGCGTGGCGGACGCGGTACGCGCCAAGGGCATCGCGGTGTTCGGCCCGTCCAGCGCCGCCGCCGCGATCGAGGGGTCGAAGGCGTTCGCCAAGGAGATCATGACGGCGGCCGGGGTTCCCACCGCGCGGGCACGGGCCTGCGAGGACGCCGCAGAGGTGTCCGCCGCGCTGGACGAGTTCGGCGCGCCGTACGTGGTCAAGAACGACGGGCTGGCCGCCGGCAAGGGCGTGGTGGTGACCGTCGACCGGTCGGTCGCGCAGCGGCACGCGGCCGAGTGCGGGCGGGTGGTCATCGAGGAGTACCTGGACGGCCCGGAGGTCTCACTCTTCGTGGTGACCGACGGCGAGGCGGCCGTACCGCTGCTGCCGGCCCAGGACTTCAAGCGGATCGGCGACGGCGACGCCGGCCCGAACACCGGCGGCATGGGGGCGTACGCGCCGCTGCCCTGGGCGCCGCCCGGGCTGGTCGACGAGGTGATGCGGGTGGTGGCGTACCCGACGCTGGCGCGGTTGCGCGACCGGGGCACGCCGTTCGTCGGCCTGCTGTACATCGGCCTGGCGCTCACCGCCGCGGGGCCGAAGGTGATCGAGTTCAACGCCCGGTTCGGCGACCCGGAGACCCAGGCCGTGCTCGCGTTGCTGGAGACGCCGCTGGCCGGCCTGTTGCACGCGGCGGCCACCGGCACGCTGGCCGCGCACCCGCCGCTGCGCTGGCGGTCCGGATCGGCGGTCACGGTGGTCGTCGCCGCGGCCGGCTATCCCGGTACGCCCCGCACCGGCGACCCGATCGACGGCGCGGACCGGCCCGGGGTGACGCACGCCGGCACGGCCCGGTCCGCGGACGGCGCACTGGTCTCGGCCGGCGGCCGGGTGCTCGGCTGCACGGCCACCGCCCCCGATCTGGTGGCCGCCCGGGAGGCGGCGTACGCGCTGGTGGACGGCGTCGGCCTGGCCGGTGCCCAGTATCGGCGGGACATCGCGCTGGTCGCCGCCGAGTCCCGGATGTCGCTGCCAACTTGACCTTGCATGCCACCATCGCATTGACGACCGGTCCGGCCGGTCGGTCGGATCGGCGAGCGGTGGGAGGGGGTCGGCGATGGGCGGGTTCCTCGGGGCCGTTCTGGAGTTCCCGACCGTCCTGTTCACGTTCCTCCTGGTCGTCGTGGTCGGCTACTGGCTGCTGGTGCTGACCGGCGTCCTCGACCTGGGCGACGACGGCGCCGACGCGAGCACGGGCGCCGACGCGGGCGTCGACCCGGGAGCGGGCGTCGACCCGGGCACGGCCGGAGAGCCGGGCGCGCCCGGCGGCGGCAACCCCCTGGGCGGGGCGCTGGCCGCGGTCGGTCTGGGCGGTGCGCCGGCCGGCGTGGTGCTGTCGCTGCTCATCGCCCTCGCCTGGTTCGGCTGCCTGGCCATCGACGTACCGCTGGACCGGGCCGGGTTCGGCCCGGCCGCGCGGTTCGGACTGGGCCTGGTCGTGCTGCTGCTCGCGCTCGCCGCGGCCTGGCTGGTCTGCCGGGCGGTCGTGGTGCCGCTGCGCCGGCTGTTCCCGGCGTCCTCGCCGGACCGCCGGGCCGCGTTCGTCGGTCGGCTCTGTGTGATCCGCACCGGTCGGGTGACCGCCGACTTCGGGCAGGCCGAGGTGACCGCGGCCGACGGCTCGACCGCCGTCGTGCAGGTCCGACAACCCGGCGCCGAGCCGCTCTCCGCGGGCAGCGTGGCGCTGATCTACGACTATGCCGAGGCGGGCGAGTACTTCCTGGTGATGCCCGCCGACCCGCTCATCGATCCATCCCGTTCCGCGCGGTGACCGCGACGTAGCCCCTCACCGGCGCGTGGCGGCCTCCGGACCGCGTCACACCCCACCCGATCTTCTCCGGCTTCGCGCCGCCCACCACCCTGAAGGGAGGAGCGCGCGGGCTCCGCGCCCGCCGCGCCACCACCATGGATGTCATCACCACCGGCCTGGGCATCCTGCTGGCCGTCGTACTGCTGATCCTGATCTGTCTGGCCATCATGGTCGGCCGCCTGTTCCGCAAGGTGGAACAGGGCAAGGCGCTGATCGTGTCCAAGGTGCGGCGGGTCGACGTCACGTTCACCGGCGCCGTCGTGCTGCCCGTGCTGCACAAGGCCGAGGTGATGGACATCTCGGTGAAGACCATCGAGATCGCCCGGACCGGCCAGGAGGGCCTGATCTGCCGGGACAACATCCGGGCGGACATCCGGATCACGTTCTTCGTCCGGGTCAACAAGACCGTCGAGGACGTGATCAAGGTGGCCCAGGCGATCGGCACCGCCCGGGCCAGCGACCAGGGGACGCTTCAGGAACTGTTCAACGCCAAGTTCTCCGAGGCGCTCAAGACGGTCGGCAAGCAGCTCGACTTCGTCGACCTCTACACCAAGCGCGACGAGTTCCGGGACCAGATCATCCGGGTCATCGGCACCGACCTCAACGGCTACAGCCTGGAGGACGCGGCGATCGACTTCCTGGAGCAGACCCCGATGTCCCGGCTCGACCCGGGCAACATCCTCGACGCCCAGGGCATCCGGAAGATCACCGAGCTGACCTCGCTGGAGCACGTCCGCACCAACGAGTACCAGCGCAACGAGCAGAAGGAGATCACCCGGCAGAACGTCGACGCCCGGGAGGCGATCCTGGAGCTTGAGCGCCGGCAGTCCGACGCCGAGGCCAAGCAGCACCGCGAGATCGAGACCGTGCGCGCCCGGGAGGAGGCCGAGATCACCCGGGTACGCGCCGAGGAGCGGCTGCGGGCCGAGGCGGCGCACATCCGTACGAACGAGCAACTGGGGATCCAGAACGAGAACCGCGCCCGGGAGATCGCGGTCGCCGAGAAGAACCGCGAGCGGGTCATCGCCATCGAGGCGGAGCGGATCGAGAAGGACCGCATGCTTGAGGTGATCAGCCGGCAGCGGGAGACCGAACTGTCCACCATCGCCAAGGACAAGGAGGTCGAGGCGGAGCGGCGGGCGATCGCCGAGGTGATCCGGGAGCGCATCGCCGTGGAGAAGACCGTCGCCGAGCAGGAGGAGAGCATCAAGCGGCTGCGGGTCGTCGAGGAGGCCGAGCGGACCCGGCAGGCGGTGGTGATCCAGGCCGAGGCGGAGGCGCAGGAGCACCTGGTCAAGGACATCAAGGCGGCCGAGGCGGCGGAGGCGGCGGCGCGGCACAAGGCACGCGAGGAGCTGACTCTGGCCGAGGCCCGGCAGCAGGCGGCCGAACTGGACGCCCGCGCCAAGATCCGGCTGGCCGAGGGCCTGCAGGCCGAGGCGGCGGCGGCCGGGCTCGCCGAGGTGCAGGTCCAGGAGCGCAGCGCCGAGGCGATCGAGCGGGTCGGCCGGGCGGAGGCGACCGTGGACCGGGAGCGTGCGTTGGTCACGGCCGAGGCGGTACGCGAGAAGCTGAAGGGCGAGGCGGAGGGCCTCACCGAGAAGGCGGCCGCGATGGCGGCGCTGGACGACGCCACCCGGGAGCACGAGGAGTACCGGCTGCGGCTGGAGATGGAGAAGGAGATCCGGCTCGCCGGCATCGACGTGCAGCGCCAGGTGGCCGAGGCGCAGGCCAGCGTGGTCTCCGCCGGCCTGGCCAAGGCCAACATCGACATCGTGGGCGGCGACAGCGTGTTCTTCGACAAGCTGCTCGGCTCGATCAGCCTGGGCAAGAGCGTGGACGGGTTCCTCAACCACTCGGACACCGCGCGGTCGCTCGCCGGGCCGTGGTTGGACGGCCGCAGGTCGTTCACCGACGACCTGACCGGGATCCTCGGCTCGTTCAACAGCGCCGACGTGCAGAACCTGACGCTGTCGGCGTTCCTGCTCCAGCAGATCAAGGCCGGCGGTGCCGAGGCCGGCAAGCTCCGCGAGCTGCTCGACGCGGCTCGGCGGCTCGGCGTGGCGGACGCGCCGATGGCCGCGCTGACCGGCGCGGCCCGGCCGGCGACGGCGGGAAGCTGAGCCGGTGACGGATCCGAGGATGCCCGCTCCGGCGACGTCCGCCGGGGCGGGCGCGGACGGGGAAGCCACGGCGGCGGTCGGGGCGGGCGGTGCCGGCCTGGGCGGTGCCGCCCGGGCCGGTGCCGGCCAGCCGGGTGCCGAGTCGGGTGCCGCCGGCCCGACCGGCTACGACGCCGGCAGCTACGAGGTGCTGCGTACCCGGCTGGCGGACCGGGCCGCCGAGCTGGCCCGGCGCGCGGAGCGGTTGAACGTCGAGCGGACCGCGGTGTTCGGCGGCACCGAGCTGCGCCTGCTGGGCACCGAACGGATCCGGACCCGGCACAACTGCGTGCCCCGGGACATCGTGCCGGTGGGCGGGCTGATGCTCTTCGGCTACAACGTCTTCATCGGGCTGAAGCCGGAGACCGAGGTCGACGACGTCTTCTCGCTGCACCGCTTCGTCCGCCAGCCGGCCGGGACCGGGCCGGCCGGGACCGGGCCGGCCGGGACCGAGCCGGTCGGGACCGGGCCGGTCGGGACCGAGCCGGTCGGGACCGGGCCCGCCGGCGAGGCCGGCGGCCCGGCCGGGACGTTCCGGTTCGAGGACGTACCCGCCGAGGAACTGCCCGGGCTGCTGCGCGACCCGGGGTTCGAACGCGACTTCGCGGAGCTGTACCGCTACTACCGGCAGACCCGGCTGTTGCAGCTGCGCCGGCTCGACGGCCGGCTGCTCGCGGTCTTCCAGACCGGCGAGCGGACCGACGACATCCGGGTGCTGCGCTGGAGCATCGGCGCCGACGGCGTACCGCGGTACCGGGACAACCGGGGCGAGCGCGAGCACAGCTTCCCGCCCTCGCACGACTTCGAGTGGATCGCCACCACCCGGGACGACCACGTACCGGGCCGGCACCCGCACGTGTCCATCCGGGGCCGGGTCTTCGTCGAAACCGTCGGCGGCACCCTCACGGTGAAGGTGGAGAACAACACCGAGTCCGGCGAGGGCATCTACAGCGAGCCGGTGGCCGAGCCGTTGCAGAGTCTCGCCGACGCCGACATCGAGTACGCGACGGTCGGCCCGCTGATCCTGCTGCGGCTGCGGCCGTACCGGGAGGACGCCTGGCGGCATCTGGTGTTCAACACGATCACCGGCGACGTGGTCCGGCTCGACGGCATCGGGATGGCCTGCCAGCGGCTGCCGGAGGACCACGGGATCATCTTCCCGGGCGGCTACTACCTGTCCAGCGGGGTCAGCCGGACCTTCGACGCGGACACCAGCGACCTGGAGTTCGAGCGGGTGATCCGGTCCGGCAACGGCGAGGACGTGCTGTACGTCTTCCACGCCCGCGCCGAGGGCCGGTCCCTGCTGCTGCCGTACAACATGATCCGCAAGGAGGTCAGCACGCCGATCGTCGGGCACGGCTACTCGCTGTTCCCCGACGGCACCCTGGTGGTGTTCCGGGCCACCTCGTCCGAGCCCACCCGGGTGCATCCGATGCAGGTCTGGCGTACGCCGTACCTGTCCGACGCGTACGCCGCGGCCCAGCCGGTCGGCGCCGGACCGCTGGAGCGGGTGGGCAACGCCGACCTGGTCCGCGGCATCTCGGACTGCCTCTCGGTGACCCGGCTGGTCGCCGAGACCACCCCGGCCACGGCCGTGTTCGAGGCGCTGATCGCCGCCTGCACCCGGATCTTCGACCACTACCACTGGCTCGCCGAGCCGGAACTGGGCAGCCTGGCCGAACCGCTGGCCGAGGTGCGCACCGCCGCCCAGCAGGTGCTCGACGAGTTCGAGGCGGTCGGGTCGTTGACCGCGCACGCGGCCGCACAGGTCGAGGTCGCGGCCGAGGAGATCGCCGCGCTGTCCCGCCGGGTCCGCGGCGCCGCGCCGCGCAGCGCCGACGACTGGGTACGCCAGCTCGCGGCGCTGCGCCAGGCGCAGGGCCGGCTGGTGACCCTGCGCGACCTGCGCCACGTCGACCTGGCCCGGCTCGACGAACTCGCCGCCGGGCTGACCGAGGAGATCGACGGCGCCGGACGCCGGGCGGTGGAGTTCCTGAGCCGCGACGACGCCTTCGCCGGCTACCGGTCCGAGGTGGCGGCGCTGGCGGACCGGGCCGCCGGACTGAGCCGGACCGCCGAGGCCGGGCCGCTGCGCGACGCGCTGGCCGAGCACACCGGCGGGTTGCAGGCGCTCACCGACGTGGTGGGCGCGCTGGACATCGCCGACGCCGCCGTCCGGACCGGGATCCTGGCCCGGGTCGCCGAGGTGCTGGGCGGGGTGAACCGGGCCCGGGCGGTGCTCGACGCCCGGCGCCGGGACCTGCTCGCGGCCGAGGGACGGGCCGGGTTCGCCGCCGAGTTCGCGCTGCTCGGCCAGGCCGTGACCGGTGCGCTCGCGGCGGCCGACACCGCGCAGCGGTGCGACGAACAACTCGGCCGGCTGCTGCTGCGGGTGGAGGACCTGGAGTCGCGGTTCGGCGAGTTCGACGACTTCCTCGCCGAACTGGCCAACCGGCGTACCGAGATCTACGAGGCGTTCTCGGCCCGCAAGCAGGCGCTGCTGGACGAGCGGTCCCGGCGGGCCGACCGGATCGTCTCCTCGGCCGAGCGGATCCTCGGCACGGTGCACCGCCGGCTCGCCGGGCTGGGCTCGATCGACGAGGTGAACACCTACTTCGCGGCCGACCCGATGATCGGCAAGCTGCGCTCGGTCGCCGCGGAACTGCGTACCCTCGACGACCCGGTCCGGGCCGCGGAGCTGGACGGGCGGCTGCGGGCCGCGCACCAGGAGGCCGGCCGGGCGTTGCGGGACCGGCTCGACCTGTACGCCGACGGCGGCGCGACGATCCGGCTGGGCCGGCACCGGTTCGCGGTGCACAGCCAGCCCGTCGACGTGACGCTGGTGCCGCACGACGGGCGGCTCATGGTGGCGGTGACCGGGACCGACTACCGGCGGCCGGTCCCGGCCGGTGCGCTGGACGGCGACCGGGAGTTCTGGGCCGAGTCGCTGGTCTCCGAGTCCGCCCGGGTGTACCGGGCGGAGTACCTGGCCAGCTCGATCCTGGCCGGCGCGGAGTCCGGCACGGCCGGACCCACCCTGGAGGCGCTGCACGCGGCGGCCGTCGACCCGGGCACGCTGCGCGAGCTGGTGCGCGGCATCGCGGAAACCCGGTACGACGAGGGGTACGAGCGGGGGGTGCACGACCACGACGCGGCGGCGCTGCTCGGCGCGCTGCTGCGGCTGTGCGCCGGCGCCGGACTGCTGCGCCACCGCCCGGCGGACCGGGCCGCGGCGCAGTTGTTCTGGCGGTACGGCGCCGGCGAGTCCGACCGGGCCGGCTGGGCGATGCGGGCCGCGTCGCTGGCCCGCGCCCGCGCCCGGTTCGGCCGGCCGGCAGCCGGGACCGACCCGACCGACGAACTGCGCGCCGAGCTGGCCGGGGCGATCGGCGCGTTCCGGCGCCGGGCCGGGATCGCCGGTACGCCGCCGGCGGCCGGTGCCGACCCGGCGGTGAGTTCGGCCGCCGGCGCCGGGTCGGACCGGCTGGCCGCCGAGTACCTGGTCGACGAGCTGGCGCAGGGACCCGTCGGGTTCGTCACCAGCGCCCGCGCGCGGGCGCTGGTGGACCGGTTCCGGGCGGCGCTCGGCGGCCCGCTGGCCCCGGCCGCCAAGGAGTTCGACGAGGACCTACGGGCCGTGCCCGACCTCGCGGCCCGGCACCAGCTCGTGACCGCCTGGTACGGCGGCTTCCTGGCCCGGTCCGCCGCCGACCCGGCCGCGACCGGCGGGGTCGCGGGCGGCGACGGTGCGGGTGGCGACGGTGCCGGCGGCGCCGCGGGTGGCGAGGTTGCCGGCGGCGTCGCGGGCGGCGACGGTGCGGGTGGCGACGGTGCCGAGCGGTTCGGCGCGGCCGACCTGCCCGAGGCGGTGGCGATCGAGCTGTGCGGCGCCGAACTGCCCCGGCACGACTCCACGGCCGCGCTCGCGGAAACCGTGGACGGCCTGCTCGGCACCCATCCGCGGATCGCCAACTCCCGGCTGGTGATCCGCCTCGACGAGACGCTGGAGCGTACCCGCCGGTTCCGGGACGAGCGGGTCCCGGCGTACCGGACGTACCAGCGCCGGCGCACGGAGCTGGTGGAACGGGAGCGGGACCGGCTGCGACTGCCCGAGTACCAGCCGAAGGTGCTCAGCGCGTTCGTCCGCAACCGGCTGCTCGACGAGGTGTACCTGCCGCTGATCGGCGACAACCTGGCCCGCCAGCTCGGCGCGGCCGGCGACACCGACCGGGTCGACCGGTCCGGCCTGCTGCTGCTGATCTCCCCGCCCGGCTACGGCAAGACCACCCTGATGGAGTACGTCGCCAGCCGGCTCGGCCTGGTCTTCGTCAAGGTGAACGGGCCGTCGCTGGGCTCCGCGGTCACCTCGCTGGATCCGGCCGAGGCACCGAACGCCACCGCCCGCCAGGAGGTCGAGAAGATCTCGCTCGCCCTGGAGATGGGCAGCAACGTGCTGCTCTACCTGGACGACATCCAGCACACCTCCCCGGAGCTGTTGCAGAAGTTCGTCTCGCTCTGCGACGCGCAGCGCCGGATGGAGGGCGTCTGGGACGGCCGGACCCGCACCTACGACCTGCGCGGCAAGCGGTTCGCGGTCTGCATGGCCGGCAACCCGTACACCGAGTCGGGGCAGCGGTTCCGGGTGCCCGACATGCTGGCCAACCGGGCGGACGTGTGGAACCTCGGCGACGTGCTGTCCGGCCGGGAGGAGGTGTTCGCGCTCAGCTACCTGGAGAACGCGCTCACCGCCAACCCGGTGCTCGCGCCGCTGGCCGGCCGGGACCGCCGCGACCTGGACCTGCTGCTCGCGCTGGCCCGGGGCGACGACACCGTCCGGCCCGAACAGCTGAGCCACCCGTACCCGGCGGTCGAACTCGACCAGATCCTCGCGGTGCTCCGCAGGATGGTCCGGGTCCGCTCGGTGGTGCTCGCGGTCAACCGGGCGTACATCGCCTCGGCCGCGCAGGCGGAGGCGTCCCGCACCGAGCCGCCGTTCCAGCTCCAGGGGTCGTACCGGAACATGAACAAGCTGGCCGAGCGGATCGTCCCGGTGCTGGACGACGAGGAACTCGCGGCGGTGATCGACGACCACTACCTCGGCGAGGCGCAGACCCTGGCGTCCGGCGCCGAGGCCAACCTGCTCAAGCTCGCCGAGTTGCGCGGCCGGCTCACCGCCGAGCAGTCCCGGCGGTGGACCGAGGTGAAGGCCGGCTACCTGCGGTCAAGGGCGCTGGGCGGGGCCGGGGACGACCCGGTGGACCGGGCCGTCGGCGCGCTGGGTCTGCTGGCCGACCGCGTCGGCGACGTGCAGGCCGCCATCGAACGCGCCGGCAGATGACGGGTGCCGGGTCACCGCCGGCGGGTTCCGCCGGTGGCGGCCCGGCGGGTGCTCAGAGCAGCCGGTCCCGGCTGATCGCCACGATCACCCGCAGGCCGAGCACGGTGGACGCGATGAGCCCCAGGTACCCGATGGCCTGGATCAGGGTGAGGCTGGCGGTGACCAGCACCCCGTCGTCCACCCCGAGCAGGAGCGCCGACACCACCCCGATGGTGCCGCTGAGCAGCGCGGTGACCAGCCGGTCGGCGATCCGCCGGATCACCCGGCTGTCGCGCTCGTCGGCGAGCAGCCGGACGTTGACCCCCCACTCGCTGCGCTCCATGGCCGCGCCGATCCGGTCGAGCCGGCGCGGAATCTTGCGCAGCAGCGGCACCAGCCCGGCAAGCTCCTCGTGCAGCGAACCCACCATGGCCGTACCGCCGAACGTCTGCTTGCCGATCCGGCCGGCCATCGACTTCGCCTCCTGCACCAGGGCGAAGTCCGGGTCGAGGACCCGCAGGGCGCCCTCCAGGGTGCCCATCGCGCGGAACAGGCCGGCGAGCTG
This sequence comes from Plantactinospora sp. KBS50, assembly GCF_002285795.1. Classification (GTDB taxonomy): domain Bacteria; phylum Actinomycetota; class Actinomycetes; order Mycobacteriales; family Micromonosporaceae; genus KBS50. Next base: position 190,571 of record NZ_CP022961.1, read on the forward strand.
CGGGTCGAAGGCGAGGCCGAACGTCGTGACCAGTGCGAGCAGCTCGCCGAACATCTCGGCACCGGGCTGCCGGCCGGGCACCAGCTGCTCGGCGAAGAAGCGGCTGATGGCCCGGTCGAGGGCGTCCAGGTCGACGCGTTCCGTCACGACGGCCAGCTCCAGCAGCCCGTCCCGGAGCATCTCCGGGTCGCCGCGCTGCACCGCCAGCAGCAGCCGGACCAGGGACAGCCGCTGCTGTGCGTGCAGCCGGCCGACCGACCCGAAGTCGATCTGCGCGAGCGTGCCGTCGGGCATCACCAGCAGGTTGCCCGGGTGCGGGTCGGCGTTGAAGATGCCGCCCTGCATCACCTGGGCGAGGAAGTTGGCCAGCAGGCCGCGGGCCAGTTCGGTGCGGTCCGCGCCCTGCTCCGTGAGGAGGGCGTCGCTGTCGCGCAGTGGCGTGCCGTCGAGCCACTCCAGCACCAGCACCCGGCGGCTGGACACCTGCTCGAACACCCGCGGTATCCGCAGCGGGTGACCGTCGTCGGGCTGCTCGGCCACGGCGGCCGTGTTGCGGGCCTCCAACCCGAAGTCCAGTTCGGACCGGAGGTTGTCGGCGAAACCCTCGGCCAGTTCCACCACGCCGATCCGGCGCGCCCACGGCGTCGTACGCTCGATCCGGCGTGCGAGCTGGAGGATCGCCTCCAGGTCCCGGTCCACGAGATCGACGATGCCGGGCCGCTGCACCTTCACCGCCACGTCCTGACCGTCGGCCAGCCGCGCCCGGTGCACCTGCGCGATCGACGCCGCGGCGATCGGGGTCTCGTCGAACCGGGCGAAGATCTCGCTCGGCGGCCTGCCCAGTTCGGCCCGGACCACGGCCGCGATGGCGGCCGGCTCCGCCGGAGCGACCCGGTCCTGGAGCACCGTGAGCTGCTCGATCACCACCGGCGAGAGCAGGTCCGGCCGGGTGGACAGGACCTGGCCGAGCTTCACGAAGATGCCGCCGGCCTCCTGGAGGGCCAGGGCGAGCTGCCGTCCGGTGCGCTGGAGGCGTACCTCGGCGTTCCGGCCGGATCGTGCGTTGAGGCTGGCCAGGTCCGCCAGCAGGCCGTGCCGCGCGGCGATGGACAGCAGCGACAGGTACCGGGCGGTCCGCGCCGCCCGACGCCGCACCGCGCGTACGGGATGCGGGATGCCGCGCGCCGACAGTTCGATCTGGCCGAGCCCGGCCGGGCGGCCCAGGAATTCCAGCGCGGCCACCGAGACCAGCGAGGCGAGGATGGCGCTGACCAGGAACACCGTCAGGTCCTCGGTGCCGACCCCCGGACTGATCCGGGCCGCCCAGCTTCCGACGGCGAGCCCGACCACGCCGCTGAGGAAGCCGCGGGCCGGGCCGATCCGGAAGCCCAGCAGCCGGCCCACGGCGATGCCGAAGATCGGCATCCAGACGAGGCTCATGGCCCCGACCAGGAACACGTTCACAGCGGCACCTCGTCGCGAAGGGGTGGTCACGGCGGTGTGGAAACGACGGCCGGAGCCGGTCGCCATCTGGGACCGGCTCCGGCCGGGAGCGATCAGCCGCGGGCGTGCGGCCGGGTTGGGTCAGCCGACGACGGGCGTGCGGCCGGGTCGGGTCAGCCGACGGCGGGGGTGCGGCTGCCGCCGTACACGCGCACGAGGGCGACGATGGCCGTGACGAACGCGATCAGCAGGCCGGCCCACTGCATGACGGCGCCGATCCACGGTCCGAACTCGCTCGGCGTGCCCAGCCGGCCCCACATCGAGCCCTCGATCAGGCCGCCGCCCATCACGAACGCGGCGACGATGAGGCCCACGATCAGGATCCAGCGGGCTCGGCCTCCCATGGCGAGCACCAGGATCCCGCCGATGCCGAGGATGATCGGCCCCGGCGGGATGGTGGGGAATCCGGGCACGCCGACCAGGTACTGGACCAGTACCCCGAGGCCGGCGAGGAGCAGGCCGAAGCCGAGGATCAGGTGGAGCTGTGTGGGTTTCTGCTCAACACTCATGGGTTTCTTCCTTACGTCGGGACCGTCCTCGCCGGACATCGCGGGCCGGTCGGCCACGATCCTCACCATGCAGGACGACCCGCGGCCGGGCGTCCGTCAGAAGCGGGTCCCCGGGTACGCAGGTTTGCGTACCCGACTCGGAAAGCCTCGCGGCGCCGCCCTCCCGTCCCCGTCGATCACGGCGCTGTGGCAACGGGAAGCGCCTTCAGGCACGCAAATGCCTTGATCCACGAGGGCGCGCGCGGGTGCGTGTGGCATATCCGGACGGGGATCGTCCGCAACTGGCGCTACCGTGCCGGCATGGCCATTGCACGATTTCCCAGCGTTGTTCTCGACTGCCCGGACCCGGCCGCGCTCGCCACGTTCTACGGCAGCCTGCTGGACTGGAAGATCGACATTTCGGATGACTGGGCGGATGTCCGCGCCGACTACGGGCAGTGTCTCTCGTTCCAGCAGGTAGCGGACTACACCCCGCCCCGGTGGCCGGGCCAGGACACGCCCCAGCAGATGCATCTCGACCTCATCGTCGACGACCTCGACGCCGCGGAGGCCGCGGTGCTCGAACTCGGCGGCAAGCGGCACGAGCACCAGCCCGGTGAGTCGTTCCGGGTGTTTCTCGACCCGGCCGGGCATCCGTTCTGCCTCTGCGTGGAGTGATCCGGCCCCGGGCGATCCGGCCCCGGTTGATCCGACGCCGGTTGATCCGACGCCGGGTGATCCGACCCCGCGTCATCCGGCTCCGGGTGGGGTGATCCGACGCCGCCTGGAGTGGTCCGACTCCGGGCGCGGTGCCCCGACCCGGCGGTAGGAGCGGCGGGCTCGGGGCCGCCGCACCGCGCGGGGCCGCCCTACGCCGGGACCCGTAGGGCGGCCTCGGCGGCCGGCCGACGAGGCTCGCGCCACTCGATCCGTCCCTGCACGAGCAGGGCGTCGATCGCGAGCAACCGGTCACCCGCTGCCGCCAGGCGGTCGCGGGCGTCCGCGGGCAGCGACACCGTGGAGTCGCCGGCCAGGGGCAACAGGTGCAGGGTCAGCTCGGCGCCCGCGTGCATCCCGACGTCGCGCAGGTTGACGATCCACGCCGAACCGTCCCAGAAGCGGTCGGTGACCGGCCGCCCGTCGACCCGTAGCTGGCCGACATCGCCGGCCCAGTGGATCCGCAGGTGGGCGTCGAGCGACGGGTCGGTGGCCCAGGACGGCAGCGGCACCCGGTAGACCGCGGCCAACCCGTCGAAGGTGGCCGGATCCGGGGCGGACTGCCGGCCCTCGAACGTTCCGTAGCCGGCCGGCACCGGGCCGGCGGCCCGCACCGGCTGCGCCACCACCCGGGCCACCCGGGCATCAGAATCAGCGGGCTGTGCCGGCTCGGGCACCATGTGAGCGTCCGATTCCGGGCGCCGCACCGGTAGGTCGACGAACGCGCCCCGGCCGGGCTCGTAGGCGCGCACGCCCGGGGCGTACGCGTCGATCCGGCCGTCGAGGTCCCAGCACAGCTCGTCCGGCGCGAGCAGCAGCCGGCGGGCCGGGCCGTGCTCGCAGACCCAGATCTCGGCGGCGCTGTCGGCGGGCAGGACCAGCAGGTCCAGCGCCGCGCCGGCCGGCCGCAGCCGCACCGGGGTCAGCCCCGGTTCGACGGTGGCGGCGACGCCGTCGACCGAGTACGTGGCCTCGATACCGGGCTCGGCGACCAGCACCAGGGTGGGCACGTCGCCCGGCAGCACGGTGAGGGCGGAGGCGGTGGCCCAGTCGAGGCGTACCCCGCCGATGGTCAGCGCGACCGGCCAGCGGGCCAGGGTGCCGGCCGGGATGTCCACCGGCCGGGCGGGCAGCACGACCTCCTCGTGGTCGAGCCGGACCCGGAACCGGGCGTCCCGGTAGGTCGGCAGCGGTACGTGCGGCTGGTGCCAGGCGATGAAGAGGAAGCCGCTGGTGCCGTCGCTGCGCAGCGCCCAGCGCAGGGTGCGGTCGTCCTGCACCCCGGCGGGGCGGACCTCGGGCAGGCTGGAGGGCATCTCGGCCAGCTCGGCGCCGAACGCGGCCAGGAACGCGTGCTGCCGGCGCAGCTCGGCGTGGCTGGCGGCGAGCAGGCCGGCCTCGCCGATCGGGGCGTGGAAGTCGTAGCCCAGCCGGGGCAGGTCGTTGGGGTAGCCGGTGGCGTGTGACTCCTGCATGCCCTGGTCGCCGGGCGGGTTGGTGCCGCCCGCGTACATGTAGTAGCCCTGCCAGGCCGAGCCGTTGCCGATCTTGCAGTGTGCGATGGCCGCGACGTCCAGGGCCGCCGGCCGGGGCCGGCGGTGGTACGCGGTGGCCATGCCGCCACCGAGTTCGCAGGTTGCCGGCGGGAAGGTCGCCGAGGGGGTACGCGGATGCGTCGGCTCGGCGCTGCCGGAGTGCAGTTGCTGGCGGCGGACGTCCGCGCCGATCCCGGGGTCGTCCCAGACGTGTGAGAAGAAGTAGTGGTCGCGGAAGGTCGGATCCCAGGGGGCGTCGGCGTCCACCCAGAACCCGTCGCCGTAGCCGCCGTAGAGCGGCAGCACCTCATCGGGCGGCAGGTCGGCGCCGCCCCACGCGGTGGCGGTCCACAGTGGCGCGGAGATCCCGGCCGCGCGGGCCAGTCGCTTGAGGGTGATCAGGTGGCCGGGCTGGTCGTACAGCTCGTTCTCCAACTGGATGCCGAGCACCGTCCCGCCGGGTCCGCACCGGCCGCGCAGCGCGGCGGCGAGCTGGTCGAACCATTCGCGGACCAGGGCGAGGTAGCCGGGGTCGTCGGTGCGGTGCCGTACGGCGGCCCGCTGGACCCAGTCCGGGAAGCCGCCGTTGCGGGCCTCGCCGTGGCACCAGGGGCCGATCCGGAGGATGACGTCGAGACCCTCGGCGACCGCCAGGTCGACGAAGGCGGCGACGTCGAGGTTGCCGTCGAAGCGCGGCCGGCCCCGGTGCTCGACGTGGTGCAGCCAGAAGACGTAGCTGGTGGCCACCGTGACGCCGCCGGAGCGGAGCTGGCGCAGCCGCTGCCGCCACCGGTCCCGGGGTATCCGGCTGTAGTGGATCTCGCCGGAGACGGGCAGCACCGGCCGGCCGTCGCGGATCAGGTAGCGGTTGGTCAGCGCGACACCGGGCCGCGAGTCCTCGTCGTTGCCCATCCGCGGCCGGCGCAGCGGCTCCGACCAGGGATGGTGCCGGACGGCGAGCGGCTCGGTGGGCAAGGCGACTCCTCTGCGACGAACGATCGGCGGGTCGTGGTCCACCCGCCGCCGCCGGGCGCCGGAACTGTAACCGGTCACACCCGCATGGCTCCGCACGATACAACGTGGTAACCGGTTTGACGCAAGGACTTGACATCTGCCACGAGGCCCATCACTGTGACCGGTCACAGGTCCTGTCTCGGCGACCGCGTCTTCCCGGGGCGGCGACCCTGGCCGCGCCGGTCGCGGGCGACCTCGCCCACCGCCGGTTGCGGCGATCCGACCGCGCTCGCCGCGGCCGGCCGACCGAGGAGGATTGATGAAGAAGGCATTTCTGCCGCTCGCCGGCCTGCTGGCCGCGGCGCTCCTGACGACCACCGCGTGCGGCAGTTCCGACGACTCCGGCGGTGACAACACCAAACCCGGCGAAAAGGTGGAACTCACCTACTGGAGCTGGGCGCCGAACATGGACAAGGTTGCCGAGGTCTGGAACTCCAGCCACCCCGACATCCACGTCACGGTCAACAAGCAGGACGGCGGCGACCCGGCGGTGACCAAGCTGCTCACCGCCATCAAGGCCGGCAGCGGCGCACCCGACGTCATGCAGGCCGAGTACCAGAAGGTCCCCACCCTGGTCTCCGCCGACGCCGTCGCCGACATCTCCAAGGAGGTCGGCGACCTCAAGGCGAAGTTCCCCGAGTCGGCATGGAACGGGGTCACCCTCGGCTCCGACGCCGTGTACGGCGTGCCGCAGGACTCCGGCCCGATGATGTTCTACTACCGCTCCGACGTCTTCGACAAGCTCGGCCTGAGCGCCCCGACCACCTGGGACGACTACGCGGCGGCGGCCCGGAAGATCCACGCGGCCGACCCGAAGCAGTACCTCGGCACCTTCTCCGCCAACGACGCGGGCTGGTTCGCCGGGCTCTCGCAGCAGGCCGGCGCGTCCTGGTGGGGCGTGCAGGGCGACGCCTGGAGCGTCGCCATCAACGACGCCAACACCCAGAAGGTCGCCCAGTACTGGGGCGGGCTGGTGCAGGACGGCGTGATCGACAACAAACCGATGTACACGCCGGAGTGGAACGCCGCACTCAACGACGGCAGCCAGGTGGGTTGGCTCGGCGCGGTGTGGGGACCGGGCGTGCTCGAAGGAAACGCGGCCTCGACCAAGGGCAAGTGGAAGGCCGCGCTGCTGCCGCAGTGGGACACCGCCAAGCCGGCCAACGGCAACTGGGGCGGCTCGGCCACCAGCGTCACCAGCCAGAGCAAGCACAAGAAGCAGGCCGCCGAGTTCGTCGCCTGGCTGAACACCGACCCGGCGGCGCTCAAGGCGCTGGTCTCCGAGGCCAACGTCTACCCGGCCTCGGTCGACGCCACCGCCACGGCACTGACCTCGCCGCCGGCCTTCTTCGCCGACCAGGCCGACTTTTACGCCATCGCCGCCGAGGCCAGCAAGACCACCAACCCGTTCACCTACGGGCCGAACGTCAACGTCACCTACAACGCGTACAACGACGCCTTCGGCAAGGCGGCCCAGTCCAAGCAGGCCGCGACGTTCACCGCGGCGCTGGCCACGATGCAGCAGGCCACCGTCGACGACATGAAGAACGCCGGCTTCAAGCTCGCCGGCTGACCCACCGCCCGCGGTACGGCGCGACACCCCTCGCGCCGTACCGCGGGCGACCCGACACGGAGGGAAGGAGACGGCCGTGACGGCGTTCCCCAACACCACCCGTACGCCCCGGACCACCACCCGCGGCGGCCGGCGCGCCGCGCTGCCGTACTCGTTCCTCGCGCCGGCCCTGATCCTGTTCGCGGCGTTCCTCGCCGCCCCGATCGGCTACACCGCCTACCTGAGCCTGCGCCGGGTCAAGGTCAGCGGCCTGGGGCTGGGCGCCGGAAGCCGCACCGAGGTGTGGGCCGGACTGCAGAACTACAGCCGCTCGCTCACCGACCCCGAGTTCCTGCCCAGCGTCTACCGGATCGCCGCGTACGGCCTGATCGTGGTGCCGACGATGCTCGGCGTGGCGCTGCTGATGGCGCTGCTGCTGGACGCCGGCCGGACCCGGGTCGGCGGCTTCGCGCGTACCTCGATCTTCCTGCCCTACGCGGTGCCCGCGGTGATCGCCTCGCTGCTGTGGGGCTTCCTCTACCTGCCCCGGGTCAGCCCGATCGCCGACGTGCTGGCCGGCATCGGCATCGCCCCGCCGGACGTGCTCGTCGGCTCCTCGGTGCTCTGGGCGGTGGCCAACATCGCGGTCTGGGGCGGTACCGGATTCAACATGATCGTGATCTACACGGCGCTGCGGGCCATCCCCAGCGGCCTGTTCGAGGCGGCCCGCCTGGACGGCGCGTCGGACGTGCAGATCGCCTGGCGGATCAAGATCCCGATCGTGCTGCCATCGCTGATCATGACGTTCGTCTTCTCGCTCATCGCCACGCTCCAGGTCTTCGCCGAGCCGATGACGCTGCGCCCGCTCTCCAACAGCATCTCGACCACCTGGACGCCGCTGATGAAGGTGTACCGGGACGCCTTCACCCGCAACGACGTCTACTCGGCCGCGGCCACCTCGGTGGTGATCGCGGTGGCGACCTTCGTGCTGTCCTTCGGGTTCCTCAAGATCGTCGGATCCCGGGCCTTCAACCAGGAGGACTGACCATGGCCATCTCCACCGCGGCCCCGCCGGTCGCCGGCACCGGGCCGGCAACGGCCGGCCGCCGGCAGCACCGCCCCGGCCGGCGGATCAGCCCGTCGGCCACCATCCTGCTGCTGCTCGGCGCCGCGTACTGCCTGTTCCCCGTGCTCTGGGTGCTGATCGCCGCCACCAAGAGTTCGGGCGAACTGTTCTCCACCTTCACCCTGTCGCCCAGCACGCACCTGCTGGAGAACATCCGGGAGCTGAGCGAGTACCGCGGCGGCCTCTACTGGCGCTGGATGGCCAACACCGCCCTGTACGCCGGGGTCGGCGCCGCGGTGTCCACCCTGGTGTCCGCGATGGCCGGCTTCGCCCTGGCCAAGTACGCCTTCCCCGGCAAGTCGGTCGTGTTCAACATCCTGCTGGCCGGGGTGCTGGTGCCGGGCGTCATCCTCGCCATCCCGCAGTACCTGCTGCTGGCCAAGGTCGGGCTGACCAACACGTACTGGTCGGTGCTGCTGCCCAGCGCCATCAGCCCGTACGGGATATATCTGTGCCGGATCTTCGCGGCGGCGGCGGTACCCACCGAGATGATCGAGGCGGCCCGGATCGACGGCGCCGGGGACTGGCGAACCTTCGGCCGCGTGGTCCTGCCGATGATGCGTCCCGGGCTGGTGACCGTCTTCCTGTTCCAGTTCGTCGCGATCTGGAACAACTTCATGCTGCCGTTCATCATGCTCGGCGACGACCACCTCTACCCGATCACCGTGGGCCTCAACGGCCTGCTCAACCAGGGCGCCAGCCAACCCGCCATGTACATCTCGGTGGTCACCGGCGCGCTGCTGTCGATCGTCCCGCTCGTCGCGCTCTTCCTCGGCCTGCAACGCTACTGGCGGGTCGACCTGGGCGCCGGCGCGGTCAAGGGATGAGGAAGCGATGGCGGAGATTATGATCCCACCCGTGCCGACCTCGCCCGGTACGGGGCGTAAGCGGCCCACCATCCGCGACGTGGCGCGCGAGGCCGGGGTCTCTTACGCGACCGTCTCCCGCGTCCTGAACGGCCGGGAGTGGGTCAGTCCCGAAGCGGTACGGTCCGTCCGGGACGCCATCGCGCGCACCGGCTACACGACCAACCCGCACGCCCGCTCGCTGGCCACCGGCCGGTCCGGCTCGATCGCCTTCCTGCTCACCGAGCCGCAGCACCTGCTCTTCGAGGACCCCAACTTCTCGGTGCTGCTGCGCGGGGTCGCGCAGGCGCTGTCCGACCGGGAGCTGACGCTGATCCTGATGATCGCGTCCAGCCCGACCGAGCGGAACCGGACCGTGGCGTACCTGTCCGGCGGGCACGTCGACGGGGTGCTGCTGGTCTCGCCACACTCCGGCGATCCCCTGCTGAGCCAGCTCGTCCAGGCCGAGGTGCCGATCGTGGCCTGCGGCCGGGTGCTCGGCTACGAACAGCTCATCAGCTCGGTGGCGGCCGACGACCGGGCCGGCGGCCGGTCCGCGGTGGAACACCTGATCGCCGCCGGCTGCCGGCGGATCGCCACGATCAGCGGACCGCAGGACACCTCGGGTGGGGTGGACCGGTTGCAGGGCTACCGCGACGCGCTGGCCGCGCACGGCATCCCGGTGGAACCGGCCCGGATCACCCACGGCGACTGGAGCCGGGAGAGCGGCGCCGCCGCCATGCGGTCACTGCTGGACCAGGCGCCCGACCTGGACGCGGTCTTCGCGGCCTCGGACGCCATGGCCGCCGGGGCGCTGCCGGTATTACGCGAGGCCGGGCGCGACGTACCCGGCGACGTACGGGTGGTCGGCTTCGACGACTCCGGACTGGCCGCCACGCTGGATCCCCCGCTCAGCACGGTCCGCCACCCGCTCGACCGGATCAGCGAAGAGATGGTCCGGCTGCTCACCGACCTGATCGCGGGGCGCACCCCGCTGTCCATCACGGTGCCGACGACCCTGGTCGTCCGGTCGTCCTCACCCGCACCGGGCTGAGGCGGACCGGCCCGCCGCAGCGGAACGACCACCCCGGCACCCCCCAGGCCCGTCCGGCAGAGCCGCCGGACGGATGCCCGTCCCCACCGGGCATCGCATCCCTTCCCCCACGTGAAGGAGCGCCATGAAACCGTACCTCAGAGCCCTCGCGGCCACCCTCGCCCTGGTGGTCCCGCTGGCTCTCCCCGCACCCGCGCAGGCGGCGAACACCCTCACCATGCTCGGTGCGGACGTCTCCTCGCTCCAGCGCAGCCTCGACCTCGGCGCCCGGTACTACGCAGCGTCCGGAGCCCAGGCCGACCCGTACGACATCCTCAAATCGAAGGGAGCCAACTACCTGCGGCTGCGCATCTGGAACAACCCGGCCAGCGGCTACAACAACAAGGCCAAGGTGCTCCAGCAGGCCCGGACGGTCAAGGCCAAGGGCTTCAAGCTGCTGATCGACTTCCACTACTCGGACACCTGGGCCGACCCGGGCAAGCAGTACCCGCCCGCGGCCTGGGCCTCGCACTCGATCAGCCAGTTGCAGAGCGACGTGTACAACTACACCTACGACATCTGCACGTCGCTGAGGGCGCAGGGCACCACCCCGGACGCGGTGCAGATCGGCAACGAGATCAACGTGGGCATGCTGTGGCCCAACGGCAAGGTCGTGAACAGCAACTTCGCCCCGCTCGCGGGCCTGCTCAAGCAGGGCTACAACGCCACCAAGGCGTGCAACGGCGGCACCCAGGTGTGGATCCACACGGCGGACGCGGACAGCGACGCGAACGCCCGCTGGTTCTACGACGGCATCCGGTCCCAGGGCGTCAACTGGGACGTCACCGCGCTCTCGTACTACTGCATGTGGCACGGCACGCTGGCGAACCTGTACAACGTGATCGCCGACGTGAAGTCCCGGTACGGCAAGCCGGTGGTGATCGCCGAGACGGCGTACCAGTTCACCACGGCGGACGCCGACGGCGAACCGAACGCGATCCCCGGCACCCAACTCTGCGACAACATCCCGGCCAGCTGGTCGGGGCAGGCCCAGGAGTTCAGTTGGGTGCAGAACACCGCCCGCAACGCCGGGGCGGTGGGCGTCTTCTACTGGGAACCCACCTGGTACGCCATCAGGGGTAACGGTTGGGATCCGGCGAACATCAACGGGACCGGTGACGGCTGGGACAACATGGCCATCTTCGACTGGACCGGCCACGTGAACCCGAACCTGTACTGGACCCCGTAGCACCAACCGGGTTCGACGGGTGCCCAGCCGTGGCACCCTGACCACCCGTCGGTCATGCGTCAGCCACCTCAGGGCACCGGCCTGAGGTGGCTCACGTATGACTCAGCGGGCCGCGTCGGTCGGCCGTCGGCGGTCGGCGGTCGGCGGTCGGCGGTCGGCGGTGAGTGTCCGGTAGGGAGGCGACGGCCGGCCTGGAAATCCGCTGGCTGACCGAGTTGCGCTGAGCGAGGGTGGCGGGATGAGGATTCGGGAGGCGACGGCGGCGGACTGGGCGCAGATCTGGCCGTTTTTCCGGCGGATCGTCTCGGCGCGGGAGACGTACACCTATGATCCTGATCTGTCCCAGGAGCGGGCGCGGGAGCTCTGGATGCCGGCGCCGCCGGCCCGCACGGTGGTCGCGGTCGACGAGGCTGGCCGGGTGGTGGGGTCGGCCAAGATGAACCCCAACCAGGCGGGTCCGGGCGCGCACATGGGCAGTGCGAGCTTCATGGTCGATCCCGCGCACGCCGGCCGGGGGATCGGTCGGGCCCTGGGCGAGTACGTCATCGAGCGGTGCCGGCTCGACGGCTACCGGGCGATCCAGTTCAACGCGGTGGTCGAGACGAACACCCGCGCGGTCCGGCTGTGGCGGTCGCTCGGGTTCGAGGTGCTGGCCACGGTGCCCGAGGCGTTCCACCATCCGGTGCACGGGTACGTCGGCCTGCACATCATGCACCGCCGGCTGGCTCCGCCCGGACCCATTGCAACTCCGCCCGGACCTGCCACGGCTCCGACCGGACCTGGGACGGCGCCGACCGCACCCGTGGCGGGGGAGCCTCCCGGGCGGTAACCACGAACGGCGGGCCGCAGCCCGGCGGCGTCGCGGGTCAGGAGACGTCTGTTCGCCCGTTGGACGCGGAGGGTTGTCGTACTCGTCGGCCTGTCGGCATCTGTGTCCACGAGGGTCGCCCCGACCAGGCACACATGCGGAGAGGGCAACAAGTCATGGATGAGAACGTGTCGATGCCGTCTGGTGTCAGCCGCCGGTCGCTGTTGGGCGGCACCGGCGCCGCGGCGGCGGTGATCGTCGGCCTGGGTGGTGCGGTCACCCAGCCGGCGGTGGCGGCGGCGGCCGCCGGGCCGGATCCGGCCCGTCTCAAGGCGGCGGACCCGCACGCGTTCACCGGGCGCCGGCACGGCGCCCCGGTCACCGGCGTGGCCAACCCACGCATCCGGATCCTGCCGCTGGATCGCGCGAAGTTCCGCGCCGGGGCGCACTTCGACCTGCGGGTCGAGGCCGCCGGCGTCGACCCGGCGACGGCCCGGATCGAGATTGCGGTGACCGGGCCGCACGGCCCCGTCCCCCTGCTCAAGGGCACTCCCGAGCGCACCAGTTCGGTGGCCGGCAGCCTGGAGGTCACCTACCGCGGGCTGGCCTACCCGGCCGCCGGCTGGCACAAGGTGACCGTCAAGGTCACCAACGGTGCCGAGAAGCTGCACGCGGCCGTGACGCACGAGGTGGTGGTGGCGGCGAACGCCGGCGGCGGCCGGCGCGCCAAGAATGTCATCTTCTTCCTCGGCGACGGGATGGGCGCCGCGGCCATCACCGCCGCGCGGCTGCTCTCCAAGGGCATCACCGAGGGCAAGTACCGGGGACTGCTGGAGATGGACCGGATGGACTACCGCGGCATCGTGGGCACCTCCGGCGCGGACTCCATCGCCACCGACTCGGCCAACTCGATGTCGGCGTACATGACCGGGCACAAGTCCTCGGTCAACGCCATGGGTGTCTACGAGTCCAACGCCACGGACGTCAACGCCCACCCCCGGGTGGAGACCATGGCGGAACTGCTCAAGCGCGCCCGCGGCATGCGCGTCGGCATCGTGACCACCGCCGAGGTTCAGGACGCCACGCCGGCGGCGGTGTTCGCGCACACCCGGCGTCGCTCCGAGTACATGGACATCATGGACCAGGCCCTGTCCGCCGGTCAGCGGCCCGACGTCCTGCTGGGCGGCGGCCTGGCGTCGCTGCTGCCCAAGTCGCAGTCGGGCTCCCGCCGCCCGGACGAGCGCAACCTGGTCGACGAGTTCAAGGCGCTCGGCTACGCCTACGCCCAGGATCGCAAGCAGCTGCGGGCCGCCATGTCCCGCCGGCCGGACCACCTGCTCGGCCTGTTCCACACCGGCAACATGAACGTCTACCTGGACCGTCAGCACACCAAGAAGCCCGAGGTTCTCGGCGACTGGACCGATCAGCCCACGCTGATGGAGATGACCGAGGCGGCGCTGAACGTCCTGAAGGACAGCCGGGACGGGTTCTTCCTCATGGTCGAGGGCGCCTCCATCGACAAGAGCGAGCACCCGCTGGACGGCCCCCGCGCCGTCTACGACGCCATCGAGTTCGACCAGGCCATCGGGGTGGCGAAGCGCTGGGCGGCCCACCGCGACGACACCCTGATCGTGGTCACCGCCGACCACAACCACTCGATGAGCATCATCGGCACGCACAGCCGGGCCAAGGCCGCCGGCCGGGCCGGCAACGGCGTGTACGCCGACGCCGGCTTCCCCACCTACGTCGACCACGACGGCGACGGCTTCCCCGACAACCCCGACCCCGACGTGCAGCTCTTCTTCGGCTGGTCCAACCACCCCGACCACACCGACGACTTCCAGTTGGACGCCAAGCCCACCCAGCCGGCGCTGATCGACCCGGCGACCGGGAAGGCGGTGGCCAACCCGGGCAACGACCCCGGTGCCGAGCTGCAGACCGGCAACCTGCCGTTCGACCAGACGAACTGCGTGCACACCGTCGAGGATGTCTCGGTTGTCGCGTCCGGACCCGGGGCGCACCGCTTCAACGGCTTCCTGGACAACACCGAGGTGTTCCACGCCATCATCGACGCCCTCGCCGTCAACGTGAAGAAGTAGCTCCGCTCAGCGGTACAACGTGTGGTGCCCGGCGTCGACCCGCCGGGCACCCGCACCGCCCGCGGCGGGTCAGCGCAGGTCCCGCAGGTCCCGCAGCTCCCGGGCGACGATCTTGCCGGTGGCGTTGCGGGGCAGGTAGGGCACGAAGAACACGTCCCGGGGCACCGAGAACCGGGCGCGGTAGTGCCGGACGTACTCCCGGACCGCATCGACGTCGAGGGTCTCGCCGGGTTCCAGCACCAGGTACGCCGCGAGGCGCTGGCCGTACTCCTGGTCGGGTACGCCGACGACGGCGACCTCGCGTACCTGTGGCAGCCCGGCGAGCAGGTCCTCCACCTCGGACGGGAAGACGTTCTCGCCGCCGGAGACGATCATGTCGTCCTGCCGGCCGTCCACGAACAGCAGGCCGTCGGCGTCGAGGTGGCCGAGGTCGCCGGTCTCCATCAGCCCGTCGTGGCTCTCCCGCCCGTTGCCCGAGGTGTAGCCCTCGAACAGCATCTCGTTGGCCACGAAGATCCGGCCGGTGTGCCCGGGCGGCACCGGGTCGCCGCGCTCGTCGAGGATGGCCAGCCGGGTGCCGTGTGGTGGCCGGCCGGCCGTGTTCGAGGCCAGGCGCAGGTCGGCCGGGGTGGCGATGGAGGCCCAGGAGACCTCGGTGGAGCCGTACAGGTTGTAGATGACGTCGCCGTACCGGTCCATGAAGCGGGTGGCCAGCCCGCCCGGCAGCGCCGAGCCGCTGACGGCCACCACCTTCAGCGGTGGCCGCGTCGCCGGCGGCGGCACCTCCAGCAGGCGTTGCAGCATCACGGGCACGGCGAACAGCGCGGTGCAGCGGTGCTCGTCCAGGGCGCGCAGGGTGGCCGCCGGATCGAAGCGGTGGTGCAGCACGACCGTGGCGCGCAGCGCGAACGACACCTGCAGGGCCGCGTAGCCCCAGGTGTGGAAGAGCGGCGCGGCGATCATCACCCGGTCGTGGCAGTGCACGGGGATGCGGTCGACGATCGACACCAGCGGGCCGAAGCCGCTGGGAGTGCGCCGGCGGGCGCCCTTGGGGGTGCCGGTGGTGCCGGAGGTCAGCACGATGGTCCGGCCGTTGCTGGCCGGCGGGCTGAGCGGGTCGGGCGGTGCGGTGGCGATCAGTTCCTCGTGCCGGCGCTGGTCGAACCGGTGCAGGCCGGGCGGCAGCCCCGCGGTGCGGTCGGCGAACTCGGCGTCGTACACCAGGACCCGCAGGTCCTGCTGCTCGGTGACGATCGACAGCTGGGCGGCGGAGAGCCCGGTGTTGATCAGCACCGGGTCGGCGCCGAGCAGCGACGCCGCGATGGCGGTCTCGATGAGCCCGCCGTGGTTGCGGCAGAGGATGCCGACCCGCTGGCCCGGCGCGACCCCGAAGGTGCCGCGCAGGGCCCGGGCCAGCCGTTCGGTACGGGCGAGCAGTGAGCCGTACGTGATCGCGCCGTGCCGGTCGTCGATCAGCGCGGTGCGGTGCGGGTCCCGCGCCGCGGCCTGTCGCAGCTCGCCGCCCAGGCTGAAGCCCCACCTGTGCAGGGCGGTGAGCTGGGCGGCGATCCGGACGGGTGAGCCGGGATTGAGCAGCCCCCGGCGGGTCAGGGTGGCGACGGTGAAGGGCAGGTCCACTGTCCTTCCTCACCTCTCAACGGATCTGGCGGCTCAACGGATCTGGCGGCCGGCGATGGCCCGGGCGATGACCAGGCGCTGGATCTCGGAGGTACCCTCGAAGATGGTGTAGATCTTGGCGTCCCGGTACCAGCGTTCGACCGGGTGCTCGCGCAGGAAGCCCGCGCCGCCGAGGATCTGCACGGCCTGGCCGGTGACCGAGACGGCCACCTCGCCGGCCTTGAGCTTCGACATCGACCCCTCGCCCGCGGTGAACGGCCGGTTGTTGCGGCCCATCCAGGAGGCGCGCCAGACCAGCAGCCGGGCCGCGTCGATCTCCATCTTCATGTCGGCCAGCGCGAACGCCACGGCCTGGTTCTCGACGATCGGCCGGCCGAACTGGACGCGGTTGCCCGCGTACTCCAGCGCGTACTCGTACGCGGCGCGGGCGACGCCGATGGCCTGTGCCCCGACGGTCGGCCGGGACAGCTCGAAGGTGCGCATGGCGGCCTGTCCGGAGGCTCGCTGGCCGGACCGGGCGCGGGCCAGCCGTTCCTCCAGCGCCTCCCGGCCGCCCAGCAGGCAGGAGCCGGGCACGCGTACGTCGTCGAGGAACACGTCGGCGGTGTGCGAGGCGCGCAGGCCGAGCTTCTTGAGCTTGCGGGTCGAGGCCAGCCCGCGGGTGCCGGGCGGGATGACGAAGGCGGCCTGGCCGCGCGAGCCCAGCGTGGGGTCCACGGAGGCGGTCACCACGTGTACGCCGGCGATGCCGCCGTTGGTGGCGTACGCCTTCTGCCCGTTGAGCACCCACTCGTCGGTGGCCTCCTGGTAGACCGCCCGGCTGCGCATCGAGCCGACGTCGGAGCCGGCCTCCGGTTCGGTGGTGCAGAAGGCGGCGACCGCCGGTTCGTCCGGGCTGCCGAAGCACTGCGGCACCCACTCGATGAGCTGGTCGGGGGTGCCGGAGCCGTAGATGGCGGCGACCGCGAGCGAGGTGCCGAAGATGCTCAGCCCGATCCCGGCGTCGCCCCAGAACAGTTCCTCGCTGGCGATCGGCAGGGACAGGCCGGTGGGGTCGGCCCAGCAGTTGGCGAGGAACTCGAAGCCGTACAGGCCGATCTTGGTGGCCTCCTGGATGACGGGCCAGGGGGTCTCCTCGCGGGCGTCCCACTCGGCGGCGGCCGGGCGCACGACCTCGCTGGCGAAGCCGTGCACCCAGTCGCGCATGTCCCGCTGTTCCTCGGTCAGGTCGAGCGAGAACTCGGGCATGTCAGGCCTTCGGGATGTCGAAGAGGTTGGCGATGTTGGCCGCGAGCCCCAGGTCGCCCTTGGCCTTCAGCTTGCCGGTCATGAACATCATGACCGGGTTGGCGCCACCGGAGACGATCTTCAGGAACTCCAGCGGACCCAGCGTGAGGCTGAGCCGGGGGTCGTGCTCCGGGGTGTTCGAGGCCGTGCAGGCGCCGTCGGCGATGACGACCTCGTAGGTGTCCGCGCCGCCGTCCGGGCGGCCGGTGATGTTCCAGTGGATGACCGCGTTGGTCGAGCCCGCGCGGTCGGCCCGGAACAGCGCCGGCATCCGGCTGAAGACCTCGTCGAGGACCTTGCCGCGGGCGTCGCTGGCCATCACCTCGGCGATCTTGGCGTCCGGGATGGACTTGACGAGCTGGGCGAACTCCTTGGGGCCGACCGAGGCGAACGCGGCCGGATCGAAGTCGGTCATTGCTGCACCTTCCGTGCGAGCGAACTTGGTTACTCTGGCGTAACCCTACGCATGAGTAGGTATGCTTGCAAGGGTGGCCACCAGCTTCAAGCGGTTACCCAGAGCCGTGCGCGAGCAACAGATGCTCGACGCGGCGGTCAAGGTCTTTTCCCGTCGGGGCTACCACGCCGCGAGCATGGACGAGATCGCCGAGGACGCCGGCATCAGCAAGCCCATGGTGTACGCATACCTCGGTGCCAAGGACAAACTCTTCACCGCCTGCCTGTACCGGGAGGGCACCCGGCTGATGGAGGCCATCGCCGCCGCCGTCGAGCCCGATCTGCCGGCGGATGAGCAACTCTGGCGCGGTCTGCGGGCGTTCTTCCGGTTCGTCGGCGCGCACCGGGACGGCTGGGCCGTGCTCTACCGGCAGGCCCGCGGCGAGCAGCCGTTCGCCGAGCAGCTCGCGGCGATGCGTACCCGGATGGTCGAGGTGGTCACCGGGATGCTGCACCGCGCCCTGGCCGCGCAGGGCCGCGAGGTCCGCCCGAACGAGCTGGAGATCATGGCGTACGCGCTGGTCGGCGCGTCCGAGTCGGTGGCCGACTGGCTGGCCGACCACCCGGAGGCCGACCCCGAGTGGGCCGCCACCCGGGTGATGAGCGTCTCCTGGCTCGGCGCCGGCCAACTGCTCGACGGCCACCGCTGGCTCCCCGACGCCGCCCGCTCCGGCGCCGACGGTTGACAAGGTCAACGCAGCGAGCCGGCCAGGTGCGGCTTGCCGGAGCTGGCGTTGTGCAGCGCGAACGTCCAGCCGCCGCCGTCGACGGGGCTCGCGCTGAACGCCACCGTCGAGGGCAGCGGCAGCGGCAGCTTGAACGCCACGTCCACGGTGTACGCATCGGGCAGCCGACCGGCCAGCGCGGCCAGGCAGCGGGCCTTGCTCCACATGCCGTGCGCGATGGGCCGGGGGAAACCGAGCAGCCGGGCGCCGATCCGCCAGGTGTGGATCGGGTTGTGGTCCCCGGAGACCCGGGCGTAGCCGGTACCCACCCGCGGTTGCACCCGCCAGCGGGCGCCGGCCGGCGGCGGCGCCGGCCGGTCGCCCCGGTCGCGCCGGTCGCCCCGGTCGCCGCGCTCGGGCGCGCGCTCCCGGCTCAGGTACGTCGAGACGTCCTCCCAGACCGCCGCGCCGGCCACCGACGCCGTGGCCACCACGTCGAGCTGGCGGCCCCGGTCGTGCGGCCGCAGGTCGGCGGCGCGCACCGAGAGATCGAATCGTTCGCCCGCGTCCAGCGGCCGGTGCACGGTGATCCGGTTGGCCACATGTACCAGGCCGACCATCGGGAACGGGAAGTCCGGCGCGGTCATCAGCCGCAACGCCAGCGGGAACGCCATGATGTGCGGGTACGTCGCCGGCAGCCGGTCGCTCAACGGGAAGCCGCAGACCCGGTCGTAGTCGGCCAGCCGCTCCCGGTCGACCGCGACGTCCCGGACGAGCAGCTCGATGTCGGGCAGTTCGCCGGCCCGCCGGGCGCCGACGCCGGGCACCAGGGCCAGCGCCGCCCGCCGGTACAGCGGCCCGGCGGCGGGCATCCGGGGTAGCTCCAGGGTGGACATGGCGGCCTCCGTTCTCGTGTCTCGTCCCCCGCGCCGGCCGGTGCGGGTCAGGCGCCGAGCAGGCTCTGCCCGCAGACCCGGACGACGTTGCCGGTGACCCCGCCCGAGGCGGGGCTGGCGAACCAGGCGATGGTCTCGGCCACGTCCACCGGCAGGCCGCCCTGGGCCATGCTGTTCATCCGCCGGCCCGCCTCGCGCAGCATCATCGGGATCCGGGCGGTCAGCCGGGTCTCGATGAAGCCCGGCGCGACGGCGTTGACCGTGATCTGCCGCTCGGCCAGCACCGGGGCCAGCGACCGGACCAGGCCGATCACCCCGGCCTTGCTGGTGGCGTAGTTGGTCTGCCCCCGGTTGCCGGCGATGCCGGCGATCGAGGAGACGCCGATCAGCCGGCCGCCGGCCCGGATCAGGTCCCGGTCCAGCAGTACGTCGTTGATCCGCTCCTGGCTGGACAGGTTGACGTCCAGCACCGCGTCCCAGCGGGCCGGGTCCATCCGGCCCAGTGTCTTGTCCCGGGTGATCCCGGCGTTGTGCACCAGGACGTCGAGCTGGCCGTGCCGGTCGGCGACGTACCGGGCCAGCCGCTCCGGCGCGTCGGCACCGGTGAGGTCGAGCTGCACCGCCTCGCCGCCGATCGCGTTGGCGACCTGGGCCAACTCGTCGCCGGCGGCCGGGATGTCCAGGGCGATCACCCGGGCGCCGTCGCGGGCCAGCACCCGGGCCAGTTCGGCGCCGATGCCACGGGCCGCCCCGGTGACCAGCGCTACCCGGTCGGCCAGCGGCCGGTCCCAGTCCTGCGGGGCGCTGCCCGCGCCCGGACCGACCCGGACCACCTGGCCGGAGACGTACGCGGAGCGGCCGGAGAGCAGGAACCGCAGGGTGGACTCCAGGCTGACCGGGTCGGCATCCTGGTCGACGTAGACGAGTTGGCTGGTGGTGCCCCGGCCGAACTCCTTGCCGATGCTGCGGGTCAGCCCCTCCAGGGCGCGCTGCGCGGTCGCCTCCCGCGGGTTCGCGGCGACGTCCGGCGGGGTGCCCAGCACGATCACCCGGCCGGACGGGACCAGCCGTCGGGCGTACGGGTGGAAGAAGTCGTACAGGGCGCGCAGGCCGGTCGAGTCGGTGATGCCGGTGGCGTCGAAGACCAGCGCGGCGTACCGCTCGGTGCCGGCGGCGGCCTCGGCCTCGGCCTCGGCCCCGGTGCCGGTGCCGGTGCCGGCGGCGTCGGTGGCGATGGCCTCGGCGTCGGCCTCGGTGGTGGTGGCGTCGGTGGTGGCGGTCGCCGGCTCGCGCACCGCGACGCCTGCCGCCGCCAGCAGCTTGCCGACGGAGTCGTGCAGCCGGCCGCCGGCCGCCGCGCCGAGCAGCGCCGGGGCGGGCAGCAGCGGGTCGCCGGGGCGGTACCGGCGCAGCCGGGGCGGGTCGGGCAGGCCGAGCCGCTTGACGAAGGCGCGGCCGGGTCCGGAGTTGGCGAAGCTGGCGTACCGGTCGGTCATGGGTCGTAGCCTACTGACGAGTAGGTTCGATGCAAGCCCCGCGTCGCGAATCCGGCCCGGGTCGTCCTGTTCCCGACCCGGATGGTGGCGTAGCCTACTGACGAGTAGGTTCTCCGCGGGGGACCATCCGCCGGGGGAGTCACGAGACCAGGAGGCCGATCGTGCAGGACGTTCGCCGCGCCGCGGTGCTCGGAGGCAACCGGATCCCGTTCGCCCGCTCGAACGGCCGGTACGCGCGGGCATCGAACCAGGACATGCTCACCGCCGCGCTGGACGGGCTGGTCGCCCGGTTCGGCCTGGCCGGCCAGCGGGTCGGCGAGGTGGTCGCCGGGGCCGTGCTCAAGCACTCCCGCGACTTCAACCTGACCCGCGAGGTGGTGCTCGGCTCGCGGCTCGACCCGCACACCCCGGCGTACGACATCCAGCGGGCCTGCGGCACCGGGCTGGAGGCCGCGATCCTGGTCGCCAACAAGATCGCCCTCGGGCAGGTCGACGCCGGGATCGCCGGCGGGGTGGACACCACCTCGGACGCCCCGCTCGCGGTCAACGAGGACTTCCGGCGGACGCTGCTGCGGATCAACTCGGCGCGCTCCCTCGGCGCCCGGCTGCGTGCGGCCACCGCGCTGCGCCCGCACCACCCGTTCAAGCCGGAGGTCCCGCGCAACGCCGAACCGCGCACCGGGCTGTCCATGGGGGACCACGCGGCCGTCACCGCCCGCCGCTGGAACGTCGACCGGCAGGCCCAGGACGAGCTGGCGCTCGCCTCGCACCAGCGGCTCGCCGCCGCGTACCAGCGCGGGTTCTTCGACGACCTGCTCACCCCGTACCTCGGTCTGGAACGCGACCAGAACCTGCGCGCGGACACCAGCCTGGAGAAGCTCGGCGCGCTCAGGCCGGTCTTCGGCACCCGCGGCCCGGACGCCGGCACCGCCACCATGACGCCCGGGAACTCCTCGCCGCTCACCGACGGCGCCTCGACGGTGCTGCTCGGCTCCGCCGAGTGGGCGGCCGCGCACAACCTGCCGGTGCTGGCCTGGTTCCGCGACGCCGAGACCGCGGCGGTCGACTTCGTGCACGGCGACGAGGGGCTGCTGATGGCGCCCGCGTACGCGGTGCCGCGGCTGCTCGCCCGCAACGGGCTGACGTTGCAGGACTTCGACTTCTACGAGATCCACGAGGCGTTCGCGTCGCAGGTGCTGGCCACCCTCGCCGCCTGGGAGTCGCCGGAGTTCTGCAAGGAACGGCTCGGGCTGGACGCCCCGCTCGGCCCGATCGACCGGAGCCGGCTCAACGTGAACGGTTCGTCGCTGGCCGCCGGCCATCCGTTCGCCGCCACCGGCGGCCGGATCGTGGCCACCCTGGCTAAGCTGCTGGCTGAGAAGGGCAGTGGGCGAGGACTGATCTCCATCTGTGCCGCGGGCGGTCAGGGCGTGGTGGCCATCCTCGAACGCTGACCGCGAGCTGGGGGCGACCATGACCGGAACGGACAGCCACACCCTCGACGTGCCGGGCGCCGTGCTGCACTACGACCTGCACCCGGCGCAGCCGGCCGCGGCCGCCCAGCCGGGGACGCCGCCGTACGGGGCGCCCGCGCTGTTGATGATCGGATCGCCGATGACGGCGGCCGGGTTCACGAGCCTGGCCGCGCGCTTTCCGGACCGGACGGTGGTGACCTACGACCCGCGCGGGGTCGGCCGGAGCACCCGCACCGACCCGAGCGCCGAGACCACGCCCGAGCGGCATGCCGACGATCTGCACCGGATCATCTCCGCACTCGGCGCCGGTCCGGTCGACATCTTCGCCAGCAGCGGCGGCGCGGTCAACGCGCTGGTGCTGGTGGCCCGGCATCCGGAGCAGGTACGCGTGCTGGTCGCGCACGAGCCGCCGAGCGTGCCGGTGCTGCCGGACAGCGAGCCGGCGCACGCCGCCGTGCTGGACGTCCAGCGGACGTACCAGCGGGACGGCTTCGGCGCGGCGATGGTCAAGTTCATGGCGCTGTCCTCCTGGCAGGGCGAGGTCCCGGCGGACTTCGCCGACCGTCCCACGCCGGATCCCACGTCCTTCGGGCTGCCGGCCGACGACGGCTCCCGTGACGACGCCCTGTTCGCCGGGAACCTGGTGAGCTGCACGCAGCAGCGACCCGACTTCGACGCGTTGCGCGCGGCGTCGACCCGCGTGGTGCTCGCGGCCGGTGTGGAGTCGGCGGGCCAACTCGCCGCCCGCGCCGCCGCCGCGATCGCCGAGCGGCTCGGCACCGGCGCCGTCGAGTTCCCGAGCAACCACGGCGGTTTCCTCGGCGGCGAGTTCGGCATGCACGGCGACCCCGACGGCTTCGCCGCCACCCTGCGCGAGGTGCTGGCCGGCCGGTCCTGAGCCGGCGGGTTCCGAGCCGTCCGGTCCCGAGCCGGCGGGTTCCGAGCCGTCCGGTCGTGAGCCGTCCGGTCCCGAGCCGGTCCTACTGGCCGCGGGACGGCCGTACGCTGCGCGGCGGGCTCGGGGTGATGGAGATGATGCGGCTGCGGGTGGGCGTCGGCAGCGGGGTCGGGCTGGTGCTCGCGCAGGGCTGCTCGTCGCAGGTCGGCTCGGGCTCACTCGGGCTCGGCCCGGGCGTGGTCGCGCTCGGTTCGACGGGGCTCGGCGTCGGCGACGGCGGCGACGGGCTGGGCTCCGGCGCGTCGTTCGGGAACTTCGGCTCCTTGAACCGGTACCTGTCCGGATCGAGCTTGAGCGCGGCCGTCGCCTGCTCCATGAACTGCCGCCAGATCGGTGCCGGCCCGGTCGCGCCGTACACCTCGTAGCTGCCGTCCCTGGTCTTCAGCGGCTTGCCGTCGGTGGTGCCCAGCCAGACCGCGGCGGCCAGCGCACCGGTGTAGCCGACCATCCAGGTGTGCACGTTCTGGGTGGTGCTCTGGCCGGCCTGCCAGGTGCCGGTCTTGCCGGCCGAGTCCCAGCCGTTGCCCAGCTTGGCCGCCCGGACCCGCCGCAGCGTCCAGTTGAGCTGGTTGACCGCCTCGTCGTCGAGCCCGAGGTCGGTCTGCGTCAGCTGCTCGTCGAAGATATGCTCGTCGTCCTTCTCCACCGACCGGACGAAGTGCGCGTCGGCGCGCTTGCCGCCGGCCGCGAACGTCGCCATCCCGTTGGCGTGGTCCTGCACGGTGATGCCGTACTGGCCGATGCCGACCTCGGTGCTGAACTGCTTCGCCGTCTCCGCGGCCGGCTGGTCACGCAACGGCACCCGCTTCGGCTGCGGGTCGCCCGGCAGGTCGCGCCACATCGAGTCAACCCCGGCCCGGGTGGCCATGTCGATCACCTTGGCCTTGCCGAGCTGCTCGGTCAGCTCGAAGTAGGTGACGTTCAACGAGGCGACGGTGGCCTCCCAGAGCGCGCAGTTCGGCTGGCAGGCGGCATGCTCGGCGTTGCGGATCGGGCCGGCGGCGCTGCCCTTCGTGCGGCCCGACCCGGGGAACTCCTTGGTGTCCGGGGAGTTGAAGCGCTGCTTCACCGAGATGCCGTCCTGCACGGCGGCGGCCAGGTCGTACACCTTGAACGACGACCCGGGCGGATGCTGGCCGAAGCCGCGGGCCGCGCCGTTCTCGTCGTAGTACCACCCGGCGTAGTCGGCGCCGGTGCCGGAGCTTCCGCCGTAGTAGCCCAGCACCCGTCCGGTGCCCGGCTGCACCGCCACCAGCGCGGCCTGCCAGTTCTTCGGCTGGCCGCGCACCTGCGCGGGCGCGCTGTCGCGGCGGATGTCGGCGGACGCCTCCGCGACGTCCTGGACCCGCTTGTCGATCGTGGTCACGATCTTGAAGCCGCCGTTCGGCAGGTAGTCGGCGGGCTTGCCCTGGAACGGCTCGACCTGCCGCAGCTCGCTGAGCACGTGCTTCACCACGAGCCCGGTCGGCCGGTCCAGGCCGGACTGCCCCGCGTCGGGGTCGAACGGCTTCACGGTGTCCGGATAGGCCAGTTCGGCCGCCTGGTCCGGGGTCAGGTAGTTCAGCTTCACCATCCCGTCGCGGATGTAGTTCCACCTGTTGATCGAGTTCTGCCGGGCCAGCGGGTTGCGGCGCGGGTCGTACCCGGGCTCGCCGTCGGGGTCCTCCGGATTGGCCTCCGGCTGCTTGACCATCGCGCACAGCACCATCGCCTCGGCCACCGTCAGTTGGCGGTCGGCCGGCGCGTCGCGGCGCACGGTCTTGCCGAAGTACGCCTGCGCCGCGGCCTCGATCCCGTACGCGCCGCGCCCGAACGGCACGGTGTTCAGGTAGAAGCCGAGGATCTCCTGCTTGCTGTACGCGTCGTCCAGCTTCCACGCGATGACCGCCTCGCGCAGCTTGCGGGAGTAGGTGACGCCCTTGAGGTCGGCGGCCACCCGGGCGTACTGCTGGGTGATCGTGGAGGCGCCCTGCCGTTGCCCGCCGGTCAGGTTCGACCAGGCGGCCCGCAGGACGCCGGAGAAGTCGATGCCCGGGTTCCGCCAGAACGTGCGGTCCTCGGCGGCCACGATGGCCTGCTTGGGGGCGTCGTTCATCTGGTCGTACGGCACGATCGTGCGGTTCTCGGAGCCGAGCGTCGCCATCGGGGTCCGGCCGTCGCTGTAGTAGACGGTGGTCGACTCCGGCAGCCGCAGGTCGACGGGCGTGGGCACACTGTCCACGTAGTAGATCCCGCCGATCAGGCCGAACCCGGCGAGGACCGCGAGCACCGCCAGGCCGACCAGCAGGCGCCGGCGCCAGCGGTGGTCGCGGGGCGCCGCGGGTGGGCGGGATGCGCCGGCCGCCGGGCGGGGTACGCCGGCCGCGGGGCGGATCATGCCGGCTGCGGGGCGGGATGCGCCGGCTGCGGGGCGGGATGCGCCGGCTGCCGGGCGTGGTGTGCCGGCGGGCTGCCGCGGTGTGCCGGCGGCGCTGTCGTGGGGACCGGTGGAAGGCACCCGTACATGGTGACGGCTGCCGGGCGTCCGCGCCCGTTACCCGGCGGCCGATCTGCCGAATCTTCCGCGACCGGCCGGCCGGCTGGTCCGCCGGACCACCCTCAAATAATTGTTTGACAGTTCCTCGCGGAGGTGTCAACCTCCAAACATGTCTTTGGGAGATGGGTCGGACGGGAATCACCCGGCCGGCACGCCGCAGGAGAGCACCATCCGGCTGCGGGCACTGGCGCATCCGGTCCGGCTGCGCATCCTCTCGCTGCTCACCGGCGCGCCGCTGACCGCCGCCGAGGTGGCCCGGGAACTCGACCTGACGCACGCCAACGCGAGCTACCACCTGCGTCAACTGCTCGCCGCCGGCGCCATCGTGGTCACCGCGCAGGAGCGCATCCGGGGCGGCGCGGCCAAGCGCTACCGGTACGACCCGGACCGCGACCGCGACCGCGAGCGCGACGAGCGGGCGAAACACGACCACCAGGGTCAGCGGGTGGTGTACGAGGCGGTGTCCACTGAACTGCGCCGCCGGGCCGAGCACCGTCGGGCCGGCGGCACGGGTCACCTCGCCGACGCCGAACTGTGGGTCGACCCCGAGGTCTGGGCCGAGGTACGCGAGCAGGTCGCCGACGCGATGGTGCGGTTGCACCGGGCCGCCCGGGCGCCCCGGTCGCCGGGAACGACGCACGTCAACGCCACGGTTGCGCTCTTCGAGATGGAGGACTGATGTTCGCCCCGCTGCGGTACGCCGCGTTCCGCTACCTGGCCCTCGGCCGGATGATCAACGTGCTGGGCAACGCCGTGGCGCCGATCGCGCTGGCCTTCGCCGTACTCGATCTCACCGGCTCGGTGCGCGACCTGGGGCTGGTGGTCGGCGCCCGGTCCCTGATGAACGTGATCTTCGTGCTCTTCGGCGGCGTGCTGGCCGACCGGTTGCCCCGTCGGGTGGTGCTGGTCGGCTCCAACGCGCTCGGCGCGCTCACCCAGGGGATCGTGGCGGCGCTCGTGCTCACCGGCACCGCGTCGATCCCGCTGCTGCTGGCGCTGAGCGCCGCGAACGGGCTGGTCAGCGCCCTCGCCCAGCCGGCGTCGGCCGCGCTCACCCCGCAGACCGTGCCCGGGGAGCTGATCCAGCCGGCCAACGCGATCAACCGGCTCGGCATCAACACCGCGATGATCAGCGGTGCCGCGGTCGGCGGCATCCTGGTCGCGGCCGTCGGCCCGGGCTGGGGACTGGCCGCCGACGCCGTGACGTTCGGGCTCTCCGCGCTGGCGTTCGTGCGGATCCGCGTACCGTCCGTGGTGACCGACCCGGGCGGCGCGCGCCGGAGCGTCCTGGCCGACCTGCGGGTGGGCTGGTCGGAGTTTTCCGGCCGGACCTGGCTCTGGGCGGTGGTGCTGGGCTTCATGGTGCTCAACGCGAGCCTCGCGGGCGGGGTCAACGTGCTCGGGCCGGCGGTGGCCGACGAGACGGTGGGCCGCAGCGCCTGGGGACTGGTGCTCGCCGCCGAGGCCGCCGGCATGATCGTGGGCGGCCTGGTGGCGCTGCGGGTACGGGTGCGCCGGCTGCTGCGGTTCGGGGTCGCCTGCATGTTCGCCGAGGCGCTGCTGCTGCTCGGCCTGGCCCTGGCGCCTCGGGTGTTCGTGCTGGTGCCGGCCGCGATGATCGTGGGGATGGCGGTGGAGCAGTTCGCGGTGGCCTGGGAGACCTCGATGGCCCAGCACATCCCGCCGGACCGGCTGGCCCGGGTCTACTCGTACGACATGCTGGGCTCGTTCGTCGCGATCCCGCTGGGGCAGGTCGTCGTCGGACCCGCCGCGGCGGTCTTCGGGAACCGCGACACGCTGCTCGGCGCGGCCGTCCTGGTGGTCCTCTCGGTGCTCGGCATGCTGGCGAGCCGGGACGTCCGGCGACTTCCGGCCGGCGCCCCGGCGACCGGGAAGCCGACGGGCGACGGGCCGGCGGGCGACGGGCGGGTAGGGGGCGAACCGGTGGGTGGGCTGCCGGCCACGGCGGCCGGCCCGGAGCGGGCCGGCGCGGTCCCCGTCGCGGCCGACCCGGCATAGCCCTCCCCCGGGGCGTGCCTCCTGGATCTCCGGCTCCGCGGCGACCCAGGAGGCACACCCTACAATCGGCAGCCGTGACCGCGATTCCGAACGTCCTGGCCGCCCGTTACGCATCACCTGAGCTGGCCGCGCTCTGGTCCCCGGAGGAGAAGATCCGGATGGAGCGCCGGCTGTGGGTGGCGGTGCTGCGGGCGCAGCGCGACCTCGGGGTGCCGGTCCCGGACGGCGTCGTCGAGGCGTACGAGCGGGTGCTGGACCAGGTCGACCTGGCGTCGATCGCGGAGCGGGAGCGGGTCACCCGGCACGACGTGAAGGCGCGGATCGAGGAGTTCAGCGCGCTGGCCGGGTACGAACACGTGCACAAGGGGATGACCTCCCGGGACCTGACCGAGAACGTCGAGCAGCTCCAGGTCCGGGCGTCGCTGGAGCTGATCCGGGACCGGGTGGTGGCGGCGCTGGCCCGGTTGGCCTGGCTCGCGCACGAGCACTCCGCCCTGGTCATGGCCGGCCGGTCGCACAACGTGGCGGCCCAGGCGACCACGCTGGGCAAGCGGTTCGGTTCGGCGGCCGAGGAACTGCTCATCGCGTACGAGCGGCTGGCCGACCTGCTCGGCCGCTACCCGCTGCGCGGCATCAAGGGGCCGGTGGGTACCGCCGCCGACCAGCTCGACCTGTTCGACGGCGACGCCGACAAGGTCGCCGAGCTGGAACGGCGGGTCGCCGGACACCTCGGCTTCTCCCGGGTGCTGAACAGCGTGGGGCAGGTCTACCCGCGCTCGCTGGACCTGGACGTGCTGTCGGCGCTGGCGCAGACCGCCGCGGCGCCGTCGTCGCTGGCCACCACCATCCGGCTGATGGTCGGGCAGGAACTGGTCACCGAGGGCTTCCGGCCGGGCCAGGTGGGTTCCAGCGCGATGCCGCACAAGATGAACACCCGCTCCTCGGAGCGGGTCAACGGGCTGGCCGTGGTGATCCGCGGCTACCTGTCGATGGTGGGCGAGCTGGCCGGCGACCAGTGGAACGAGGGCGACGTGTCCTGTTCGGTGGTGCGCCGGGTGGCGCTGCCGGACGCGTTCTTCGCCGCCGACGGGCTGTTCCAGACCTTCCTGACGGTGCTGGACGAGTTCGGGGCGTACCCGGCGGTGATCGCCCGGGAGTTGGACCGCTACCTGCCGTTCCTGGCCACCACCAGGATCCTGGTCGGCGCGGTGCGCCGGGGCGTCGGCCGGGAGGTCGCGCACGAGGTGATCAAGGAGCACGCGGTGGCCGTGGCGCTGGCCATGCGGGAGAAGGGCACGGTCGAGAACGACCTGTTCGACCGGCTGGCCGCCGACGGACGGCTGGGCCTGTCCCGGGCCGAGATCGACGAGCTGGTGGCGGATCAGTCGGCCTTCATCGGGGTGGCCCGCGACCAGGTGGACGCCGTCACCCGGCGGATCTCCGAGGTGGTCACCGCCCACCCCGAGGCCGCCGCCTACAGCCCGCCGCCGATCCTCTGACCGGCTGCCGGCTGCCGGCTGCCGGATGGCCGATGCCGGATGGCGGATGGCGGGTCGCCGGTCGCCGCCGCCGGCTGGTGATCAGTCGGGCCGGGTGGGTGTCTCTCCGGCGGTACGCAGGTTCGGCGCGCTCGGCGCCTCGGCGATAGCGCCCGAGTCGATGGGTTCGGCCGGGTGCGCGGTCTCGGCGGCCACCAGCGGCTGGTCCGGTGCCGGTGCGGCCGGGGACCGGTAGGCGACCACGGCGGTGCCGTAGGCGCACACCTCCATCCACATCTCGCCCACCTCGCGGTGCTCGAACCGCATCCCGAGCACCGCGTTGGCGCCGAGCCGCCGGGCCTCCTCGCCGAGCCGGGCGACGGCATCGGTGCGCCACCGGGTCAGGTTCTCCGGCGCCGCCGGGTCGTAGGCACCGCCGCGCAGGCTCTTCACCCCCTCCCGGTAGACGTTCCGGGTCCGGGCCTGGGAGGAGACGACCTGGCCGAGGACTTCGCGGATCTCGTACCCCGGGAGGTGGTCCATCGTCACGACCAGCACGGTTTCGATGCTCGCAGACCGGGTCGGCGGTATTTGCGAAGCATGTTCACGTGGCCGCATGCTGCAAAACCGGCGTCCCCGGACAAGACGCGCCGGACCTCCGGTACCGCGCAAGAGGCGACAGTCCGGCGCTAACCGCTCAGCCGGCCGGCGGCCCTCGAACGCCCCCTGTGGACAGCGTGACGCGCCGCTTGCGCAGGGTGTCGTCTATCGATGAAGACAAGTTATCCACAGGGTTGTCCACAGGCTGCCGGGTGGTGCGTGGTTGGGCGCTCCTGCCAGGTAGGCTGGGGCGCGCTCGGCCCGTTGGGGGCCGGCATCCGCGCTGCCCCAACCCGTCAGGAGTGCCCCGTGCCTCGCGTCGTGGTCGACGTCATGCTCAAGCCGGAGATCCTCGACCCGCAGGGTCAGGCCGTCGCTAACGCGCTGCCCAGCCTCGGTGTCAACGATGTGGCGTCGGTGCGGATCGGCCGGCGCATCGAGCTGGAGTTCACCGGTCAACCCGACCTTGATCAGGTGCGCTCGCTCGCCGACAAGCTGCTCGCCAACCCCGTGATCGAGGACTTCACGGTGCGGGTGGCGGAGCCCGGCGAGGCCGCGGTGACGCCATGAGCCCGCGCATCGGTGTGGTGACCTTTCCCGGTTCCCTCGATGACGGCGACGCGGCCCGGGCGGTGCGGATCGCCGGCGCCGAGGCGGTCCGGCTCTGGCACGCCGATCCCGAGCTGCACGGCGTGGATGCGGTGGTGCTGCCCGGCGGCTTCTCGTACGGGGACTACCTGCGGTGCGGCGCCATCGCCCGGTTCGCGCCGGTGATGCGCACGCTTGTCGACGCCGCCCGCGACGGCCTGCCGGTGCTCGGCGTCTGCAACGGCTTCCAGATCCTCTGCGAGGCGCACCTGCTGCCCGGCGCGCTCACCCGCAACGGGCACCTGCACTTCCGCAACCGCGACCAGGTGCTGCGCGTCGAGGCCAACGGCACCGCGTGGACCAACGCGTTCCACCCCCAGCAGGAGATCCTGATCCCGGTGAAGAACGGCGAGGGCCGGTACGTCGCCGATGAGCGGACCCTGGACGAGTTGGCGGCGCAGGGCCGGATCGTCGCCCGCTACCTGGGGGAGAACCCGAACGGCTCGCAGCGGGACATCGCGGCGATCTCCAACGAGGCCGGCAACGTGGTCGGCATCATGCCGCACCCGGAACACGCCGTCGAGGAGCTGACCGGGCCGTCGCTGGACGGGCTCGGCTTCTTCACGTCGATTCTCAAGCACCTGGCGGGAGCGCCGGCATGACGATCCAGTCCGACGCGACCTCCGGCGCCGCCGACCAGATGGGTGCGGCTCCGGACGTCCCCGCCGGCAACGGCGTCACCGCGGGCGGCGCATCCGGTACGGCCGCGGGCGGCGCATCCGGAAACGGCGCGACTCCCACCGGCGCCGCCCCGGGCGACCCGGCCGGCTCCGCGATGGCCGGCGCGGCTCCGCAGCCGCCCGGCCCGGCCGGGGTCGACACCGTCGAGCGGGCGGCCGGCACCCCCGAGGAGTTGCAGCCCTACCCCGAGCTGGGCCTGCACGACGACGAGTACGACCGGATCCGGCAGATGCTGGGCCGCCGGCCCACCCAGTCGGAACTGGCGATGTACTCGATCATGTGGAGCGAGCACTGCTCCTACAAGTCCAGCAAGGTGCACCTGCGCCAGTTCGGTGAGAAGGCGCCGCCGTCGGACCGGCTGCTGGCCGGCATCGGCGAGAACGCGGGCGTGGTCCGGGTCTCCGACCGGCTCGCCGTGACCTTCAAGGTCGAGTCGCACAACCACCCGAGCTTCGTCGAGCCGTACCAGGGCGCGGCGACCGGCGTCGGCGGCATCGTCCGGGACATTCTGGCCATGGGCGCACGCCCGGTGGCGGTGATGGACGCGCTGCGGTTCGGCGCGGCCGACCACCCGGACACCGCGCGGGTGCTTCCCGGCGTGGTGGCCGGGGTCGGCGGCTACGGCAACTGTCTGGGCCTGCCCAACATCGGCGGCGAGGTCGTCTTCGACCCCTGCTACCAGGGAAACCCGCTGGTGAACGCGCTCTGCCTCGGTGTGCTGCCGGCCGACCGGTTGCAGAACAAGGCCGCCGCCGGTCCCGGCAACGTCGTCGTGCTGATGGGCGCGAAGACCGGCCGGGACGGCATCGGCGGAGTGTCCGTGCTGGCCAGCGCCACCTTCGACGAGGGCGGCGAGGGCCGCCGCCCGTCGGTCCAGGTCGGCGACCCGTTCATGGAGAAGCTGCTCATCGAGGCCTGCCTGGAGATGTACGACGGGCAGCTCGTGGTCGGCATCCAGGACCTCGGCGGCGCCGGCCTCACCTGCGCGCTCACCGAGACCGCAGCCGCCGCCGGCACGGGGATGCGGGTGTGGCTGGAACGGGTACCGCTGCGCGAGCCGTCGATGCGGCCGCACGAGATCCTGGCCAGCGAGTCGCAGGAGCGGATGCTGCTCATCGTCGCCCCCGACAAGCTGGACGAGGTGCTCGCGACCGCGGCCAAGTGGGGCGTGCCGGCCACCGCGATCGGCGAGGTCACCCCGCCCGCCGAGGACGGCACCCCGGGACGGCTGCTGATCACCTGGCACGACCTGTCCGTCGTCGACGTGCCGCCGGCGACGCTTGTGGACGACGGCCCGGTCTACGCGCGCCCGCTGCGCGAGCCGGCCGACCGGATCCTCTTCGACGCCGACCGCGCCGAGACGCTGCCGCGTCCGGCCAGCCCGGAGGCGCTGCGGGAAACCGTGCTGCGCATGATCGGCTCGTCGAACCTCTGCGACAAGACCTGGGTTACCGAGCAGTACGACCGGTACGTCCTCGGCAACACCGTGCTGGCCCAGCCCGAGGACGCGGGGGTGATCCGGATCGACGAGGAGAGCGGGCTGGGTGTGGCCCTCTCGCTCGACGGCAACGGGCGGTACACCCGGCTCGACCCGTACCAGGGCGCCCGGTTGGCGCTCGCCGAGGCGTACCGGAACGTGGCCGTGACCGGCGCCCGGCCGCTGGCCGTCACGAACTGCCTCAACTTCGGCTCGCCCGAGGAGCCGGCGGTGATGTGGCAGTTCGCGGAGGCGGTGCGCGGGCTCGCGGACGGCTGCGCCGAGCTGGGAATCCCGGTCACCGGCGGAAACGTCAGCTTCTACAACTCCACCGGGGCGGCGGCCATCCACCCCACGCCGGTGGTCGGCGTGCTGGGCGTGCTGGAGGACGTCGCGAACCGGCTCCGGATGGGCTTCGCCCGGACCGAGCACGCCGGTGACGAGCTGGTGTTCCTGCTCGGCGACACCCGCACCGAGCTGTCCGGCTCCGAGTGGGCCTCCGTCGTGCACGGCCACCTCGGCGGGCCGCCACCACAGGTGGACCTGGCCCGGGAACGCGCGCTGGCCGACCTGCTGGCCGAGGCGGCCCGGGTCGGGCACCTGCGGTCGGCGCACGACCTCTCCGACGGCGGGCTCGCGCAGGCGCTGGTCGAGGCGTGCCTGCGGTACGGCGTGGGCGCGCGGATCGCGCTGCCGGCCGAGTACGCCGACGGCTCCCTGCCGTTCGTCTACCTGTTCAGCGAGTCCACCGGCCGGGCACTGGTGACCGTGCCGCGCGGGCAGGACAAGGCGTTCACCGCGCTGTGCGCCGATTTCGGAGTGCCCTGGACCGCGCTGGGCGTCACCGACCCGGCCGCGCGGGCGCTGGAGATCCGGGATCAGTTCCGGATCGACCTGGACGAGCTGCGGGCCGCGTTCACCGGCACCCTGCCGGCGCTGTTCGGCGCCTCGGCGGAGGAGCCCCGGCCGGCCGGCACCGCGCCGAGCGGCATCGGCACGGCCGCCTCGGCCGAGCCCACGCCGGTGGCAGAGGTGGCGGCGGCCGAAACCGCAGCCGTTGCCGAGGCGGCGTCGGCGGTCGAGCCGGCCTCCCCGACGGAGCCGGCGGCCCAGGCGGCGTCCGGGGAGCCGCCCGCCGCCGACGGGCCGACGGCCGCCACCGACGAGCCGACGGCCGCACCGGTGGACGACCGGCTCACCGCCGAGGACGCCGACCCGGCAACAGATGTGGATGCCGGGACCGACGGGGACGTCGGCGCGGACGCCGGGACCGACGGGGACGTCGGCGCGGACGCCGGGACCGACGGGGACGCGCAAGCCCGCGCGGCCGGATCTGCCGGCGAGGATCGCGACGGCGGAGAGCAGCGGGACGCGCGTTGACCGTTCCGGTCTACGGGCAACCGGGGACCGGTGTCCGGTTCGACTGGGGACTGTCGGGCGCGGCGGAACTGGGCCGGGTCTGCTCGGTCCTGGTCATCGTGGACGTGCTCTCCTTCACCACCTCCGCCGAGGTGGCGGTCAGCCGGGGCATGCGGGTCCACCCGTTCCCGTGGGGAGCGCAGGCCGCCGACTACGCCGCCCGGGTCGGCGCGGTGGCGGCGGTCGGCAGGGGCGCGGCTGACCACGGGCATCCCTGGTCGCTGTCCCCGGCGGCGCTACGGTCGGCGCCTGTGGTGCCTGACCTGGTGCTGCCCTCGCCGAACGGCTCGGCGATCTGCTCCGCCGCCGCGTCCAGCGGCGTGCCGGTGGTCACCGCCTGTCTGCGCAACGCGGCCGCGGTCGGCCGCTGGCTGCTGGCCGAGGGGTACGGCTCGGCCGACCGGCCGGTCGGCGTGGTGGCGGCCGGCGAGCGGTGGACCGACGGCACGCTCCGGCCGTGCGTCGAGGACCAACTCGGCGCCGCGGCGGTACTGGACGGGCTCTCCACCGCCCCGGGAACGCTGTCGGTCGAGGCGGCCGTGGCTCTCGCGGTGCTCGGCGCCATCCCGAACATCCCGGCGGCGGTCCGGGGCTGTGTCTCCGGCCGGGAACTGCTGGAGCGGGGCTTCGGCGAGGACGTCGAGATCGCCGCCAGGGTCAACATCTCGGGCACGGTCACCGTGCTCCGCAACGGGGTCCTCACGAGGGCGGACTGACCGGCCGGGACCTCGCTCCGCGGCACGCCGGCCCGGAACGCACCGGGCCGACGCGCCATCCGGGTCAGTCGTCCAGCCAGTCCACGGATCGACGGCCGCCCCGGCCGCCGGCATCCCGGTCGTCCCGCTGGTGGCCGCCCTGCTGCTGGTCGTAGCCGTAGCCACCCTGCGGCTGCTGGTGCCCACCGGCGTCGTAGCCGCCCTGGTCGGCGCCGTAGCCGCGGTTGTCGTACCCGCCCTGGCCGCCGCCCTGCTGGTCGTAGCCCTGACCGCCGTACTGACCGTAGCCCTGGCCGCCCTGCTGGTCGTAGCCCTGGCCCCCGCCCTGCTGGTCGTAGCCGTAACCCTGCTGGTCGTAGCCCTGAGCGCCGTACTGCCCCGAGCTGTCGTAGCCGCCGCGGTTGTCGTAACCGGCACCGCCGCCGCTCTCGCCGTAGCCCGCGTCGGCGCCGTAACCGCCCGAGGGATAGGTGCCCTGTCCCTGGCCCTGGCCGTAGCGCTCATCGGCGCCGCCGCCCTGGCCGTACGACGTGTTGTAGGGGTCCGCGGGCTGCTGCCCGTAGCCCCCGTCGCCGCCGCCGTCGTACCGGCCGGTCTGCTCGCCGTAGCCCTCGGTGTAACCGCCGCCGTAGCCCTGCTGGCCCGGTGCGTTGCCGTAACTGCCGGCGCCGGACCCGGGGGCGTTGCCGTAGCTTCCCGCTCCGGATCCCGGCGCGTTGCCGTAGCCGCCGGCGCCGGACCCGGGTGCGTTGCCGTAACTGCCGGCGCCGGATCCCGGTGCGTTGCCGTAGCTGCCGGCTCCCGATCCGGGGGCGTTGCCGTAGCTGCCGGCTCCCGATCCGGGGGCGTTGCCGTAGCTCTGGTTCTGGGCGGCGCCGTAACCGGCCGCACCGGCACCGCCGTAACCCGCCTGCGTGGGCGCGTTGGTGGTGCCGCCGTAGCCCGCGCCGCCGGAGTTGGCCCAGTCGTCGGCCTGCCGCCCGTAGTTCGGCTGCTGGCTCGGCAGCGGCGCGCCGTACGGGTCCGGGAACTCGTCGTCCACCAGCGGACGGTTGTGCATCATCGTCGGCGCGTTGGCCAGTGCCGCCCCGCCCGCCATCGTGGGGTCGCCACCCATCCGGGTGGCCACCCGGGTCGCGTCGTTCGCGCCGGCGTACCCGCCCTGCGCCGGTCCGTACGACGGCGGCGGGCCGCCTCCGTTCGGACCGCCCCGGTCGGGGCCGTCGTCGTCGCCTTCCTTGCGCCGCATCCAGAGCAGCACGATCGCGCCCACGCCCAGGGCCACGAGCAGGCCGCCGGCGATGATCAGCAGCCACTGACCCATGCCGCCGCCGGACGAGGTCTCCTTCTGGGTCACGGTCGCCGGACCCTGGGTCACCTCTTCCGTCGGCTCGTCCGTGATGCCGTCGTCACTGGGCAGGTCGGTCGGGGTCTCCTCGGTGGACGGGGAGGCGGTCGGGGTCGGCGCCGGGATGTCCAGGGCGAGCTGCTGCCCGCCGACCGACTGCCCCGCGCCCGCCGACAGCGACTTGGTGATGGTGACGTCGTTCTTGCCGGCGCCGAGTTGCAGCGTGCCGGGCACGATCGGCCGGTCGTCGTTGCCGTTGAAGCAGAAGTTTCCGCTGCCGTTCGAGGTGGTCGTGTAGCTGTGGCCCTGCTGGTCCTGGAGGATCACGGTGGCGTTGGAGACCGCGGCTCCGGAGGTCTTGTTGACGACCTTGCCGCAGACCTGCTTCACCGTCTTCGGCGGCGCGGGCTTCCCGGCGAGGGTGACGGTGGTGCTCTGCGTCGACGCTTCGCCCTCACCGCCCTGCGGGACGGCCTTGATCGTGATGGTCGCCGACTCGTTCGAGTTGGCCGCCGTGGCGTAGCGGAAGGTGGCCGACCGGTCGCCGTCGCCCGTGACCGCGCTGGCGCTGCAGCCGCTCACGCAGGTCAGCTTCGAGTTGTTGGAGCTGACGGTGATGTCCGCGGGCGGATCCGGGGGGACGGTCTTGAACTTCAGCGTGTAGCTGACCTTCACCGTCTCGCCCTGGTCGATCGAGTTCGGGGAGGCCGAGACGTTGGTGATGGTGGGCGCGTCCGCCAGGGCTGGTGCGGCGGGGGCGGCGAGCAGGGCGCCGGTAATCAGCGCCACGACCACACCGGCCCGCTGGCTCCAGGCTCGTCGGTGTGTTGTCACGTCCACCGCCTTTCGCGTCCGATCTCCCCGGCCCGGCTTGACCGGAGGGAGCATCCGCCGTACGAATTACACCGTCGGCCACTATGCCTTGTGAAGCTGGATCGGCGCGACCCAGGGGCGACCACGATTGCTGCCAGCCGGGGTCGTATCGTCCCGACGTGTCCTCTCCGCACAGTAAGTCCGCACCCGTGCTGGCGGTGTTGGCGGCGCTCGATGCCGGTAAGTCGCCCGAACGGACAATGCTGCGCGACGCGGTGCGGGTACTTCTTGCCGACTTGTCCGAGCGGGCCCCCGGACGATCGGTGGAGGTGCGCGTCCCACCATATGCGGCTGTGCAGGTCATCGCGGGTCCGCGACACACCAGGGGCACCCCGCCGAACGTGGTGGAGACCGATGGGGTCACCTGGGTGCTGCTGGCCGCTGGCCGACTGGACTGGGCGGCGGCGGTGCGGGACGGGCGGGTCCGCGCCAGCGGTATTCGTGCTGATCTGTCCGGTCTGCTCCCGCTTTGGACTTCTGACCCAATGTGAAGCACTTTCGCCGGCGGCCGCGACCGGAGTGATCTGGATCCCGCCCCGGCACGCCAGGCCGGCCGCGCTCCGCGGCGGAAACCAACAATTGTTGGATCGTGAATCTTCCAGGTCAATCGGCTTCGGATATAGATCGGTTTCACCATCTGCGGTCGCGAGCTGGCTCGCTGTCGCGGTCCCGTCTCGCGTACACTCTGGGGGCGACGGTAGTTCCCGGACCCAATCCCAGCAGCTCACAGAGGGAGCATCAGGTGCCCCGAGGCGATGGCCGGCTGAACCACGACCTCGACCCCGAACGGCCCGGCCCGCAAGACGCCTGTGGCGTGTTCGGCGTCTGGGCTCCCGGGGAAGACGTGGCCAAGCTCACGTACTTCGGCCTCTACGCGCTTCAGCACCGCGGCCAGGAGGCGGCCGGGATCGCCGTCAGTGACGGCTCCGGTGTGGTCGTCTACAAGGATCTTGGCCTGGTCGCCCAGGTCTTCGACGAGCCCACCCTGGCCAGCCTGCGGGGGCATCTGGCGATCGGGCACACCCGCTACTCCACGACCGGCGGCTCGACCTGGGAAAACGCCCAGCCCACCATCCGGGCCACCGAGGCGGGCACCACGATCGCGCTGGCCCACAACGGCAACCTGGTGAACACGGCCGAGCTGACCGGCCAGCTTGTCGAGCAGGGCGTCGAACTGGACGGCTCGACCTCGGACACCAGCCTGGTGACCGCGCTGCTGGCCAGCCGCCCCGGCCTCTCGGTCGAGGCGGCCGCGCTGGACGTGCTGCCCCGGCTGCGCGGGGCGTTCAGTTTCGTGCTGATGGACGAGTCGACCCTCTACGCGGCACGCGACCCGTACGGCGTACGCCCGCTGGTGCTCGGCCGGCTGGAGCGCGGCTGGGTGGTCGCGAGCGAGACCGCGGCGCTGGACATCGTGGGCGCCAGCGTGGTCCGTGAGGTGGAACCGGGCGAGCTGCTGGCCATCGACGAGCACGGCCTGCGGTCGGTCCGGTTCGCCGTGCCGGAGCCGAAGGGCTGCCTCTTCGAGTACGTCTACATCGCCCGCCCGGACACCACCATCGCCGGCCGCAACATCCACGCGGGCCGGGTGGCCATCGGGCGGCAGTTGGCCAAGGAGCACCCGGTGGAGGCCGACCTGGTGATCCCGGTTCCGGAGTCCGGCACGCCGGCCGCGATCGGTTACGCCGAGGCCTCGGGCATCACCTACGGCGCCGGGCTGATGAAGAACCCGTACGTCGGGCGCACCTTCATCCAGCCCTCCCAGACGCTGCGCCAGCTCGGCATCCGGCTCAAGCTCAACCCGCTCCGGGAGAACGTCCGGGGCAAGCGGCTGGTGGTGGTCGACGACTCGATCGTCCGCGGCAACACGCAGCGGGCCATCGTGCGCATGCTCCGCGAGGCCGGGGCGGTGGAGGTGCACGTCCGGATCTCCTCGCCGCCGGTGCGCTGGCCCTGCTTCTACGGCATCGACTTCGCCACCCGCGCCGAGTTGCTGGCCAATGGGTTGGACGACGAGGGCGTTCGGCGGTCGATCGGCGCCGACACGTTGGGCTATGTCTCCCTCGCCGGTCTGATTGCCGCGACCGAGCAGCCGAAGACCCGGCTCTGCCGGGCATGTTTCGATGGCGAATATCCGATCGAGTTGCCCGCGGGCGACCTGATCGGCAAGCACCTGCTCGAAGGCGCGACCTGGCGGCCGACCGGCCACCGGGCCGGCGCCGGAGAGTCCCGCCCGGCGGCCGGGGCCGACCGTCCCGACGCCGGACCCGCACCGCTCGTCGCCAGCCCAGGCGGCGCCGACGCACTGCATCGCCCATAGCGCAGGTCGGCACCGCCCGACCCGTCTGGTTCGGTGGTTTCCGGTGATCACGGATCCGGCCGACAGCACAACGAAGGGGAGAAACGTGACGCACGTGTCCGAGCGCAGCGGCGCAGCCGGCGGCCCGACCGGCGGCTCGGGTGCCGACCGGCAACCCTGGAAGGCGACCGGCAGGACCGGCCGGAAGCGGAGCGTGTCGTACGCGGAGGCCGGCGTCTCGATCGAGGCCGGCGACCGGGCGGTGGAACTACTCAAGTCGAAGGTACGCGGCACCCGGCGCCCCGAGGTGCTCGGTGACCTGGGCGGCTTTGCCGGCCTGTTCCGGCTGGACACCTCCCGCTACCAGCACCCGATCCTCGCCTCCTCCACGGACGGCGTGGGCACCAAGCTGGTCATCGCGCAGCAGCTCAACATCCACGACACCGTCGGCATCGACCTGGTGGCCATGGTGGTGGACGACCTGGTCGCGTGCGGCGCCGAGCCACTCTTCCTGCTCGACTACATCGCCTGCGGCGAGGTCGTACCGGACAAGGTCGCCGAGATCGGCGCCGGCATCGCCGACGGCTGCCGGTACGCCGGATGCGCGCTGCTGGGTGGGGAGACCGCGGAGCACCCCGGAGTGCTCCGCCCGGACGAGTACGACGTCTCTGCCACCGGCGTGGGCGTGGTGGAGGAGAGCGAGCTGCTCGGGCCGAACCGCGTCGAGGTGGGTGACGTGGTGATCGCCATGAAGTCCTCCGGCCTGCACTCGAACGGCTACTCGCTGGTCCGGCACGTACTGCTCGGCGCCGGCCGGATGCGGCTGGACACCGTTGTGGACGACTTCGGCGGACAGCGGACCCTGGGCGAGGAGCTGCTGACCCCCACCAAGATCTACGCGCAGGACTGCCTCAAGCTGATCGCCGAGGCCGAGGTGCGGGCCGTGGCGCACGTGACCGGCGGCGGTATCCCGGGCAATCTCGTCCGGGTCCTGCCGGAGAACGTGGACGCCGTGGTGAACCGGGCCACCTGGAAGCCGCAGCCGATCTTCGACCTCATCCAGTCCAAGGGCCGGATCGAGGACGGCGAGATGGAGTCGACCTTCAACATGGGTGTCGGCATGTTCGCGATCGTCTCGGCCGAGGACTCCGACCGCGCCCTCGCCACGCTCGCCGGCCGCGGCGTGGAGGCGTGGCAGGCCGGGGAGATCATCGAGGGCACCGGTCAGGTCCAGATGATCGGTCAGCACACCCGCGGTTGATCACGCTCCGCACATCATACGTCTACCTGATAGGGCCTTCACCCGACCGGCCATCGCCACCTAGCCTGGTAGCACGTCAGGCGCGGGGGAGGTGTGGATGAGGGCAGGGCAGAGACCGTCGGGGATGCGGGGCGTCGCCGACGTTCCGGCGTACGTGGTGATGCAGCCGATCACTCTGTGCAACCTCGATTGCGCCTACTGCTATCTGCCCCTGCGGGCCGCCGACCGCCGGATGCCGGTGTCCGTCGCGGCGGCCGTGGCCGAGTCGGTGAACCAGTGGGCGACCGGTGACCGGTTCTCGGTGGTCTGGCACGGCGGCGAACCGCTGGCGGCCGGGCGGCGGCACCTTGCCGAGTTGTTCGCGCCGTTCGCCGGGCAGGTCGAGCATCACGTGCAGACCAACGCCACACTGATCGACGACGCCTGGTGCGAGTTCTTCGAGCGGCACCAGGTGCGGGTGAGCGTCAGCGTCGACGGACCGCGGCACCGCAACGCGGACCGGGTCACCCGGTCCGGCCGCCCGGCGTACGACCGGATCGAGCGCGGGATGGCGACGCTGCGCCGGCACGGCGTTCCGTTCTCCGCCCTGTGCGTGGTTTCGCGGCCCGAACCCGGGCTGGCGACCGAGCTGTACGACTACTTTCTCGACCTCGGCTGCTCGGTGTTGGGCATCAACATCGAGGAGACCGAGGGGGTGAACACCCGGAGCAACGCCCTGCCGGCCGGGCTGGTGCGGGAGTTCTGGGCGGAGCTGGTCACGGCCTGGCGCCGGGACCCGCGGATCCACCTACGCGAGGTGGAATGGTCCCTGCGGTACGCGGGGGCGGTCCTGGACGGTGCCGCGGACGAGTTGCTACCGCGCCGTCTCGACCCGATTCCGACCATCGCGCACGACGGCTCGGTGGTCCTGCTCTCGCCGGAACTCGCGGGCTTCTCCGATCCCCGGTACGGCGACTTCAGCAGCGGAAACGTGCTGTCCACGCCGCTGCCGGACATCCTGGCCGGCGGTCCGGACACGCCCTGGGTGGCCGAGTTCCTCCGCGGTGTGGAGGCGTGTCGGTCGAGTTGCGCCTACTTCGAGTTCTGCGGCGGCGGACACGCCGCCAACCGGTACTTCGAGCACGGGCGCTTCGATGGGACCGAGACCGAACACTGCCGGAACAGCAAGATCCACCTACTGGAGGGAGTGCTGGACCATGCCCGAGACAACGCAGCAACGAGCGCCTGAGGACGCCGGGGACAGCGTCGCCGATCGGGTACGCGGAGCGCGGGCGGGACTGGACGCCCTGCTCCGCGAGGCGGCGTCGGCGCGCCGCGGCCGTGCCGAGGCGGCCGGTGACGCCGCGGTCTGCGCCTGGAACCACTTCGAGAACATCCCGACGTTCTACAACTGGAACAACCGCCCGCGCTGAGTACCGGTGCGGAGCCGGCCGGTCGCACGGCTGGCGGCTGTCGGCGGATGCGCGAACCTGCCGCGGAACCGGGCGCACTGTGACCGCCCGCGGCAGGTTCGCCAACCGTCGGTGACGTGTTTCGGCGAAGTGCTGGGTCCCGTACCGGACATGCGTGAGCACGCGGATGTCACCGCGTGCTCGTCAATCCGTAGGGTCAGCGGGCGCGAGGCGCCCAGGAGGAGTCCTGGTCGTCCTCGTCGAGATCGTCGTCCTCGTCGTCGACCGTGTCCTTGTAGTCGTCGTCGAAGTCGCGGTCCGACTTGCCGCCACCGCCGAGTTCCCGCTGCAAGGCGGCGAGATCGGTGTTCGGGGAGTGATACTTCAGCTCCCGGGCCACCTTTGTCTGCTTGGCCTTAGCACGGCCGCGCCCCATGGCTCGACCCCCTCGCACAGAATTCGGGGCAGCCCGAAGGCGGGCCCCGATGACGTTAGGCATCTCTCGTGGCTCTTACGGTACATGGGCAGGCGCCGGTTCGGCACCTCGGGTTCCCTCGGTCATGCCCGCGCGTCGCGGATCATGCGAGGTTTACTCATTGTAACCAGTAAGGCGCACGCGGCGCATCGGCCCATTATCTTCCCGCACCGGGGACCCGGGCCGGGCCGGCCGACCGGCCGTACCCGGGCGGCCCGGGATCGTCCCGGAACGGTCAGCGCACCCGGATGGCGCGCAACCGCCCGATCTCGGCCATCCGGCGCTCGGCGAGCCGGTCGGCGGCCACCGCAGGCGGCACGCCCTCGTCGTCGGCGAGCCGGAGGATCTCCCGGGTGGTGTCGTAGATCCGGGTGGCCCGCAGCTTGGCCCGCTCGAAGTTGAATCCCTCGATCTCGTCCGCCACCTGGATCACCCCGCCCGCGTTGACCACGTAGTCCGGGGCGTACAGCACGCCGCGATCGGCGAGGACCTTCTCGATTCCGGGGTGCGCGAGCTGGTTGTTGGCCGCGCCGGCGACGACCTTGGCCCGCAGCATCGGCACGGTCTCGTCGTTGAGCGCCCCACCCAGCGCGCACGGCGCGTACACGTCGATGTCCGAGGTGATCAGCTCGGTCGCGTCGGCGGCGAGGTCGACCTGCGGGTACGTGGAGCGGACCCAGTCCCGGGCGCGTTCGTTGACGTCGGTGGCCAGCACCGTGGCGCCGTCGTCCAGCAGGTGCCGGGCCAGGTGCTTGCCCACCTTGCCCAGGCCGGCGACCCCGACCCGGCGACCGACGAGGGTCGGCGAGCCCCACAGGTGCTCGGCGGCGGCCCGCATGCCCTGGAACACGCCCCAGGCGGTCAGCACCGAGGAGTCGCCCGCGCCGCCGTGCTCCACGCTGCGCCCGGTCACGTACCGGGTCTCCCGCGCGATCACGTCCATGTCCGAGACATAGGTGCCGACGTCGCAGGCCGTGTAGTACCGGCCGCCCAGCGACTCCACGAACCGGCCGTACGCGCGCAGCAGCGCCTCGGACTTGATCTGGTCGGGATCGCCCCAGATGACGGCCTTGCCGCCGCCCAGGTCCAGATCGGCGAGCGCGTTCTTGTACGCCATGCCCCGGGACAGCTCAAGCACGTCGTGCAGCGCCTCGTCCTCGCTGGCGTACGGGTAGAAGCGGGTGCCGCCGAGCGCGGGGCCGAGCGCCGTGGAGTAGATGCCGATGATCGCCTTGAGGCCGGTGTGTTTGTCCTGGCAGAAGATGACCTGTTCGTGGCCGGTCGTCGTGGTGTCGCTCGTGCTGAATACACCCATGACTGCTCCTCGTGGGTGCGCCCTTGTGGGGCGCGCGGACGGTGCCGATCGCCGGCGGGGTGGTGCCGGATGTTGCGAGCCTAGTACCGGCCCGGTCGAGGTTGTCTCGCGTCCGCCCGGTGTCCGGGGCGCGGGGCAGTGGAAACACGGTCGCGCCGCGGGACTCCGTGCGGTCCTGGCCGCGGCGGAACCGGACTTTCGTGGGAGGATCGCGGCGTGCCGTCGCTCTTCGCTTCCTACCTGCGCGTGTACGAGCCGTTGACCGCGTTCGACCGGGACCGCCAGACCTTCTGGCGCCGGTACGTCCAATCGGGCCGTGCCGTGACGCCGCTGGACGGCCCCGGCCGGCAGCGGACCGCGGTGATCGAGGCCCTGGGCGCGGGCTGGACCCGCCTGCCCGACCTGCCCGACGAGGCGTACGTCCTCCAGCTTGAGGATGCCCTGCTGGTGTGCCCGTGGAACCTTCGGGTGCGGGTGGCCGAGGCGGCGTTGAACGCCCGGGACGGCGTCCCGTCCGTGCTGGCCGACGCCTTCGTGCCGCCGGTGCTGGCCGGCCAGGCGAAGGCCGTGGTGGAGGACTGGC
Source organism: Plantactinospora sp. KBS50 (assembly GCF_002285795.1). GTDB lineage: Bacteria > Actinomycetota > Actinomycetes > Mycobacteriales > Micromonosporaceae > KBS50. The sequence goes on from NZ_CP022961.1 coordinate 234,527, forward strand.
GCAGCGGGGCGCGGGTGCTGGAACACGGTGTTCCCCGGGTGCACGAGCAGATCGCCACCTGGGGTGTGCCGCTGCGCTGGTTCGTCTTCATCTCGCCCGAGGAGCGGGAGCTGAGCGTGGAGCCGGGCCGCCGGATGTTGCGGTACCGGACCGAGATCTCGAAGGCCCGCCGGCGCGCCTCGCGCGGGCTGTCGGTGTTGCGCAAGTCGGTGGGCGACGCGCCGATCACCGAGGCGGTGGAGGAGGGTGCCCGTTGGCTGGAGGAGTTCCACCCGCGCTCGATGGTGGAACTGGACTACGGGGGCCTGGTCGATCTGTTGCCGGATGACACGCTCGCCGCCGACGACTCGCCGGAACTGGTGGCGAAGGGGTTGGCGGCGCTCTCCAAGAGCGACGCCGACGGTGCCACCGAGGTCTATGAACGGTTGGTGGCCAGGTGGCGGGCGGTTCAGCTACTGGAAAGGTGCAACTGACCCAAAGAGTCATCTACCCAGCACGGCGGCGTTTCCAAGGCGAACGCCGCTCGTGGTTGGTGGCTACCGCACGCGGTGATGAGTCACGATAAAACCGAATCTGGTACGAGAAAATGGCATAATTCGGTCTTGGTTCATCCGTCCGACCAAGGACCTTCGGCCGTTCGGCCCATGTCGGACATCGGGGACTAGCCGGACCATGGGAGACGCGTCGGCCGGCGGGACCCCGGCCGATGTCTATAGGTACCTGTGGAGGAGTGACCGATGGCATCGCGTACGCACGAACCCGAGCCGCTACTCACACCGGCCGAGGTGGCGTCGATGTTCCGTGTCGACCCGAAGACTGTCACCCGGTGGGCGAAGGCGGGCAAGTTGAGCGCCATTCGCACGCTGGGCGGCCACCGCCGCTATCGAGAGTCGGAGGTTCGCGCACTGTTGCAGGGACAGATTCCCCAGCAGCGCCAGGGTGACTGAATCCCTTTCCTGACCGGGTCGCCCAACGGCCCGAAGTTCGCGAAAGGTAGCACCGGCGGGGCGGATCAACCCCCCAATCCGCCCACCGGGACGAGTTAGCTCGATCAGGGGCGGAGCTCCACGGAAACGTGGAACTCCGCCCCTGACGCATGTAGCGGGGCGGTCGCGTCCACGCCGACGCCCCCGGGATACGGTTTGCGGGTGCCAGCCGAGCCCCGCCCCGGTGATGTCATGGGAGAACTGCTGCGCGACGCGTACGCCGTGCAGACCGGCATCGGACCCCGCCCGCTCGCCGGCGGGCGGCTGCCCCGGCCGGTGATCGAGATCATCGAGCGGGACGACGGCCTGATCAACGGCGCACCCGCCGAGCACTACCTGGCCGGCCCCGAGCAGTGGCAGCCGTACGACCACCGCGCCCTCGACCGGGTCGCCGGCTCGGTGCTCGACGTCGGCGTGGGCGGCGGCCGGATCGCCCTGGAACTGCAACGGCGCGGGGTGCCCGTCACCGGCCTGGACATCTCGCCGGGCGCCATCGACATCGCCCGCCGCCGGGGCGTCCGCGACCTGGTGCTGGCCACGGTGGACGAGCACGCGCGGGACGGCCGCCGGTACGACACCGTGCTGCTGCTCGGCAGCAACCTGAGCCTGATCGAAGGGGCGCAGCGGGCTCCGGGCTTCCTGGCCGCGCTGGCCGCGCTGGTCCGGCCCGGCGGGCAGATCATCGCGCACGGCACCGACCCGTACGGCACGACCGACCCGGTGCACACCGGCTACCACCGGCGCAACCGCGAGCGGGGTCGGCTGGGCGGTCAACTCCGGCTCCGGCTGCGCTACCGGGAGCTCGGCACGCCGTGGTTCGACCACCTGGTGTGCAGCCCGACCGAACTGGCCGAACTGGTGAACGGCACGGCCTGGCGACTGGCCGACGTGGACCGGGCGGACGCGCCGTACTATCTGGCGACCCTGCGGCTCGCGGCCTAGGAACCGCGGCGAAGGCCCGGACCGTCCGGTCCGCCGCCCGTCGTCGGACCCGGCGTCGTCGGACCCGGCGTCGGACCCCGCACAGGCGGACCCGGCACCGGCGGCTCGGCCGGCAGACCCGCGGTCAGCGTCGCGAACACACCGCGGCGCAGGTCGGAGAGGCGGTCCCGGCCGCCGGCCCCGGCCCACACGGTGAGGGCGACGTCCCAGGAGGCCACCGTGGCGCTGCCGACCATCAGTGGGTACGGGTCGGTGACGGCCAGCCCGGTCCGGTCGGCGACGAACTCCACCAGCACCGCCCGCAGTTCGTGGTTGAGCAGCAGGTACGTCCCCACCAGCGACGGCTGCTGTTCCAGCAGGCGGAGCCGGACCAGGATCTCCTGCCGCTCCACCGGACCGATGTCCAACTCGTCGAGGACGAGCCGGATCGCCTCCAGCGCCGGCAGGTCGGGCGGGCTCGCGGCCAGCGCGGCCCGCAACCTGTTCGCCCGCTGGTGCGCCACATCGCCGAACAACACGTGCTGTTTGGAGGCGAAGTACCGGAAGAAGGTCCGCACCGCCACGTCGGCCGTGTCGGCGATCTCCTCGACCGTGGTCTGCTCGTACCCCTTCTCGGCGAACAACCGCAGCGCGGCCCGTTCCAACGCGGCCCGCGTCTCCCGCTTCCGACGTTCCCGCCGGTTCGGCGGCACGTCGGGCGGGTGGTCCAGGTCGGAGGCGGTCACGAAGCCCATGGTGACACGCGACGGGGCCGGCGGGCGATCGCGCCGCCGGCCCGGCGGTGGTTCAGGCGGTCGGCGGCAGCGCGGCCGGCGGCAGGCCGCCGTCCCCGTCGACCACCTCGTCCGGCGTGCCGTCCTCGTCGATGTCCACCATCGTGATGTCGACCTTGCCGTCGCCGTCCGTGTCGAACTGGAACAGGTCGGCCTTGCCGTCGCCGTCGGTGTCCGCCACCCACACGTCGGTCCGGCCGTCGTTGTTGGCGTCCGCCCGGAGCAGGTCCACGCGTTCGTCCCCACGCGTTTCGACGGTCTCCTGCGGTGCGGTCTCCTGCGCCTCGCTCATCGGTACGTCCCTTCGTTCCGGGTCGGGCCCTCCTGGCGGTGACCGGCCGGAGGGTTGGCCCTGTCGCCCGTCACCCTTACCCGGATCGCTCGCCGGGCAAGCCAACCGCCGACAGAGCCTACGGTGCGCCGGCGGTCCCGGCGGTGCGGACCTTGTCTGCGCTGCACAGGGCTGCATAGGGTCGCCTGCATGACGGATCGCTTCGTGGTCATCGGCGCCGGCACCATGGGCCTGGGCATCGCGTACGTCGCCGCCGGCGCGGGCTTCGCCGTGGAACTCGTCGAGGTGGACGCCGGCCGGGCGACCGCGGCCACCGACAGCCTGCACCGGCTGTGGGACGCCGCGGTGCGGCGCGGCAAACTCTCGGCGGCGGACGCCGAGGCCGGCCGGGACCGGCTCGCGGTGCTGCCCGACCTCGACGAGTGCGCGGCGCAACCCGCGATCATCGTGGAGGCCGTGCCGGAGCGACTCGACCTCAAGCGGAGTGTGCTGGCCGCCGCCGAGGCGCGCCAACCGGCCCTGCTGGCCAGCAACACCTCCAGCATCCCGATCGGCGAGCTGGCCACCGGGCTGCGGGCGCCGGACCGGTTTCTCGGGCTGCACTTCTTCAACCCGGTCTGGGTGATGTCACTGCTGGAGGTCGTGGTCGGCGCGGCCACCGCGCCGGACCGGGTGCAGGACGCGGTGGCCCTGGCCGGGCGGCTGGGCAAGGACCCGATCGTGGTACGCGACATGCCCGGGTTCGCGACGTCCCGGTTGGGCGTCACGCTCGGACTGGAGGCGATCCGGATGGTGGCCGACGGGGTGGCCAGCCCGTCGGACATCGACAAGGCGATGGTGCTCGGCTACCGGCACCCGGTGGGACCGCTGGAGCTGACCGACCTGGTCGGCCTGGACGTCCGGCTGGACATTGCCCGTACCCTCCAGCGAAGCTACGGCGACCGGTTCGCCCCACCGCCGCTGCTGGTGGAGATGGTCACCGAGGGCAGGCTGGGCAAGAAGTCCGGCGCCGGCTTCTACCGCTGGGAAGGCGGGGTACGGCAGTGAGCGGTCTTCGCATCGAGGAACGACCGGACCGGGTGGTGGTCACCCTCGACCGGCCGGAGAAGCGCAACGCCGTGGACGCGGAGATGGTCGACGGGCTGCACGCGCTCTGCGCCGAACTGGAGCGGGAGCCCCGGCTGCTGTTGCTGACCGGCGGCACCGAGGGCATCTTCGCGGCCGGGGCGGACATCGCCCAACTGCGGGACCGGGGGGTCGGGGACGCCCTCGCGGCGATCAACTCCGGGGTGTTCGCCCGGATCCGCGCCCTCCCGCTGCCGACCGTGGCCGCCGTGGACGGCCCGGCGCTCGGTGGCGGCGCCGAGCTGGCGTACGCCTGTGACCTGCGACTCTGTACGGCGCGTGCGATGTTCGGCCAGCCCGAGGTGCGGCTGGGCATCATCGCCGGGGCGGGTGCCACGCACCGGCTGCCCGCGCTGGTCGGCGAGGCACGGGCCAAGGAACTGCTGTTCACCGGCCGGCGGGTGGACGCCGCCGAGGCGCTGCGGATCGGCCTGGTCAACCGGGTGGTCGAGGAGCCCGCCAGGCTGCTGGCCGCCGCGCACGAACTGCTGGACGAGATCGGCCGGGCCTCGTCGCTGGCGCTGCGGCTGACCAAGCTCGCGGTGGACGCGCCGGCCGCCGCGCATCCCCAGCTCGACCTGGTCAGCCAGGCGGTGCTGTTCACCGACGGGGAGAAGCACCGCCGGATGACCGACTTCCTCGACCGCCGCCGGGACCGGTCCGGCTAGCCCGGTCACACCGCGGCGGCTCAGTGCTGGATCTCGACCCCGGCCGCCAGCAGCGCCTTGATGACCTGTGCCGACTCGCCGTAACCGATCACCAGCACGGCGTCCGCCTGGTAGTTCTTGATCTCCTCGGCGCCGGCCGAGAAGTCGAGGGTGGAGCCGTTGCCGTCCGGCGGCGGGTCGTAGGTCAGCAGCTTGAGGCTGTCCACGCCGATGCCGGCCCGTTCCAGCTCGGCCCGCACGTACCCCTGGAGGCCCTGGCCGTAGGAGTCCTTGCGGGCGACCAGAACGATCTTGTGCGGACCGTCCCGCAGGATCACATCGGCCAGCGCGCGGCCCTGGAGGATGTCCGACGGCGCGGTCCGGAAGTAGAGGCCCTTGTCCTCGATGGTGCTCAGGCCCGCGTCGGTGTTGCAGGGTGAGAAGAGGACGAGCCCGGCCGCGACCACGTCCGGCAGCACGGTCCGGGAGATCCCGGAGGCGCCGGCACCGATGATCACCTGTACGCCGTCGGCCACATGCTGGGCGACGGTGGCCTTCGCCACCTCGGGGTTGGTGCCGTCGTCGCCGTCGATCCACTCCACCGGCTCGCCCAGCACCCCGCCCGCGGCGTTGACATCCTTCACGCCCAGCAGCGCGCCGGTGATCATCGGCGGGTACGCGAGCGCGAGGTCGCCGGTCTTCGGCAGCAGCCCGCCGAGCTTCAACGGCGCACCGGTCTTCCTGTTGCTCCGACCGGTCTGCTCCTTCTGCGGCGCCGGCGGTGCGGCGGTGCTGGCGGTCGTCTCGTCGCCCGCGCCGACGAACTCGGTCTTCGCCTCGTCGATCTGGTCGGAGTCGTTGAAGTGCAACGTGCCGTAGCTGGCCGTGGAGGGTTCGCCGGCGGTGGTGAAGCCGCCCCGGGTCAGCGAGATCCCGCGGTACTCGATGTCGATCCCGGAGCGGGCCAGCTTCAGGCAGGCCGCGGCCGTGTCGCAGCGCTGCCCGGTGGTGGTCACCCCGTTGATCTGCCGGGCGATCTTCGCCGGCTCCGTGGAGCCGGCCAACTGCGCGGCGAGCGCGCTGATCACGACCGCGTCGTACGACTCGGCGGCGTAGGTGAAGTCGTTGAGCTTCGGATCGACGGTGTGCAGCCGGTCCTTGAAGTCCTGCGGCAGCGGGGTCAGCGGCGTGGTGCCCTTCATCCCGCTGAGGATGCCGACCTGGTCGGGGAACTCCTTACCGAACGAGTTCTGCATGTTGCCGTCCGTGCCGTAGAGCCGGACCTGGGGAGCGGCGGTGGTGTCGCCGCTGCTGTCCTTCTCGTCCTTGCTGCACGCGGTGGCGGTCAGCGCCAGGACGGCGCACGCGGTGAGTGCGACGCCCCGGGTCAGACGGGAAACGGGCATGGTTCCGTCCTCTCTCCCCTAAGGTCCGGCCCGCACCCTAACGCGCCGTGGAACAAAAATGTGAAGGTGGCTGCCTGGAAGTTGCAGCGCCACGCCCGACGACGGCGTTTTGCTGCGCGGGTTGACGCCGCGGAATACTGTTCGGCACGTGACGGATCTGCCACCGGAAACCCTCGACGACGCGGCCGCGGTGCTGCGCTCGGCGCTCGCCGGCGACTGCGATGCCGTGGCCGGCGCCTTCGACGCGGTTCTCGACCGGTCCGGGGTGGTCGGTGCGTACGACGTGGCCTGGTGCCTGGCCGCCGCGATGGTGCCGGCCGGTACGCCGAGCGGATCCTGGACGCTGGACTTCCCCGGCATCGACCAGGCGCGGTACGACGCCCGCTGGGTGGCCCGGTTCGTCAGCGCGTACGCCAACTCGGACGTGCCCACCGCGGAGGCGCTGTTCGGCGCCGCGCTCGCCGACGGGCAACTGCCCGACTGCCTGCTGACGCTGGCCGGCTCGGCGGGGGCGACCCTGCGCCGCCGGACCTGAGCTTCGTCGGCGCTGGGCCGCCGCCCCCGGCCCAGCCGTGCCGACTCAGTACGCGGTGTCGGAGATCAGCGGGTCGTACTGGAAGAAGTTGTTCGAGAAGCGGACCCGGAAGTTGACGCCGTCCTTGACGTTGGTGGCGACGGTGAACCAACTGGACCTGGCCGGCAGGTAGGTCCAGTAGTTGCAGCTGCTGGTCTTGTCCACGAAGATCACGCAGGCATTCGTGCTGAAGCTGCTGTCGTTGCGGACGTTGATGTCGGCGCACCGCGTCGACGTGGTGAAGGTGCCGACCTCGCCGCCCCAGCCGCCCTGCTGGAACACCCGGTGCACGGCGCCGCCGTAGCACGAGGTCAGCGTCGAGGCCAGGTTGGGACCGTCGGATTCGGTCCCCGGCGCGGCGTACGCCGCCTGTGGCAGCAGCGCCGCCGAGGCGACCAGGGACAGGCTTGCGCCGAGTAACAGCCGGTGAGCGGGCATGGACATGGCACCTCCGCGGGAAAGCGTTGTCAGAGCATCGACGATCGTAGCTACAAATGGGTGTTTGGTCAGCCCCTGTGTCGGACTGGCGTGATAACTGTTGGTGTCATGCCGGATGTGATCCTCGACAAGGTACGCAAGCTGCTGGCCAAGGCCGAGGATCCCGGCTGCACGGCGCAGGAGGCGGCGGCGTTCATGGCCAAGGCCACCGACCTGATCGCCCGGTACGGAGTGGACCGGGCGCTGCTGGCCACCCGGGAGCCCGGCACCGACCCGATCGGCGACCGGGTGGTCGAGCTTCCCCCGCCGTACGCGCTGGACAAGGCCGGACTGCTCGCCGGGGTGGCCACCGCGCTGCGCTGCCGGTCGGTGCGCCGCCGCAGCGGACCGGGCCGGTTCACCATGCACCTCTTCGGCTTCACCAGCGACCTGGACCGGGCCGAGCTGCTCTTCACCTCGCTGCTCGTGCAGGCCGCGCACGGCCTCGCCGGCACGCCCGTACCCGCGGGCGAACACCCGGCCGCCTTCCGGCGATCCTGGCTGGCCGGCTTCACGGCCGCGGTCGCGCACCGGCTGCGCCAGGCGGAGGCGACCGCGGCGACCACGGCCGCCGGCTCCGGCGCGCCGTCGATGGCGCTCGTGCTCGCCGACCGGTCCGGCCGGGTGGAGCAGCGGTTGACCGAGGCGTACCCGCACACCGTGCTCGCGGGCGCGCGGCGGCTGGCCGGCGGCGGTCGCGGGCTGGGCGTCGTGGCCGGGCGCCGCGCGGATCTGGGCGACCCGCGGCTTGACGGCCCGGCCGGTACCGTCCCGGGGCTGACCGGGTGAGGACCGGCGTCCGGGTCGGGCCCGCGGCTCAGCCGGCCGCGCGCAGCATTTCGGCGTACCGGCCGAGCAGTTCCTGCCAGCCGGCGGTCAGCGCCTGGAGGTAGCCCGCGGCGGCGTCGCCGTGCCTGTCGAACGCTCGATGATCAAGCTCGACCAGCGTGTGCGTACCGTTGTCGGCGACGAACCGTACGTCGATCTCGCTGGCCTGCTCGGGGTCCGGCACCGGTGCCCGGTCGGGGCCGATCTGCCAGGTCATCAGCAGGCGGTGCGGCGGGTCCCAGACCAGCACCCGGCCCCAGTCGGTACGGAAGCCGTGCGGCCCGATCTCGAAGGCCATGCCGTCGGGCCGCGGCTCGATGCCGATGTCCGCCAGGGCGTCCGGGCCGGACCAGGTGTACTCCCGTACCCACCAGTCGGCGAGTCGCCCGGTGAACGCCTCGAACGCCAGGGCCGGCGGCACCGGAACCTCGACCCGGCAGTGCAGGGAGAAGCCTGCGGCATCGGCCTGGACCTCGGGGAGTTTGGTGGCGCCCTGTCCCATAGGCCCGGACCATACCGGCTGCCCTGCGGGCGCACAGCTTGGCGATCATTTCGGAACGGCAACGGCCGGACGCCCGAGGGGTCTACGCCGGACACATCGCCGCCGGGCCGCGCCGCCCCGGACCCGGAGTTCCACACACAGAAAAGGTCCCCACCCACGTTTCCGTGGGTAGGGACCCTTGTAGCCCGGCGAAAGGCTATGTGGCCAGGGGCGGGGTCGAACCGCCGACCTTCCGATTTTCAGTCGGACGCTCGTACCAACTGAGCTACCTGGCCGGGTGCTCGGGACATGTTACCTGCTCGACGGGCCGGCCACCGGGCGGGTATCGCGTTCCGAAACGCAAACCGCCGCGCGGGTGACGCGCGGCGATCGGCGCTGGCGGTCCTGACGGGACTTGAACCCGCGACCTCCGCCTTGACAGGGCGGCGAGCACTCCAACTGCTCCACAGGACCTTGCTGACCGGCTGGGCCGGGTGTTGCGCGTGCCCCCAACGGGATTCGAACCCGTGCTACCGCCTTGAAAGGGCGGCGTCCTGGGCCACTAGACGATGAGGGCGGCCCCGCCATCATTGCACATGACAACTCGAGCGGCTGTGCTCCCATCCGGCCCCGCCGGAGGCTTCGAAAGCATACGTGATGCCCCGGCCGGCGGCCAAACCGGTACCCGCCCCGCCTCCCGTCCCGCCTCCCGCCTCCCGAGGGCGTCGGGCCGAGGGCCGAGGGGTCAGCGAAGCTGGACGATGCCGTAGTGCTGCTTCAGCCAGGCGATGACCTCCGGACAGGCGGCCACCGTACCGCTGCGGTTTCCGCCGCCGTCGTGCATCAGCACGATGCCGCCGGCCCGGGCGTGCTTCTCGACGCCGGACACGATCGCCGGCTTGCCCGGACTGGCCCAGTCCCGCGGGTCGACGGTCCAGTGCAGCGGGCTCATCCCCAGGTCCTTGACCACGGTCAGCTCGGGCATCGTCCACTCGCCGCCGGGCTGCCGGAAGTACGGGATCGGAGCGTCCGGCGCCCCCCGGTGGATCGCGTCGTTGGTGCGGGTCAGGTCGGCGCGGATGGTGTCCGCCGACTTCCGGCCGAGCCGCAGGTCGTGGGACCAGCTGTGGTTGCACAGCGTGTGGCCCTCCCGCACGATCCGGGCGACCAGGTCGGGATACTGCCGGGCCTTCACGCCGATGATGCAGAAGGTGGCCTTCACGCCCGCCTTCTTCAGGGCGTCCAGCACCTTCGGCGTCCAGGTCGGCTGGGGGCCGTCGTCGAAGGTGAGCGCGACGGCGCGTACCCCGGTGGACCGGCGGGTGGCGCGGATGGCCGCCAGATCCGGCCCGCTGGTCTTGGCCGGCGTGGCCTTCGCCGTGGGCCGGGCCGACGGGCTCGGGCCGGGCGGGGTGGACGGCGGCGCCTCGGAGGTCGGTGCCGGGCCGGTGCCGGCCCGGCCCGCCCCGGCCCGGCCCGCCCCGGCCCGGTTGGCCGTGTGGGACGTCGGCGAGGTGCCGGGTCCCCCGTCGCCGCCGCAGGCGCCGGCCAGCAGGGCCAGCAGCAGGAGCAGCGCGACGGGTGCGCGGGTATGCATCGATGGCTCCCGAGAGGGGTTCGGAAGGTCGGGCGGGAACGGACGTTATCGCACCATCGGGCCCGTTGTCTGCCTCGCCCCCCTCGACGATCTTGCGGCTGTCGGGACGCAAAAGCGGGTTAGCAGCCGAAAACGGAGAGATGGTCGGAATCGTGTCAGCTGGCGGCGTGGCGAGACTCCGGCGCGCTCACCGCCACCGTGAGGCTCACCGTCTGACCGAGGTCGGCCGGGCAGGCGACACCCAGCGGCAGCCCTTCGCGCTGCCAGCCGGGTCCGGCCGCGACCAGCAGCACCGGCCGGCGCGGGTTGTCCAGCACGGCCGCCAGTTGCCGGGGGTCCGCCGTGCTCCGCGCGTGTGACCAGATCACCACGACCGCCGGCCCGGTCCGGGCGACGGCGCCGGCCATCGCCGCCGGCGGGACCCGGGCGCCGAGCATCCGGCACGGCCAGCCGGCCTCGGCGAGCGCGGCCGCGAGCGCCTCCAGCGGCAGCGTGTGCTGCTCCTCGTCGGCGCAGGCCAGCAGGATCCGCGCCGGTCCGGCGTCCGGACCGGGGCGGGGCACCGCGGCCAGCGCCTCGGTGACACACCGGGACAGCAGGTGCTCGACCTCGATGAGCCCGCCGGTGGAGGCGTGCCGCTGGCCCAGCCCGGCCAGCACCGGCCGGATCAGCCGGTCCCAGCAGTCGATCACGCCGTCGGCCTCGATGGCCTGGTCCAGGGCGTACCGCATGCCGGCCTGGTCCAACCGGACGGCGGCGCGGGCCAGGCCGTGCGCCGCGGTGCCGGCCCGGCCCAGCGGCAGCACCGGAACGCCGGCGGCGGCCGGGGTACCCGTCCGGCGGCGGCGCGGTGCCGTCTGCGGCGCCCCCGGCTCGTGCGGGTTGGGCACCAGCCGGGCCCAGCGGGCCGCCTCGGCCGGGCCGATCCCGTCGGCGGTCAGTCGCCGCATGATCTCCAGCCGGGCCAGGTCCTCCGCCGTGTACCGCCGGTGATGCCCGGGAACGTGCCGGCTCGGGCCGAGACCGTACCGCTGGTGCCAGGTCCGGAGCGTGGTGACCGCCACCCCGAGCCGCCGAGCCACGGCGCCCGCGCTCAGCGCCTCATCGACCACCCGACCGCTCCGCCACCTCGCCATGTCGCTGTGCGTCGGGCGGACCGGGCCGCAGCAGCCGGTCGAGCACGCCGACCAGCCAGGGCGCGTACGCGTCGGGCGTCGCGACCAAATCGTCCGCCACGGTGACCGGGTCGACCCAGCGCACCTCGGCCACCTCGGCCGGGTCGGGCCGCACCGGCGTGCCGGCGGGCAGCACCCCGCGCAGCACGTGGTCGTACTCGTACTCGACCCGGCCCGTGGCCGGGTCGCCGGCCCGGTACAGGTGCACGCCGCACTCGGTGAGCGGGACCGGCGGCACCCCCAGTTCCTCGTGCAGTCGCACGTTGGCGGCCTCGGCCAGCGGCTGCTCCGGGGCGGGATGCCCGCAGCAGGAGTTCGCCCAGCGCAGCGGGAAGCGCGTCTTGTCCGCCGACCGCCGTTGCAGCAGCACCCGCCCGGCGTCGTCGACCAGGAACACCGAGAAGGCCCGGTGCAGCCGGCCGGGTGGTTCGTGCGCCGACCGCACGCTGGTTTCGCCCACCGGCGTACCGTACTCGTCGACCAGTTCGACCAGATGATCCTCTCGGGACGTCATCGCGCACCGCCGAGGATCCGGCCGGCGGCAAGCTTGCCGGAGATCAGCACCATCGGTACCCCCACTCCCGGTTGCGTTCCCGAGCCCACGAACACCACGTTCGAGAGCGTGCGGTGCAGGTTGGACGGCCGGAACGGACCGGTCTGGAAGAGGCTGTGCGCCGCCGCGAAGGGCGTGCCGGCGGCCATCCCGGCGTCGGCCCAGTCGGCCGGGGTGACGGTGCGCAGCACCTCCACCCCGTCGGCGAAGCCGACATAGCCGCGTTCCTCCAGCGTCCGCATCAGCTCGTCCGCGTACCGGCGGCCCAGCCCGCCCCGCCAGTCCAGGTCGGCCCGTTCCAGGTTGGGTACGGGCGCGAGGACGTAGTACGTCTGCCGGTCGGTGGGGGCGACCGACGGATCGGTTCGGCTCGGGTTGGTGACCAGCAGCGACGGGTCGGACATCAGCCGCCCCTGCTCGATCACCTCGGTGAAGGTCCGCCGCCACGGCCGGCCGAAGTGGATGTTGTGGTGGGCGATCCGGCGGTAGGACCGGCGGGAGCCGACGTGCAGCACCACGCAGGACGGCGAGTAGCGCAGCCGGCGGGTCCGGGCGGGCGGCAGCAGGTCCCGGTACGCCACCGGAAGGTCCGGGTTGAGCACGACCACGTCGGCCGGTATCCGCTCGCCGTCGGCGGTCAGCACGGCGGTGGCGCGGCCGGCGGAGGCCTCCACCCGGGTGACGGTGGTGCCGTAGCGGATCTGTACGCCGTGCTTCTCGGCCGCGCCGGCCAGCGCCCGGGACACCGCGTGCATGCCGCCGCGCGGGAAGCTCACCCCGGCGACCGAGTCCAGGTAGGCGATGACCGCGTAGATCGCCAGCGCGTCGTGCGGGGCCAGCCCGGCGTACATGGCCTGGAACGAGAAGATGCGGCGGGTCCGTGGATCCCGGAAGAACTGGTCGATCTTGGTCTGCAACCGCCGGAAGGCGCCGCTGGCAAGCAGCCGGAGCAGGTTCCCGGTCAGCAGGTCGGTGGGCGCGTCCAGGTTGCGGTCGATGAAGTCGGCGCGCTCCAACCGCCACAGTTCCCGGGCGTAGTCGACGAACCGCAGGTACCCGTCGGCCTCCCGCGCGCCGCAGACCCGGGAGATCTCGCCGGCCATCCGCACCGTGTCGGTGATGACGTCCAGGGTGGAGCCGTCCGGGTAGTAGGCCCGGTACGCCGGGTCCAGCGGGGTGATGTCCAGCCAGTCCGTCAGCTTCTCGCCCACCGCGTCCAGCGCCTCGTCGATCAGCTCCGGCATGGTGAGCACCGTCGGGCCGGTGTCGAACTCGTACCCGTCGACCGCCAGCCGGCCGGCCCGACCACCCGGCACCGACTCGCGTTCCAGGACCGTCACCTGGCGCCCGCCGCCGGCCAGGTGCAGGGCGCAGGCCAACCCACCCAGCCCGGCGCCGACCACGAGCACCCGGTCGGTCGCTCCGGTCACCGTCCGCATCTCGACCACCTCCGCTGCCCCATCCGGCCGACTCCGCCGCTCAGGCCCGGCGCCGGGTGGCCGAGAGGGCAAGCTCGCCGAGCGCCTTGCGGGCCGCGGAGTCCACCGGGGATCCGTCGAGCGCGGCCAGCGCCTCGTCGACCCGGGCGGCGATCAGCCGTTCGATCTCGTGCACCGCCCCGGTGTCCTGGAGCACCCCGGCCAACTCGTCCACCCCGGCGGTGCCCGAGCCGTGCCGGTGCCCGTCCAGGGTGGCCCGCTGGGCCGGCGTGGCCAGCTCCCGGGCCAGCATCAGCAGCGCCGTGGGCTTGCCCCGGAGCAGGTCCTCGCCGGCGGGCTTGCCGGTGGTACGCGGGTCGCCGTACACGCCGAGCAGGTCGTCGCGGAGCTGGAACGCCTCACCCACGGCGAGGCCGTACCGGTGGTACGCGCCGGCCAGCGGACCCTCCCGGCGCAGGCCGGCCAGGGCGGCGCCGTAGAGCAGCGGCCGCTGCACCGTGTAGCAGGCGGTCTTGTAGCGGGCCACCCGCAGCGCCCGGTCGAGCGACCACGACCCCACGACGGTCTCGCCGAGCACGTCGAGGTACTGGCCGGCGACGGTCTCGACCCGCATCTGGTCGTAGCAGCGGCGTGCCTCCAGGACCGTCCCGGCCGGCAGCCCGGTGTGCCCGAGCAGCCGGTCCGCCCACACCAGGCAGAGGTCGCCGACCAGCACCGCGGCGGCCACGCCGAACTGGTCGCCGTCGCCGGTGCGGCCGCCCGCGGCGTGCTGGGCTGCCAGCGTGCGGTGCGCGGTCGGCCGGCCGCGCCGGGTGGCCGAGGAGTCCATCACGTCGTCGTGGACCAGCGCGAACGTGTGCAGCAGCTCCAGCGCGGCCAACGCCGGCAGCACCGGACCGACCGGTTCGGAGCCGCCGATCGCCCCCCGCCATCCCCAGTACGCGAACAGCGGGCGGAGGCGCTTCCCGCCGGCCAGCACGGACTCCCGGGCGGTGCGGCCGAACTCGCCGGCCGCCGGGTCGATCTCGTCGAGCGCGCCGATCTCCCCGTCGAGGAAGGCGGTCAGCGTCGCGTCGATGGCGGCCCGGATGTCGTACGCCGGCTCGTCTGCGGAGGGTGCCCGCGGGTCGCGGGGCTCGGAACTCTGGCCGGGCACGGTGCGGGCGAGCGGGACCGCGTTACCCGCAACGGCGTCGTTGGCCACGCGGCTGAGCGTACCCTAGGCTGAGTCATTACTGCGTCGATTGCTGAGTCGATTTCGACGATCGTCCCCGACGGTCGGATCGGGGGGGAGCGGGACCGGGTCGGCGGTTTTCGGACCGGCGGTGGCGGACGCCCTCCGGGCGGAGGCCCCGGCGGCGGAAGCCCCTCGTGGCGGGAAGCCCTCCGGGGCCAGGGTGAACAAGGGGGACCGGGTGGACACGGAACTCGCCACGGCCTACGAGCGCTGCCGTGAACTGCACCGGCGGCACGGCCGTACCTACTATCTCGCGACCCGCCTGCTCCCGGGGTGGAAACGCCGACACGTGCACGCCCTCTACGGCTTCACCCGGTACGCCGACGAGATCGTGGACCGGACCGACGCCGGCTCGCCGGCCGACCGGGCCGCCCGGCTGGCCGACTGGTCGGAGCGCTTCCTCGCCGGACTGCACGGCGCACCCGTCGACGACCCGCTGCTGCCCGCCGTCCTGCACACCATCGCCGTGTTCGACCTGGACCGGGCCGACTTCTCCGCCTTCCTGCGCAGCATGGCGATGGACCTCACGGTCTGCGCGTACCCCAGCTACGACGACGTGCTCGGCTACATGGACGGCTCGGCCGCGGTGATCGGCACGATGATGCTGCCCATCCTCGGCAGCACCGACCCGGCCGCCGCCCGGGAACCCGCCCGGCAGCTCGGCTTCGCCTTCCAGCTCACCAACTTCATCCGGGACGTGGCCGAGGACCTGGCCCGGGGCCGGACGTACCTGCCGGAGGAGGACCTGGCCACCTTCGGGGTGTCCCGGGCCGACCTCGCCGACGCCGCGCACCGGCACGTCGCCCCGACGCGGATCCGGGACCTGATCGCGTACGAGGTGACCCGCGCCCAGGCGCACTACGCCGCCGCGGCGCCGGGTCTGCTGCTGCTGGAACCGGCCTCGCAGACCTGTATGCGCACGGCGTACGCGCTCTACGGCGGCATCCTCGACGAGATCGCCGCGGCCGGCTTCGACGTGTTCGCCCGCCGGGCCGCGGTGCCGAACCGGCGCCGCGCCGCGGTCGCGGCCCGCGCGCTGCTGACCCGGCCCGGCACCCCGGTCCCGCTGCCCGGCCCGGCCGCGCCGAGCGGTCCGCTGCCCCCGCTGCCCTCGCTGTCCGGATAGCGGCCGATCCGGTACCGCGCGCGGGTCTGCGGCCTTGCGGCCCTGCGGCCCGCCGTCCATGGCCTTGCGGCCCTGCGGCCCTGCGGCCCTGCGGCCTGGCGGCCCGGCGGCGCTGCGGCGCGGCTTCCCCGGCTCGCTGGCCGATGACGATCGGCTGCGCCATGCTGGCCGGGTGACGGAGACGCGGGTTGACGTGGTCGTGCTCGGGCTGGGCGTCGGCGGCGAGGAGGTGGCCGGCAAGCTCGCCACGGCCGGGCTGGCGGTCGTCGGCATCGACGACCGGCTGGTCGGCGGGGAGTGCCCGTACTGGGGCTGCATCCCGAGCAAGATGATGATCCGGGCGGCAAACGCGCTGGCCGAGGCGCGCCGGGTGGACCTCCTCGCCGGGCGGGCACAGACGTGGCCGGACTGGGCGCCGGTGGCCACCCGGATCCGCGAGGAGGCCACCGACAACTGGAACGACGAGGCCGCGGTCCGCCGGTTCACCGACAAGGGCGGCCGGTTCGTCCGCGGTCGCGGAGTGCTGGACGGCCCGGGGCGGGTCCGGGTCGGCGACGACGTGTACGTCGCCGAGCGCGGCATCGTGATCGGCACCGGCACCTCCCCCTCGGTGCCGCCGATCGACGGCCTCGCCGGAACGCCGTACTGGACGAACCGCGAGATCATCGAGTGCGCCGAGCTACCGGCGTCGCTGCTGGTCCTCGGCGGCGGTGCGATCGGGCTGGAACTGGCCCAGGTGTTCGCCCGGTTCGGGGTCCACGTGCGGATCATGGAACGGCACGAGCGGGTGCTGGCGATCGAGGAGCCGGAGGCCGGCGAGGTCGTCGCCGACGCCCTGCGCGCCGAGGGCATCGAGATCGACACCAACGCCGGAGTCGAGCGGGTCAGCCACGACGCGGACGGGTTCGCCGTACACCTGACCGGCGGTCGGACCGTCCGCGGCGAGCGGCTGCTGGCGGCCACCGGCCGGCACGCCGCACTGGGCGCCCTCGGCCTGGACAGCGTGGGCCTCGACGCCCAGCAGCGGTACCTGGTGCCGGACGGGCGGATGCGGGTCGGCGAGGGCATCTGGGCGGTCGGCGACGTCACGGGGCAGGGCGCGTTCACGCACGTGGCCATGTACCAGGCCGGCATCGCCGTCCGGGACGTGCTGGGCCAGGGCGGGCCGGACGCCGACTACCACGCGCTGCCCCGGGTCACCTTTACCGACCCGGAGGTCGGCGCGGTGGGACTGACCGAGCGGCAGGCCCGGGACCGGGGTCTGACCGTCAAGGTGTCGGTCAGCCCGCTCGGCGAGTCCAGCCGGGGCTGGATCCACGGTCCGGGCAACGCCGGCTTCATCAAGCTGGTCGCCGACGCCGACCGGAACGTCCTGGTCGGCGCCACCTCGACCGGTCCCAGCGGCGGCGAGGTGCTGGGCTGGCTGAGCGTGGCGGTGCACGCCGAGGTGCCGATCGGGACGCTGCGGCACATGATCTTCGCGTACCCGACCTTCCACCGCGCCATCGAGGACGCCCTGCACCGGCTGGGGTGACCGGGCGACCGCCGGTCACGGCGGCGGGGCGGGGGTACCGTGCCGGCCCGCACCGCCGGCGAACCGGGCCGCCCCGGCGGCGGCGTCGGCGGCCAACGACGCCATCCCGTACCCGTACTCGTCGGCCAGCGCCACCGCCTCGGGCCGGCCCGAGGCGGCAATCACCGACAGCCGGTCGTTGCGTAGGCAGGTCTGCGGGAAGCCGGCCAGCTGCGCGGCCAGCTCCTGCGCCGCGGCCAGCGCCCCGCCCGGTGGCGCCAGCCGGTTCACCAACCCCATCTCGTACGCCTCGCCGGCCGGCACCGGTCGGCCGGTGAGGATCAGGTCCATGGCCCGGCTCTCGCCGATCAGCCGGGGCAGCCGGACCGTGCCGCCGTCGATCAGCGGTACGCCCCACCGCCGGCAGAACACCCCGAGCACCGCGTCCGGCTCGGCCACCCGCAGGTCGCACCAGAGCGCCAGCTCCAGACCACCGGCCACCGCGTACCCGCAGATCGCCGCGATCACCGGCTTGCTGAGCGCCATCCGGGTCGGTCCCATCGGGCCGTCACCGGTGGGCTCGACCCGGTTGCCGCTCGGCGTACCCAGGGCCTTCAGGTCGGCGCCCGCGCAGAACGTGCCGCCGGCGCCGTGCAGCACCGCGACGGCGGCCGCGTCGTCGGCCTCGAACGCCCGGAACGCGTCGGCCAGCGCCCGTGCGGTGGGGCCGTCGACCGCGTTCCGGCGTTCGGGCCGGTCGATGGTCACCGTGGTCACCGGCCCGGACCGCTGCACCCGTACCGTCATCGCCCGAGTTTACGGAAGCTCAGCGGTAGTAGCCCTCCACCGGCACCCGCGCCTCGTCGAACAGCGCCGGGCCCTCCGTGGGCACGCTCGGGAAGCCGCCGCCCGGCTTGAGCGCGTTGATCTCGTCGCCGGAGAGCGCGTAGACCACACGACCCAACCCGGACCGCTCGATCGCGCCCGCGCACATCCCACACGGCTGGCAACTGGTGTACATCGTGGTGCCGGCGGCGGTCGTCGGATCCAGGTGCCGCGCCGCCCACCGGGCCAGCTTCAGCTCCGGGTGGGCGGTGATGTCGTCGTCGCTGATGCTGCTGTTGCCGTCCTCGGCGAGAACGGCGCCGTCCGGGCCGACCAGCAGCGAGCCGAACGGCGGGTTTCCGCCCGTCCGGGCGGCGCCCGCCAGTTCGATGGCGCGACGGAGGTGGCGTTCGTCATGGGCGTTCATCAGTTCTCCTCACAGCTCGTCTTCCAGTGGTCGAGCACCGTGGCAAGGTCCCGCCAGGCCGCCTCCGGCCGGGTGGTCTCGGCGGGATCGCCGTTGAACGGGTCGAGCAGCACGGTCCGGGCGCCGAGCCGGCGCAACTCGTCGAGGTCGTCGCCGACCTGTTCGATGCTGCCCTCGCCGGCGAGCCGGTCCGGCCGGGTGACCGGCCCCGGACGCAGGCGCAGGTTGATCCGCGGGTTCAGCTCGGGCATCGGCCGCGGCTGGGCCTCGGCGACCGCCCGCATCCGGACGAGTGCCGCACGCAGCCACGGCATCGTGAAGCCCAGCGGATGCCAGCCGTCGCCCAGCCGTACCGCCCGGCGGATCCCGGCGTCGCTGTTCCCGCCCACCCAGATCGGCACGGACCCGGACTGGTAGTCGGCCGGGTCGGACCAGGCCAGCCGCAGCGTGCGGATCAGTTCGTCGGTGAGCGCGCCGCGCCGTTCGAAGGGCACGCCGAGCGCGGCGAACTCCTGCCGCGCCCAGCCGACGCCCACCCCGAGGACCAGCCGTCCACCGCTGAGCCGGTCCAGGTTGGCCGCCATCCGGGCCACCAGCAGGGGATGCCGGTACGGGGCGACGAGCACCGTCGTGCCGAGCCGGATCCGGCTGGTGGCCCCGGCCAGCCAGGCGAGGGTGGTGAACGGCTCGTAGAAGGGCGCCGGGTACTGCTCGGCCACGTCGGGGGTCACCACCAGGTGATCCGAGACCATCAGCAGGTCGAACCCCAGCCCCTCGACGGCCAGCGCCCAGCGGTGCAGTACGTCGGGGTCGGTGCCGGGCCCGAAGTTCGGGACGTTCACGCCAAGTCGCATCGGTGCAACGATAGTGGCCGATGGACGCGGGATGAACGGACTTCTACTGGTCTTGGCCTCGATCGGCCACGGATCTCCCGGTAAATTCGCCGGATGACCGTGAATCTTGATCCGATCGATTGGTCGGTCCTGGCGGAGCTGCAACGGGACGGGCGGCTGCCGCTGACCGAGCTGGCCCGCCGGGTCAACCTCAGCGCCTCGGCCGTCACCGAGCGGGTACGGCGGCTGGAGTCGACAGGGGTCATCGCCGGCTACCGGGCCGAGGTGGACCTAGCGGCGGTCGGCTACGGAGTGCTGGCCGTGGTCCGGCTGAAGTATCCGGGCAGTCGGCACGAGCCGCTGCACCGGCTGCTGGACGAGCGTCCGGAGATCCTGGAGTGCCTGCGCACCACTGGCGACGACTGCTACCTGCTCAAGGTGGTCGCGACGACCATGCCCCAGCTCGAACGGACCATCAACGAACTGGCCCAGTTCGGCAGCACCACCACGAACGTCGTCTACCGCCAGACCCTGCCCTACCGCGGCCCGCAGGCGCCCGAGCACGACTGAGCCGGCGGCACGGTCGCCCCGGCCCGGCGCCGCGGACGACTCAGGCCCCGCCGCCGCGGACGACTCAGGCCGCGGCGCCGCGGGACGATCGCGCGTACCGGGAGTTGGGCCGCAGCGCCGGACTCGCGGTACCGGCGCCCTCGACGACGCCGTGCAGCAGCTCGCGGATGGTCTCCCGGCCGTTGCGGCTGGGCCGCCAGCCAAGCTCGCGCTCCGCCCGGGTGCAGTCCACCAGCGGGGCGGCGGCGGTCAGATCCAGCCAGCCCGGCTCGGTCGGGATCAGCTTGGCCCGCCAGGCCAGCTTGGCCAGCATCCGGAGCACCGGCAGCGGCGCGTGCACCACCCGGCCGCCGACCTCGTCGGCCACCTGCGCGGCGTCGAGCACCGGCTCCGCCGCGATGTTGTACGCGCCGCGCCGGTCGCTGCGGACCGCCCGCAGATACGCCTCGGCCGCGTCGTCGGCGTGCACCACCTGACCGCGCAGGTGCCGGTTGGCCGGCACCAGCGGCAGCCGGCCGGAGCGCAGCAGCGAGACCGGGATCAGGCCGCCGAAGAAGTAGCGGGTGAGTTCGGCCCCGGCGAGATACTGGAGCACCGGCGGGGTGCGCAGCCGGATCACCTGCAACGCCGGGTTCTCCCATTCGAGGCCGTCGAGCATCGCCTCCACGGCCGCCTTGTCCGCGCTGAAGCCGGAGCCGGACACCCCGGTCGTCGGCCAGTTCTCGTCGACCCGGTTGTCCTTCGGCCCGGGCGCGTAGGCGGCGATCGAGGAGGCGTACACGAGTTTCGGCACCTGGGCCTCGGTGACCGCCCGGAGCAGGTGCCGGGTACCGGCGAGGTTCGTCCGGCGCAGCCGCGCCCGGCGGTGGCTGGGCTGGACCTGCCAGGCGAGGTGGACCACCGCGTCCAGCCCGGCGAACGACTCGGTCAGCGTGCCGACCGCCGACGGGTCACCCAGGTCGACCGACTGCCAGCGCGCCCGGTCGTACGGCGCCGTCCCGGCCTCCGGGAGGCGCCGGGCGATGCCGAGCACCTCGATGTCCGGTTCCGCGGTGCCGAGCCGGCGGAGCAGGGCCGTACCGATGTTGCCGGTGGCCCCGGTGATGGCGATGCGCATCGCCGTGCCTACCCGGTACATCGGCCCGCATGCCTGGCCGGAATCTGCCCCGGATTCGCCCGAGTCCGGTTTGCCGGGCCTACGGCGGGGAAAGCCTTCCGAATGCGTGAGCTGCTGACAAGGCTGGAACGGGCGTCCGGGCTGGACGGCATAGGTGAACGGGTCCAGCGGGCGGTCTGGGCGGTGCTCCCGGGCGGGGCGTCCGGGACGCGTTGCACGGGGTCTGGCTCGGCCACCCGCTGCACCCGGCGATGGTGCAGGTGCCGGTCGGTGCCTGGGTGAGCGCCGGGGTGCTGGACCTGATGCCGGGGCAGCGGCGGGCCGCGACCACCCTGGTCGGCGTCGGCACGGTCACCGCGGTACCGGCCGCCGTGGCCGGGCTGAACGACTGGGCCGCGCTCGCCCCGGAGCAGCGCCGGGTCGGCCTGGTGCACGCGGCCGCCAACGTGGTCGGGGTGACCCTGTACGCCGGATCGCTGGCCGCCCGCCTGGCCGGCCGGCACGGCGCCGGGCGTACCCTCGGATTTCTCGGGCTGGCCGCGGTGAGCGGCGGCGCCTACCTCGGCGGACACCTGGCCTACAAGCAGGCCGCCCAGGTCAACCACGGCGTCACCGAGATGCACCGGCTGCCCGAGGACTGGCGACCGGTGGCGGATCTCGACCAGATCCCGGAGGGCAGCCTGGTCCGGCGGACCGTGGAGGACGTGGATCTCGTCGTCTACCGCGACGGGTCCGACGTCACGGTGCTGCTGGACCGCTGCTCCCACCTGGCCGGCCCGCTGAGCGAGGGCGAGGTGACCAAGCTGGACGGGCACGTCTGCGTCGTCTGCCCGTGGCACGGCAGCACCTTCCGGCTGGACAACGGCCAGGTGGTGCACGGACCGGCGGCCAGCGACCAGCAGGTGCTGCCGGCCCGCGTGCTGGACGGCGTCCTGGAGGCCCGGCTGCCCTGAGCCGCGATCCTGAGCCCCGCGAGGGGCGTCGCGGCGACCTCGCTCGACCCGTGACGGACCGGGCGTCGGCCCGCTCCCCGGGGAGCGGGCCGACGGCGGACGGGATGGTCAAGTGCTCTTGGTCAGTCCTCGGCCGCGCAGCGAGTGGTATCGAAGACCGGGCTGGCAATCGAGTTCAGTAACTGCTTGGCCGGCACGTCGGGCAGATCCAGGGGCATGCCGGTAGCGGGTTGCGCAGATAGCCGCGCTGGACCTCGACATGTCGGCTGATGATGGCCCAGCGCTGGTCAGCGGAGGGCGAAGTCAGGGAAGTTCTCCAGGCCGGCGTCGGTGGGCTGGTAGCTGAGGATGTCCTGGAGGGCTTCCAGCAGCTGTGTGGTGCCGTGAACGACGTAGACGCCCGGGTTCTCGGCGAACGTCTTTGCCCAGTCGCACTGCATGACCTGACCTGTGAGCACGACGGGACGGCCGTGCTGAAGTGCGAGCCGGGCCTGGATCCGCGCTCCGCTGGTCTCACCCGCCTCGACAATGACCGTCGCGACTGAGTACCCACTCATGACGGCGTTGCGCATGGGGAAGCTCTGCCTGCTCGGCGGGGCATCGGGCCAGAACTGGGAGATCACGAGCCCGACCTCCGCAATGTGGTCCTGTAGGCGCTGGTTTGCCGAGGGGTAGTAGCGACGGATCCCGGTGCCGATGACTGCGACCGTGCGTCCACCTGCCTCCAGCGCAGCCGAGTGGGCGGCGGTGTCGATGCCGGTGGCGAGCCCGCTGACCACGGTCACCCCGCGGCCCGCCAGGGTGGTGGCGACGGCGCGAGCGATCCGCAGCCCGTTCTCACTCGCCTTGCGACTGCCGACGACGGCTACTGCCCGGTCGTGAACCCGTAAGTCACCTCGGCTGAGCAGGAGCGGTGGCATCTCCCGGATGCCGAGCAACTGGGCAGGGTAGGTGCTGTCGAAGAAGGCGTGGACGCCGATTCCATCCGCTTGCCAGCCGGTGATCTCGGCGGCGGCAGCGCTGATCAGCTCTGTGGCTGGATCCCCGTTCGGAAAGAGCGTGTCGGAGTGGCCGACCATACGGTCGAGGACTGCCTTGGCGCTGCCGTTCTCCTGGATGTCGAGAGCGATCTCCGACCAGCGCGCGCGAGGTTGGCGAAGTAGCGCGACCAGGGAGGCACGCTCGATCGTCGCCGTGTCCATGGGCACGATCGTAGGCCCTGGGCTGCGTTCCTGGCTCAGCCATCCTGGCCGGTGTTGGGGACGGGATCCTCGGACGGATGTCATAATTGGAACGTACGTTCTAATTATGACGGAATCAAGGCTGACCGGCGGGCTCGCCTGGCGTACCGGCCGCACCGGCAGGACCGGCGGTGCACCCGCACGCCACCGTCACGGCGCCGGCCGGGTCAGTTCCGGAACCGGCGGTGCCGCCCCGGCGGGGCGGCGGAGGCGGCGCCGTGCCCGGCCGGCCGGCGCAGGCCGAGCATGGCGCCGATCTGCGCGCCGACCAGGGCAGCGACCGTCAGCACGGCGGAGACGGCGAGCGGCCGGTTCAGCGTGCTCAACTGGTCGGCTCGGGCGGCACCGGCGGAGAGTGCCGGCGCGCCACCGGGCGTCCCGGAACCGGGTGCGGTGGCCGAGGGCGGTACGGCCGGCGACGTGTCCGCGGGCGGCGCGGCGGGATCGCTGGGGCGCGTCGGCGCCGGCGGGGCGGGCTGACCCCGCCCGGCCGGGGATGCCACCAGCCGGCCGCTGGCGTGCGGGCGCTGGCCGTGGTCGAGCGCGTCCCGGGCAGCCGGAGCAGTTGTCCCGGCGCGATCCGGTTCGGGTCGCGCAGGTCGTTGAGCCGGCTGATCTCCGGATACCGCCGGAAGTCGCCCAGGTAGCGTTCGGCGACCCGACCGAGGTAGTCGCCGTGCGCCACCCGGTACACCGGCGGCACCGCGGCATCGGCGGTGCGGCCCACGGCCGCCCGGCCGGCGGCGGCTGCCGCGGCCGGCGGGGCGTGCCCCATTCCGACCTGGGCGCCGGCCAGTCCCGACCGGGTGGTTCCGAGTTTGACCGTCGCGGGCTGACCGAGCGCCGCGGTGCCGCCGCCCAGCTTCGCGGTGCCGCTCGGCCCGGTGCCGGTCAGCCCCGCGCCGGTCAGCCCCGCGCCGCTGGCGAACGCCGCGGTGCTGACCGGCGCCGCGGCGTACGCGGCGGGTCCCGCCACCGTCGCCGCCATCGCCGCGGCCGGGCTGCCGGCCAGGATGAGGGCGACCGAGCCCACCAGGGCGGCCGCGGCCCGCTGCTGCCGGCCCATCCCGGGCAGCCGGGGCGCGGGCCGGCGCAGCAGCCTGGCCGGCAGCTCGACCAGCACCGACAGGGCGAACGTCGCCCAGCCGGCCCAGCCCAGCAACGCCAGCGCCCGCAGGAACAACTGGCCGTCGTCCCGGCTGGTCAGCGCGGTGCCGAGTTCGGTGAGCGTCGGCAGGTGGTCCGGCAGGGGATCACCGGCCAGGGCGTACAGCGCCGCCGGTGCGCCGCCGAGCAGGGCGGCGAGGACGACAAGCGCGCCGAGACCGGTGAGGACCTGTCCGGTCCGCCGTGCGGCGCGGGCACCCGTTGAACCCATGGCTGCCTTCCCTTCCTAGGGCACATCCTCAAGTTGGGCGGTGGCCTGCACGGTCGTCGGCGGCGGGCGCCAGCCGAAGAAACGGAGCAGGACGGGCTGGTACTCGACCTCGACGTGCGCGGTGATGGTCCGGCTGCCGGGTGCCGGCTCGTCCACCCAGCCCCGGGCGCCGGCCGCCGCGATGTACGCGGCCGCGTCGGCCCGAGCCCGCCGCGGGTCCAGCACCTTCGGGTCGCCGTTGATCGCCGAACCCTCGTCGATGGCCTGGCCCCCGGTGCGCGCCGCCTCGGCGGCCACGCTGCGGGCACGGTGCAGCGCGAAGAGTTCCCCGGCGCCGTCCACCGACAGCCCGATCACCATGAACACCCCGAGCAGGGCGATCGCCAGGAAGATGCTCACCCGCCCGGCGTCGTCGGCCGCGGCGCGCCGAACCGGGGCGGATCCGACCGGTACGGCCATCAGCCACCCCCCGCACGAACGGAGACGGGCCGTACTGTCCGGCAATGGAGTGCTACACCTGTGGCAACAATCGTCGGATCGACGCGCTGCCGGCACGCGAGCTGGTCGCCGCCGACGACCACTGGCGTGTCGCCCACGCGTTCGACTCGGCCCTGCCGGGCTGGCTGGTGCTGCTCCCGCGCCGGCACGTCACCGAGATCGCCGAACTGACCGACGCCGAAGCGGCCAGTCTCGGCACCTGGCAGGTCCGGCTCTCCCGTGCTCTGCATGCCGTGACCGGATGCTCGAAGACCTACCTCATGCAGCTCGCCGAGAAGGAGGGCTTCGCCCACGTGCACTTCCACGTGGTGCCACGGATGCCCGACCTTCCCGCCGATCGCCGTGGTCCGGCGGTCTTCGGCTACCTGAACGCCGCCGAGGGCGAACGCCTCGACGAGGTGCGGCAGGACGAGATCGCCGCGGCACTGCGCGCCCGGCTCGGCCCGCAATAGGGTCGGAGATCCATCGGTACGCCTGCCACGGCGCTGCGCGCGGTCCGCTGCGGAACCGAGCGCTGCGGAACCGAGCGCTGTGGAACCGAGCGCTGCGGAACCGAGCCGGTCCGGTCTGGCCGTCATCAGACGCCACCCCCGTCCGGACCGCCGCCCCCGGCGGGGCTCACCGGACCGACGAGGCCCAGTCCGAGAGTTCTTCCCCGGTACCGGTCCATGGGGGAGACGAAGCTGCGTTCGATGGTGATGGTGCCGGGCGTGCCCGGCATCCACAGGTCGTCCAGCGACACCACGCAGCGCACGGTGGCGACCACGAAGACCAGCTCGCCGACCCGCCAGGGGTCGAAGGCGTAGTCCAGCGAAACGCTCTCCCCGGTGGGGAGCCGGCCGGTGAGTCGTACCGAGGCCGCCGAGGAGCAGTTGATGCCCTGGCCGGCCAGCACCTGCTCGACCCCGGCCTTGCCGTCCGCCACGGCCTGCTCCCGGGTACGGGCGATCGAGGCGGCACGGGCGGCGTCGTGTGCCGCGGAATCCACCACGCTGCGGGCCACCGCCGCCCGCCCGGCCACCACGGCCAGCCCGAGCAGCAGGATGAACACCGGGGCCAGGATGGCCACCTCGACCGAGACGGATCCGCGCTGGGCGCGGCGCACGGTTCGGTCACCCGACATGTTCAGCCTCCGGTGGTCACTCGCTCGACGGGCCCGCGAGCGGTCTGTTCGACCCGGATGTCGATGCCCGGCAGCAGGCGCAGCACCCGCCCGCTCACCTGGGCCGTCACCTCGGTGCCGGACTTGGTGACCTCGGCACGGGAATCGGTCAGCCACCCCGGCGCGTCGGCGACGTAGTCGAGCGCCACCCGCTCACCGTGGGCGGCGGACCCGCCGCCGAGGGTCCGGGTGTTCTCCACGGCCTCCTGCGCGGCGGTGAAGGCCACCGTGCGGGCCAGGAAGTACGCCGCCGCCTGGATCGACATGATCAGCAGGAAGAGGATCATCGGCAGCAGGATCGCCAGCTCGACGGGGGTCGCGCCGCGATCCGCGTCCCGGCCGCTGCGCAGCCCGCACCGGCGGGCCGGCAGCGGTCGGCGACGACTCATCAGGTGGCGGGGTTCTGGTCGGCGCCCGGGATCAGCGCGTTCCAGCCGTTGATGGCCGCGGCGGCGGCGGTGAGGATGGCCAGCGCCATCACGGCCAGCCCGGCGATGATGATGGCGGTCGGTACCGGGCTGTCGCCCCGGTCGGAGTCGGCCCGCAGCTCGGCGAACCGGTTCTGGATGGCGGCGTACAGGTAATGGACGAGGGGCATGGCAGCACCTTTCTGCGTGCGTCGTCAGATGCGGCTGACGAACGGATAGAGGACGAATCCCATGAGGACGAAGACCAGCAGCGCGCCGGGCACGTCCAGCCGGGCCGTCACGGCCTCGGCGCGGGCCAGGTTGTCGGTGCGGATCTGGTCGCGCAGCGAGTCGGCGCGCTGGCGCAGCGTCTCGTGCACCTGCGCGCCCTCGGCGCCGGAGGACTGCATGATCGCCCCCACGTCGCTCAGCTCGGGCACGGCGATCCGGTCGGCCAGTTCGCGCAGCTCCTCCCAGGGCGAGTGCATCTGCAACTGGGCGATCCGCAGCGCCTCCCGGATCCGCTCGTACACCCAGCCGTCGCAGACGGCCGCGGCGCGTTCCAGCGCCTGCACCGGTCCGTGTGCCGCGGAGAGCTGCAACGCGACGAGATCGAGGTAGGTGCAGACGGCCCGGCGGAACTCGCGGCGAGCCCGGTCGGCCTTGGCGATCACGTCGTAGTGGGCGATGGCGGCGAACAGCACGGCCAGGCCGAGACCGGCGGCCACCGGCACCACCAGCGGCGGGGTGAAGCCCAGCGCCGACATGGCGGTGCCGGCCAGGCCGGGCAGCACCAGCCCGGCCAGCGCGGAGAGCAGCACCGACAGCGTGTACTGCTCGGGGGTGCGGTCCAGCAGCGCGAGGTCCCGGGCGGGCGGCCGCAGCCAGCGGGACGCGCCGGTGAGCCACTCGGTCCGGCTGGGCCGGCCGGCGGGTGCCCCCGCGCCCGGCTGGTGCAGCCGGCGCAGCGCCGGGCCGAGGGCCGGCACGGCCGGCATGTACTCCCGGACCAGCACGAAGACACCCAGCCCGGCGGTGCCGCCGCCGCCCACGGCGAGGGTGAGCTGCCAGTTGAGGATCACGTCAGCACCTCCTCTGGGTCGGGGCCGCTGAGGAACCGGGCCGGCGGTGCCGGCTGGCTCATCGAGCGCACCCAGGCCAGCAGGCCGATGAAGGCGCCCGCGAGCATCACCATCACGAGCTGGCCGACCGGTTCCCGGTACGGCGCCATGTAGTCCGGGTTGATCAGGCCGTACGCCAGCACGGCCAGGGTCATCGCGGTGAGGAACCGGACCGCGAACCGCGGCTGGGTGCGCTTCGCCTCCACCTCGCGCCGGGTGGCGACCTCGGCCGCCGCGCCGGTGGCGATGGATCCGAGTACGTCGCCGAGCCGTTCGCCGCGATCGGTGAGGTGCAGCACGAGCGCGGCGACCACCTGGTCGCAGACCGGGTCGGCGATGTCGTCGGCGAATGCGAGCAGCGCGGCCCGTCCCGACCAGCCCGCCTGTAGCCGGGTGGCCAGCAGCCGGACCTCCCCGGCGATCTGGTCCGGCGCGGTGGGTACGGTCCCGACGATGGCCTGCTGGAGGCCCTGGCCGGTGGCCGAGACGTCCTTGATCCGGCGGGTCCATTCGCCGACGGCCTCGATCCGGGCGATGGCCCGGCGTTCGGCCTTGCCGACGGTGAACAGCCAGGGCACCCCCGGCACCGCCACGGCGACCAGCAGCCCCACCACCGGGAGGCCGGTGAGCAGGAAGGCCAGCGCGCCGAGCGCGACCGCCACGATCAGCAGCGTCTGGTGCCGGCGCCGGTCCGCCGGGTGCGGGCTGCCGCCCTGCCAGATCCGGCGCAGCGGCCCGGCCGGGCCGGCCGGCCGGGGCGGCCGGCGGGTGCCGACCAGGGCCACGACGGCCAGCACGGCGCCCGCGACGCAGGCGGCGCCGGACAGCATCGCGATCAGCTCCAGCGAGGAGGGCGCGTTCATCCGCGCCGCCCCAGCCGGGAGTTGCGGGGGCGGCGCCACGCGCCGACGCCGGCCTCGATGTACCGGGCCAGCAGCCGGACGTCGTAGCCGACCCGGAGAAGCTGGTCGCGTACCCGTTCGGGCAGGTGTCGCGGCACGGCCCGGCCGTCCGGGCCGGGGCCGAACACCGAGGTGGTGGTGATCCGGGCGCCGTCGCCGGCGCCGATCACCTCCTCGACGTGCGAGACGAACCGGTGCTTGCGGCCGCCGATGGCGGTCTCGTCCTCGACGGTGACGTAGACGATGAGGTCGAGGGCGTTGCTGGCCATCCGGCGGGCCTGCTCGACGGTCATCTCCTTGCCGTGCGAGAGGGCCAGCTCGATGATCCGGTCGCTCACCCCGCCGGGGGTACGCGCGTGGATGGTGCACATCGAACCGCGGCTGGTCGTCATGGCCTGCAACATCGGGACGATCTCCCGGGACCGGACCTCGCCCACGATGATCCGCAGTACGCCCATCCGGAGCGAGAGCGGGATCAGGTCGGCGATGCTGACCTCGCCCGCGGGCCGGCCGTCCGGCCCCGCTCACCGTGCCCCTCGCGGGCCTCGAAGCTCAGCACCGAGCGGTGCTTGCGGCGCCGCCGGGCCGGCAACAGCTCCCGGCTCTCCTCCAGCAGCACGTACGGCTCGTCGGCCGGGATCTCGTCCATCAGTGCCCGGATGATCGTGGTCTTCCCGGCTCCGGCGAGCCCGGCCACCATGATGTTCAGCCCGGCCCGCATCGAGGCGCGCAGGAAGTCCCGCAGCAGCGGGTCGATCATCTCGTCCAGGTCGCCCCGGCCGCCGGCCACGTCCTCAAGGGACACCTCAAGGGTGTTGTGCTTGCGCAGCACCGCGTACGGCCGCTGGCTGACCTGGTAGACCGCGGCCAGCCGGCTCCCGTCGGGCAGTTGGAGGTCGAGCGTGGGTTTCGAGGTGGACAGCGACCGTTCGGTGGCACCGGCCCGCCGGGCCGCGGCCTGGAGGATCTCCACCAGTTCCTCGTCGCTGTCGGCGATCGGCTCGCCCCAGTCCACCCCGCCGCCGTGCCGGGTGATCCGCACGGTGTCGCAGCCGAGGATGTGCACCTCCTCGATCGAGTCGTCGACCAGCAGGCTCTGCAGCCGGCCGAGGCCGACGAGTTCGGCGGTCACCTGGTCCAGCAGCGCCCGCTCCTCGCCGGCCGGCATCGGCGTGCCGGCCCGCCGGGTGGCGTCGGCGTACTCGGAGACCACGGCGGCGGCCAGCCGGCTCCGCTCGGCGTCCTCCTCCGCGATGGTGAACTCCCGGCCGCGCTGCCAGAGCGTCAGCCGTTCGCTCAGCTCCCGGCGCAGCTCCCGGACGACCGCGAAGTCCACCCTCGGCCGGGGCGGGCCGGCGGGCTGCGGCGGCGGGGCGACCGGCAGCACCGGCCCCGGCATCGGGGCCGGCACCGGCTGGTGGTGCCGGCCGTTGAGCGGCACCGGCGGGACGGTCGAGGTGGCACCCCGCGGGTCGTGCGAGACCGGCTCAAACCGCATGCGGTGCCTCCGCCTCCGTGGGCCAGCTCAGTCGCGCCTGCCGGCGCTCCAGCAGAGCCCGGATCGGGACCTCCAGGGCGCCGGCCGCACGCATCAACGGCCGCCGGCCGCGCACCGTGCCGCCGTGGCAGAGCACCCGGGCGGTACGCGGGTCCGCCGGCACCTGCCCGATGATCGGCAGGGCCAGCGCCCGGCTGATCTCGGCGCGCCCGTTGCCCGAGCCGACGAGGACCAGCCGGAGCGAGCCGGGGGGCACCCGGTGTTCGGCGAAGTCCCGCTGGATGGCGCGTACCACGGATTTGGTGCTGGACAGCTCGGGCAGCTCGGCGCCGGTCACCACCAGGACCACGGCGGCGGCCCGCAGCAGCGGCCACGGCGGACCCGGCACGGCCAGCCGGCCGCAGTCGACCAGCACGTCGTACGCGGGCCGGCCGCGGTCGAGGGAGGCGAAGACGTCGGCGAACCGCTGCCACAGCGGGGTGACGCTGCCGGCCTGGGCGGGGTCGACGACGCCGGGCAGCAGCAGCCGTTCCCGGCGGGGCGCGTCCAGGTCGACCAGTTGGGACCAGAACGCCTCGTCGAGGTTGCCGTCGCGCAGTTCACCAACGGCCAGCTCGCCGATGCCGCGCGGACCCTCCAGCGCGCCGCCCAGGTAGCCGGCCATGATGGACCCGCCGGCCGGGTCGCACTCGGCCAGCACCACCCGGCGGTTCCAGGACAGGGCGCAGGCCAGCGCCGTGGTGGTGACGCCCGGTGAGCCCTTGGCCGAGACCAGCGCGATGATCGCCATGCCTCAGGCCGATCCGACGAGGACGACGGCCAGCCGGTTCTGCGCCTGCAACGCGACCACCGCGGGAACGTCCCGGACGGTCAGCGCCAGGTAGAGCACCCGGGTGGTCTGGTCGGTCTCGGCCGAGTCGATCACGGTGGCGTCGAACCGGGTGCCGCCGCCGCTCGCGTCGGCGTCCCGGGCCGGGGTGCTGACCAGCAGCACCTTGTCGCCGGGGTGCAGGGTTCGGGCCGGTACGGCGTCCCGCTTGAGGCTGATCGCGACCTGCTGCTGCCCGGGGCCGAGCAGCGGCTTGTCGGTGACCTGGGTCAGCGTGAGCAGCGTGCCGGCGGTGAGCCGGACCGCCGCCCGCTTGCCGACCACCTTGTCGAGTTGGTTGGCGGGGACCGGGGCCAGCCCCTGCCCGCCGGCGAGCTGCACCGGGGCGAGGTCGTCGGGACCGAGCTGGCTGCCGGCGGGCACGTCCCGGGCAACCGCCAGGTAGGTCCCGGTGGCCCGGACGGAGGTCACCGCGAAGGCCGCGCCGAGCCCGCCGAGCGCGATCAGCAGGACCGCGAGGCCGAGCAGTCCGGGGCGCATCCGGCGTTGCCGCACGATCCTCGGCGCGGCGATCGGCGCGTTCACCCCTCCGGTGCCGTTGACGGTGGTCGCCATGGTCATCGGGTCACCACCTGGAGTTCGTTGATGGTCACTTGCACGGTCTGGCTCGTCCTGACGACGTTGGGGATCTCCCCGCGCTGCCCGTTGGTGGCGGTCCAGGTCACCTTCCAGTGGGTGGTGACCGAGACGCCGTACCGGCCGGCGGTCGGGTAGCCGTCGTAGCCGCAGGAGGACCTGCCGGTCTGGGTGGTGTGCCGTTCACCCTGGCCCTTGTTGGGCTTCCCCTCGCCGGCCCGGCAGGTGATGGCGGCACCGTTGCCCATCCGCCACTGCGCGTACTCGACGGCGGCGGTGAGCGTCACGCTCAGGCCGCGGTCGGTGCGGCTGCGGGCCTGCGGACCCCAGACGGCCTCCTCGTTCTGCCCGGCCGGCCCGCCGGTCCAGAGCCAGACGGGCAACCCCACCAGCCCCGGCTTGCCGGGACCGGGCGCCAGGTGCGCCTCGGGGATCGCCAGGGTCATGCTGGCGAGGATCTCGGCCGCGATGTCGCCGGGGTTCGGCGGTGCGCCGAAGCCGGGCGGCGGCTCGTCCAGGTACACGATGTTGGTGCCGCCCGCGCCGTCGGTCGCGCAGGACCGGAAGTACGCCTGCTGGCCGTCCGGCAGGTCCGGCGGCGTCGGCTCGGCCAGCCTGTAGTAGCAGCCGTCGGACTGGTTGAACCAACCGAGGATCGCGTCGTAGCAGGGCACGAGGTCGCCGTTGCGGGTGCAGGTGCGACCGCCGCTGCCGCCCGGGCCGCCGGAGTCACCGCCGCCGCCCGGGTTGCCGGGGTTGCCCGGGCTACCCGGGTCGTCGTCCCAGACGTGGCAGTCGGTCTGCGCGGGCGGGCACGCCCCGCCGGCGTCCCGGACGGCCGCGCTGGCGCCGGTCAGCGCCGCGCCGGCGCCCACCAGGGCGAGCGCCAGGGCGGCACCGGCGGCCGCCAGCCGGGCGGCGGCGAGGCGGGTCGGCCCCCGGCCGGCGGTCCGCCGGCGGCTGCGGCCGGCCATCGGTACGCGGCTTCGGCCGGTGTCCGGTCCGCCGGCCGGTCCGCCGGTCGCGGTCAGCACGGCTGGTCCCGGTACGAGGCGCCGGTGTTGATCAGCCAGCGGCCGTCGGGATAGCGGGTGGCGGTGGCGGTGACCAGGTAGCGCCCGCCGGTGGAGCCGGGCACCGGCGCCGAGTTGCGGCGGTAGACCAGCCGGTAGCCGGTGGCGTCCAGGCAGTCCTGGATGAGCACGGTGGCGGGATTGGTGTCCAGGCTCACGGTGGTGACCTCGGGGTCGGAGTGCAGGGTGCCGGTCCTGGTGGCCCCGTGCTCGCGGACCTGCCGGACCGTCACGCGGACCTGGGTGAGCAGCGGGTCGGCGAGGTACCGGCGCAGGTCGGGGGCGAACGGGTCGCCCTGCTGCTCGGCCCGCCGGGACGCGGACAGGTAGCCGGCGTAGGCCGTGAGAGCGGCCCGCTTGGCGTCGGTGGTTCGCTGGTCCTCGGCCGCCGGGCTGGCCACCCGGCCCGCTGTGTCGGTCATCGCCGCCGGGCCGTCGGACGACCCGCAGGCGGCCACGCCAGCGGCGAGCACGGCGGCGGCGACGATCGCCGTGAGCCGGCTCCACTGTGCTGCCCCCACCGAATACCCTCCTCGTTCTCGCGCCTGTCCCGTTTGCCGCTTCCCCCCACTTCCGGGGAATTCCCGCGGCGGCCGTGCCGCGGAACAATTCCCATTACCGGGTCGGAGAAATGGGCGCCTCTCTCGTCGTCAGGGAATGGTGAACCAGGCCCGGGGCTCCCTGTTCCGACCCGGTGTCGGTGGTGTGACCATTCGATGAACGCGAATTGTCCCGCCGGACCATTGCTGGTCCGTAGTCCCGATCGCCGCCTCCTCACGCAGCTTGTGCGATCCGTTTCAAGCTCTCAGGCCAACCGCGACCCCGCGGGGATCCGGCGGTTGCACGTTGTCCAAGGGGGGAGCATAGGCTGACGACCGCGAATGCGACAGAGGCAATTTGCGGTATCACTGAGTGTAGTAAAGCTCGCGGATTGATGGAGGCAGCGATTTGTTGTCGCTCAATAAGTGTCAGTCGCAATGGAATATTACATCCCGTGGTATTCGGATGATGATGCGGCCGAATACCACTCCGGTCGTCCCCAAAATGCGGGTCAATGCGGTCGGTGGACCCGTCGGCGGGACCCGGCCGGACGCCCGGCGAGCGGTGAACGGGCGCGGCTACCGGGTGGAGCGCGAAGGAACGAGGGATTCACGCCATCGCCGGTCGCTCATGCCAATCACGGAACGTAATCGATGACCGGCCCGTCGTACCGGCTCGGCGCCCTGGGCTGGCTGGCCGTCACCCCCGCGCAGCGCCGTGCCGTCGCCACCCATTCGGTACGCCCCGGCGCGGCCCCGCGTACCGGTTGCGAGGGTTGCGGCGCGGAGCTGTCCCTGGCCGGCGGCCTGCGACCGTTCCTGCCCGGCGCCCGGTGCGCCGGCTGCGGCGCCCGGGTCGGCGCGCCGCCCTGGTCGGTCGAGCTGGCCTTCGTCGCGGCGCTGCTGCTGGCGTTCCTCGGCGCCGGAGCCGGCGCCGGGCCGGTCCTGCCGGCGGTGGCGTTCGCCTGGTGGGCGGCCTGGGCCGTGCCGCTGGTGTTCGTGGACCTCGCCGTGCACCGGCTGCCGGACCGGCTGACCCTGCCGGCGGCGGCCGGCACCTGGCTGCTGCTCGCGGCGGCCGGCCTGGCCGGTACCACCGGCGTGCCCGGCCTGGCCGGTGCGGCGGGCGGCGCGACCGGCGTCGCCAATTCGGCCGGCTCGTTGGGTGACGCCGGTCGGGCGGTGCTCGCCGGCCTCGCGGTGGCGGCCGTCTTCGCCGCGTCCACGCTGCTGCTCGGCCGGCGCGGGTTCGGTCTGGGCGACGCGAAACTCGCGCTCGGCGCGTCCGCCCTGCTCGGCTGGTACGGCTGGCCGGCGGTGCTCACCGGGCTGCTGCTCGCGGTCGTCGCCTCCGGCTGCACCGCGCTGGTGCTGCTGCTCACCCGCCGGGTGCGCTGGGCCAGCGAGCTGCCCTTCGGTCCGTTCCTGGTGCTGGGCACGGTTGTTACCATCGCGGTCATGACCTGGCGACATTGATCCGGCCCGCGCCGGGGCCGCGCGTACCGGCCGGACCGGCGGATCGCCACCACCCTCTACGGGTACGCGTTCCTGGACGACTTCGTCCTGCTGTACCCGGTGTACGCGCTGCTGTTCCGCGACAGCGGCCTGTCCGTCGGGCAGATCTCCGCGCTGTTCGCCATCTGGTCGGGCAGCAGCCTGCTGTTCGAGGTGCCGTCCGGGGTGCTGGCCGATGCCGGATCCCGTCGCCGGCTGCTCTGGACCGGTCCGCTGCTGTCCGGACTCGGCTTCACGCTGTGGGTGGCCGCCCCCTCGTTCTGGGCGTTCGCCCTCGGCTTCCTGCTCTGGGGCGTCAAGGGCGCGCTGACCTCCGGCGCGCTGGAGGCGCTGGTCTACACCGAACTCGACCGGGCCGGCGCCGCCGGGCGGTACGCCCGGATCCTCGGACGGGCCAGGGCGTTCGGGACCGTCGGGGTGGTGTCGTCGATGGCGCTCGCCGCGCCGGTGCTCGACCGGGGTGGATATCCCGCGGTCGGCGCGGCGAGCGTGGCCGCGTGCCTGCTCACCGCCGCCGCGGCGGCCACCTTCCCGGAACACCGCGGCGCCGCGCCGGCCCCGGACGGTCCCGCCGTCGCCGGACCGGCGGCGCCCGGGGACGCGGCGGCCGGGTCGGGGGTCGACGGGGCCGGGTCGGGGGTCGAGGCGGACGCGGCCGGACCGGGCTGGCGGGCGACGCTGCGCACCGGGCTCGGTGCGGCGGGCCGGCAGCGCGCGGTGCGCTCGGCGCTGGTCTTCGTGGTGCTGGTCACCGCCGGCTGGGGCGTGCTGGACGAGTACACCCCGCTGCTCGTCGTCGAGACCGGCGTCGCCGCCGCGACGGTGCCGCTGCTGTTGCTGGTGGTCTGGGCCGCGGTGGCGCTCGGCGGGCTCTGCGCGGGTCCGGCCGCCCGGTCGGGTCCGCGGCCGTTGGCCGCCCTGCTGGCGCTGGCCGCCGCGGTGCTGGCCGCGGGGGCGCTCAGCCGGCGGCCGGCGGGCATCGTGCTGGTCGCCGTGGCGTTCGGCATCCTGCAGGTCCTGGAGGTGGTGGCCGGGGCCAGGTTGCAGGAGCGGGTGAGCGAGCCGGCCCGGGCCACGGTCACCTCGGTGGCCGGGATGGTCACCGACCTGGCCACCCTCGCCGGCTACGCCGGGTACGCCGGGCTGGCCACCGTGGCCGGACACGGCGGCGCCTTCGCGGTGCTGGCCGTCCCGTACGCGGTGGTGGCGTGCTGGCTGCTGGCCAGGGCGGCTCAGCGCGGGTCGGGCGCCCGGCCGGCCCGGTAGGAGCGCATCTTGGCCCGGCTGCCGCAGATGCTCATCGTGCACCAGCGACCGCGACCGGCCGGGCTGTGGTCGTAGTAGGCCCACCGGCAGCCGTGCGCCGCGCAGGCCTTGAGCCGGGGCCAGGTGCCGGCGGCCTGGGCGGCCAGCACGTCCGCGCAGACCCGGCCGATCAGGGCGGCCGGCACCGCCCCGGGCACGGTCGGCGTCGCGTACGCCGAACCGTCGGAACCGATCCGGAGGCAGAGCGGGCCGCGGGCCGTGAGTTCGGCGAGTTCCCGTTCGCTCCCGGCCGGCAGTGGCGTGCCGGCGTGGGCCTGGCAGGCGTCCCGGAGCAGTTCCCGGAAGCGCCGCACGGTGGCCAGTTCCTCGTCCGTGCTGGCCACCGGCTCCGGAAGCCCGTGCTCGACGCAGAACGCCCGCAGGCCGTCGAGGTCGGCCAGCAGGTCCCGCC
Source organism: Plantactinospora sp. KBS50 (assembly GCF_002285795.1). Lineage (GTDB taxonomy): Bacteria > Actinomycetota > Actinomycetes > Mycobacteriales > Micromonosporaceae > KBS50. Next base: position 270,939 of record NZ_CP022961.1, read on the forward strand.
GGCCCTCGATGTCGTTCGTGTTGATCAGGTCCTGCACCAGCGCGAGTTCCCGAGGTGCCGGCGCCCGATCCCCCGGCTGCCGCATGTTGACCACGTTACCGGCCAGGGCTAGCATCCGGTAACTCGTTACCTTTATAGGGGGCTTAGTGGTAACGGAGTCGTCGATCCTGCGCCGCCATGCCGACTTCCGCCGGTTCTGGGCCGGGCACACCGCATCCGTGTTGGGCAGCCAGGTCAGCGCGGTGGCGCTGCCGCTGGTCGCGGCGCTCACCCTGGGCGCCGGCGCGTCCGGCGTGGCCGCCGTGGCGACCGCGAGCTACCTGCCCAACGTCGTCCTGACGCTGCTGGTCGGGCGCTGGCTGGAAGCCCGCCGCCGGCGCCGGATCATGGTCGCCGCGGATCTGCTCCGGGCCGCCGCCATGGTCGCCATCCCGCTCTGCCACCTGTCCGGACTGCTGAACCTGCCGCTCCTGGTCGGACTCGCCCTGCTGATCGGGGCGGCCACCGTGGTGTTCGACATCGGCGGCTTCGCGTACGTGGTGTCGCTGGTCGACAGGCCGGATCTGACCGCGGCGAACCGGGCCACCCAGGGCTCGACCACCGCCGCCCAGGTGGCCGGTCCCGGCCTCGCCGGTGGCCTGGTACAGCTCGTCGGGCCGGTCGGCGCGCTGGTGGTGGACGCGGTCAGCTACCTGCTCTCCGCGCTGGGCGTCGCCGGTGCCCGGCGCGCCGAACTGGCCCCGCCGGCACCCGCGGCGGGCGCGGGCATCCTGGCCGGGCTGCGGCAGCTCGCCGGCAACCCGGTGCTGCGGGCGCTCACCGTGCACGCGGCCACCTACAACGGCGCCGCCCAGGTCTTCGTGGTCAACCTCATCGTGTACGCGGTGACCGTGCGGAACCTCGCCCCCGGCCTGTACGGGTTGGCGCTCAGCGCCGGCGGTGCCGGCGCGTTCCTGGGCACCATGCTCGCGCCGCGGCTGTCCGTCCGGCTCGGGTACGGGCGGGCCTTCGCCGCGGCGCTCTGCCTGTCCTGCGGGATGCCGCTCGCCATCGCGGCGCTGCCCGGCCCGGGCGTGGCGCTGGCCGCCGGGATCGCCGCCGTGCAACTGCTCGCCGGCGCCGGCCTGGGCGCGGCGAACGTGCTGTCGGTGACCCTGCGGCAGGTGGTGGCCCCGCACGGGATGCTCACCCGGACCAACGCCGGTTACCGGCTCTGCACCTTCGGCACGCTGCCGCTGGGTGGCGCGCTCGGCGGCCTCCTCGGGCATGCGATGGGCAGCCGGGCGGCCGTCGCGGTCGGGGCGGCGGGAATGGCGCTCTCCGCGCTGCCCATGCTGGCCCGCCGGATCCGGTCGGTGATCCGGCCCGAGGACGCCGTGCTGGCACCGGTCGATGGCGCACCGGTTCCGACCGCCTCGGCGCCCTGTTAGGTATCTCACCCGGCGCTGTCCCGAGTGGTCGGAAAGTGGCTCCGCCCCTACGGTTGGTGAGTATCGTTCAATCAGTCACTCCATGACAGTTGACACACAGTGTCTGGAAAGATCGAGGGCGACTGTCGGACTGGTGAACACCCACCACGACCCAGGGATGGCCGTGTTCGCTTCGTGGGGCTCACTTGCCTACCGGTTCCGTTGGATGGTCCTCGCGCTGGTCGCCGCCGCGGTGGTGGGTGCCGGCAGTTGGGGCCTCGGCGTCTTCGGCCATCTCTCCGAGGGCGGCTACGAGGATCCGGGCAGCGAGTCCAGCCGGGCGGCCGAGGCCGTCGCCGCGGCGCTCGGCCCGCAGGGCGGCGACGTCATCGTGGTCTACACCCCCGAGTCGGGCACGGTCGACGACCCGGCGGTCGCCCGGGAGGTGACCGCCGTCCTGGACTCCCTGCCGACGGACAAGGTCACCCAGGTCGCGTCGTACTGGTCGGGCGAGGCACCCGAGCTGGCCACGGCGGACCGGCACAGCGGCCTGGCCGTGCTCACCCTCGCCAGCGACAGCAGCGGCGACAAGCTCAGCGCGTTCCACGAGATCAAGGACAGCCTCGCCGTACCCGGTGTCGAGTCCCAGATCGGCGGCGGCGCCGCGCTGCACGACTCCACCTCGCAGCGCTCGAAGGTCGACCTGGCCCGAGCCGAGGCGATCTCCCTGCCCGTCGTCCTGATCCTTCTGGTGATCATCTTCGGGTCGCTGGTGGCCGCCGCGCTGCCGGTGCTGGTCGGCGGCCTGGCCGTCCTCGGTTCGCTGGGCGTGCTGCACCTGACCGCGCTGAACACCGACGTCAACTCGTTCGCCGTGAACGTCGCCAGCCTGCTCGGCCTGGGCATGGCCATCGACTACGGGTTGTTCATGGTGGGCCGGTTCCGCGAGGAACTGGCAGCCGGACGGCCCACCCGCGCGGCCGTGCGGAACACCGTGGCCACGGCCGGCCGTACGGTGGTCTTCTCGGCCACCCTCCTGATCATCGCCCTCGGCGGGCTGCTGCTGTTCCCGCAGGGCTTCCTCCGGTCCCTGTCCTACGGCGGGATGGCCGCGGTCGCGCTGGCCGCGTTCATCTCGCTCACGCTGCTCCCCGCGCTGCTGGGCATCCTCGGCCCGCGCATCGACAAGCTCTCGCTCCGGCGGCGGCGCCCCGCCGCCGCGCCCGCGCCCGCCACGCCGGCCGGCGGTGGCTGGGTCCGGCTGGCCCGGCTCACCATGCGCCGCCCGGTGCTCGTGGTGCTGCCCATCCTGGCCGGGCTGCTGCTGCTCGCCGCGCCCATCGGCCAGGTCCGGTTCGGCGAGGTCGACGAGCGGGTGCTGCCGGCCGGCGACTCGGCGCGGCAGGCGATCGAGACGGTCAAGGACGAGTTCCCGGCGATGAGCGGCAACGGGGTACAGGTGGTGCTCCGCGGCGACGCCGGGGCCGCGCCCACCGAGGCCGAGGTGCAGGCGTTCGCGGACGAGGTGGGCACGGTCGCCGGCGTACGGTCGGTCACCCCGGCCGGCGCGGCGGGTGATGTCGCGGTGCTCAGCGCCACGCTGACCGGCACCGACCCGCTCACCGACGCCGCCCGGGCGACGGTCGAGGGCATCCGGGCGCTCGACCCGCCGGACGGGACCGAGGTCCTGGTGGGCGGCACCACCGCCCGCAACGCCGACAGCCTGGACGCCACCGCCCGGCAACTGCCGTGGATGGCGCTGCTGCTGGTGGGCGCGACGTTCCTGCTGATGTTCCTGGCCTTCGGCTCGATCCTGCTGCCGATCAAGGCCGTGCTGATGAGCGCACTGAGCCTGTCGGCGACGTTCGGTGTACTGGTCTGGCTGTTCCAGGAGGGGCACGGGGCCGGCCTGCTGGGGGTGACCCCGGCGCCGCTGGAGGTCGGGATCATCGTGCTGATGGCGGCCGTCGTCTTCGGGCTGTCCACCGACTACGAGGTGTTCCTGCTGTCCCGCATGGTCGAGGCGCGGGCAAGGGGCGCCTCGACCCGGGACGCGGTCGCCACCGGGCTGTCCCGGACCGGCCGGGTGATCAGCGCCGCGGCCCTGCTGCTGGTCGTGGTGACCGGCGCCTTCGCCTTCGCCAGCGTGGCGATGATGCGGTTCATCGGGGTCGGCATGATCATCGCGCTGATCCTCGACGCCACCGTGGTCCGGATGCTGCTGGTTCCCGCGACCATGCGGCTGGTCGGCGACGCGATCTGGTGGGCGCCGGGTCCGCTGCGCCGGCTCCAGCAGCGCGCCGGACTCCAGGAGAGCGACGACATCGAGGACGCCGACGGGACCGACGACGGCGACGGCACCGGGGCCGCCGGCGAGGTCGACGCCGGTCCGGTCGGCGGTGCCCGCGGGATCGGCGGTGCCGCCGGGATCGGCGGTGCCGGCGGGATCGACAGCCCCGACGACGAACCGGAGCTGGCCGGCCGGGCCAGCTGACCCGCGGCCGTGCCACCCCTTGACCTCTCACCTCGTCGCGGGGAAGGCTCCGTGACCATGGGCAACTCCGGTACCGATGCCTTCCGGGCCGCGCGGGACTTCCTGCTCACCCACCGGGAGGACTACGCCACCGCGTACGAGAAATTCCAGTGGCCCCGGCTCGACGAGTTCAACTGGGCGCTGGACTGGTTCGACGTGGTGGCCCGGGACAACGACCGCACGGCGCTGTGGATCGTCGAGGCCGACGGGAGCGAACGGCGCTTGTCGTACCGGGAGCTGTCGCACCGGTCCGACCAGGTGGCGACCTGGCTGCGCGCCCAGGGGGTACGCGCCGGCGACCGGCTGCTGCTCATGCTCGGCAACCAGCTCGAACTGTGGGAGACGATCCTCGCCGCGATGAAGCTGCGGGCCGTGCTGATCCCGGCGACCCCGCTGCTCGGCCCGGCCGACCTGGCCGACCGGATCGTCCGGGGCGCCGTCGGGCACGTGGTGACCGGCGTGGCGGACGTGGCCAAGTTCGCCGACGTACCGGGGGACTACACCCGGATCGCCGTCGGCGGCCCGGGCGGCGGTCCCGGCCCGGGCGGCGAGCCCAGTACCGGCGGTCCCGGCCCGGGCGGCGGTCCCGGCTGGCGGCCGTACGCCGAGGCGTACCAGGAGCCGGCCGGCTTCACGCCCGACGGGGTGACCCGGGCGGACGACCCGCTGCTGCGCTACTTCACCTCCGGCACCACCGCGCGGCCCAAGCTGGTCGAGCACACCCACGCGTCGTACCCGGTCGGCCATCTGTCCACGATGTACTGGATCGGGCTGCGGCCGGGCGACGTCCACCTGAACATCTCCTCGCCCGGTTGGGCCAAGCACGCCTGGAGCAGCGTGTTCGCGCCGTGGAACGCCGAGGCCACGGTCTTCGTGTACAACTACGGCCGGTTCGACCCGGCGGCCCTGCTGAGCCAGCTCGACCGCTGCGGGGTGACCAGCTTCTGCGCGCCGCCGACCGTGTGGCGGATGATGATCCAGGCGGACCTGAGCCGGCTGCGTACCCCGCCGGCCATCGTGGTCGGTGCGGGAGAACCGCTCAACCCCGAGGTGATCGAGCAGGTCCGCTCGGCCTGGGGGATCACCATCCGGGACGGGTACGGCCAGACCGAGACCACCGCCCAGATCGGCAACCCGCCGGGCCAGCCGGTCAAGCCCGGCTCGATGGGCCGGCCGCTGCCCGGGTACGCGGTCGCGCTGGTGGACCCGGTCACCGGGCGTCCCGGCGACGACGGTGAGGTGTGCCTGGACCTGTCCCGGCGGCCGACCGCGCTGATGACCGGCTACCACGGCGACCCCGAACTGACCGGCACCGCGATGGCCGACGGCTACTACCACACCGGCGACATCGCGGCCCGGGACGCCGAGGGCTACCTGAGCTACGTGGGCCGCACCGACGACGTGTTCAAGGCGTCCGACTACCGGATCTCCCCGTTCGAGTTGGAAAGCGTACTGCTGGAGCACGAGGCGGTGGCCGAGGCGGCCGTGGTGCCGTCGCCCGACCCGGTCCGGCTCGCGGTGCCGAAGGCGTACGTGGTGCTGACGTCGGGCTGGCAGCCGACCGAGGAGACCGCGCGGGCGATCTTCGCGTACTCGCGCCGCCGGCTGGCACCGTACCTGCGGATCCGCCGGCTTGAGTTCGCCGACCTGCCGAAGACCATCTCGGGCAAGATCCGCCGCACCGAACTGCGCGGCGCCGAGCGGGACCGGCACGCGGCGGCCGATGCCCGGCCGGCCGGCGAGTACCGCGAGGAGGACTTCGCCTGATTGTCCACAGCGGACGAACCGGCGAAGGTGAGCGGCCTTCCCCGGTGCGCCCGCGGGGCCGGCAGGGTAGGTTTGGCGGCATGGCCGCCGCGTTCGCACCCGCCTGCGGGGTGACGCGCTGGCTCATGCGGACGGCCGCGGCGCTGGCGATGACCGCCTTCACGGCCGCGATCCTCGCGCTCAGCGCCGGTGCGGCGCCGCCGGGATCGGCCATCGTGGATCCGGCCGGCGCGCCGGACCACTCGCCGGCAGTCGTCCTGGCCGGCCCCCCGCTCACCGTCGGGCCGGTCGCCCCGGCCGGCGGCGCCGTCCGGCCGGCGAACGTGACGCTCGCCGCCGCGGCCGCCCGGGACCTCGACACCGCGCCGATCACGACCGTCGCCGCCGACCCGGCCGCGGCGCCGGCCCCGGTGCTCGACGCCGCCGCTCCGGCCGGCATCGCCCCGGTCCGGCACACCGCCGGCACGACGTCGCCGAACGTCCACGGCGAACGCGCCCCACCCACTCGCTGAGGCGTACCGGCCCGACCCCGCTCGGTCCCCGCCCGCTGCCGCCGCGGACCCGGCCCTCCCGCCGGTCCCGGCCTTCGTGGATGACCACCGGGATGACCACCGCCAACCGCCGGTCCGGTACGCCCGTCGTGCGCCCCGCCCCGTCCCGCGCTCGATCGCCCCCGAGGTGCCCCCATGAAGACCGTCCTGTCCCTCGTCCTGCCCGACATGCCGCGCGCGGCTGCCATCTGGATCGTTCTCCTGCTGCTCGGCCTGGCCGCGATGGTCGCCCTGGTCGTCCAACCCGCCCGGTCGCGCCGGGCCGAGGCGGCCGACGAACCGGTTCCGCTCGACGACGAGCAGCAGGACCTGCTGCGCTACGCCGACGAGGTGGCCGTGGCGGCCGACCGGGCGGCCGCGACCGCCCGGCAGGCCCGGGAGGCGTGGTCGGCGGCCCAGGACGAGGTCGAGTCCGCCTGGCAGGCGTACCGGGCCGCGGAGAAGGCGCTGGAACCGGTCCGCGCGGCGGCCGCGCTGCCGGCCCCGTGCACCCCGCAGACCCCGGCCGAGTACGCCGACCGCGAGCGGTACCTGCACCGCGCGGTGATCGCCGCACACTGGCGGGGCGAGCTGTCGGTGAGCCGGCTCACCGACGCGCTCGCGCACCGGGCCGGCTGGGACCCGCGACTGCATCCCTTCGACCAGGAACGGCACCTGCTCCAGGTCATCCGGGACGACCTGCTGGCCGGGCACCAGGCGGCGGCCGAGCGGGAGCGCGCGGCGTGGCAGCAGGCCGAGCGGTCGGCCGAGGCCGCCCGCAGCCTGCGGGCCGAGGCGGCCCGCGCCACGGCGCGGGCCACCCGCCCGGCGCGCGGCGGGGACCTGATGGCGGAGCTGCTGGCCACGGCGGCGCCGGAGCCGACCGCGGGTACGCCGTCCGGGCCGGTGGGTGCACCGTCCGGGCCGGCCGGTACGTCCCGCCCGGCGGCGGGCCGGCTGCGTGCCGCGCGGGCCGGCTGACCCCTGTGCGGCGCGGCTGCGCGCCGCGCGGGCCGGCTGACCCCTGTGCGGCGCGGCTGCGTGCCGCGCGGGCCGGCTGACCCCTGTGCGGCGCGGCTGCGTGCCGCGCGGGCCGGCTGACTCCTGCGCGGCGCGGCTGCGCGTCGCGCCGGCCGGCCGACTCTGCGTGCGGCGGCGGTCGGCGCCCGGTCAGCCGCCGCTGGCCGCCGGGGAGGCCGTGCCGCGCAGCACCGGCAGCACGGGCGAACTGCCGAGCACCCGGCGGTCGGCGTCCAGCGCGTCGGCGGCCAGATAGGCCGGGACGTCCGGGATGGGCAGGGCGGTCTCGAACCCGGTCCGGTCGACCTCGGCCAGCATGCCCAACGAACCGGGCTGCGCTCCGCCGCGGACCCTCCAGCGCCGCACGTCGGTGGCGCCGTTCCAACTCGCGTACACGGTCGCGGCCGGTCCGTCCAGGTTCACCGCCACGGCGGGCGGCTCGGGCGGCGTACCCGACCAGGCGAACCGGTAGGCGCGGTAGGAGACGTTGTCGGCCGGCAGGTTGCCGGCGAACCGCACCGTTCCGTCGGCCGCGTGCTCCGAGAAGTACGGCCGGGCGCCCCACCCGATGAACGACGCATCGCCGGTCAGCTCCTGCAGGTTGCCCTGACTGGCCGCGAGCAGCCGGTCCGGATGCAGCATCTGCCGGACCAGGGTGGCGGTCCGGGCCTGCTCGTCGACGTCCAGTACCAGGCCACGGGACCAGGTGGCGTCCTCGGTGATCCCCGCCCCGTTGTCGAACAGCCCGATCGTGCCGTCGTGGCGCAGCCGCACGTCGTGCTGCCAGGAGAACGCCGCGTCCGTGTCGAGCTGGAAGTCGCTGCGGGGCCCGCCGAGCCGCCAGCGGATCCGGCCGGTGGCCCGTTCGATCTTGTACACCGTCCAGGTGTGCCGGGCGGACACCAACAGGTCACCGTCCCGGTCCACCGCCACGGCGTTGGCGTGGAAGAAGTCGTACGGCGATCCGGCCCGCTCGCCGCCGGGCAGTGGCGCCCGCGACTCGGCCAGTTCCACGTGCTCCAGCGCCCGCCACCGCCACAGGGTGCGGCCGGTCTCCAGGTCCACCTCCTGAAGGACGGCGTCGTAGACGGCGCCGGCGGCCGGCCCGCCGAGCGCGGACAGGTCGGCATCGACCGCCGGGCAGGTGAAGAAGAGCGCCGTGCCCTGCTCGGTGAGCACGAGTTCGTGCTGGTCGGCGGGCTCGCCGCCGGCTCCGCGCAGGCGGTGCAGCTCCCGGTAGGAGGTGTCCGCGATGACGAACTCGCCGGCGCCGATCCCGAGGGTGTGGTCGATGATCCCTTCCCACCAGGTGAGCACCGGGGCGTCGTTCAGGTGCTGCATCCGTGCGTCCGTGGCCACCTCGGCCGGCGCGGCAACCTGCCGGAACCAGACCGGGTCGCCGGACGCGTCCACGATCAGCGGGCCGCGCCCACCGGCGCCGGCGGCCGGGGTGAGGAAGACCAGACCACCGTCGCTGCCCGCACCGGTCGTGATGGTCACCACCGGCACGGACAGGTCGGGTCGGGAGACGTACCGGTGCAGTGGTGGAGTGTCCGCTGCCGGCCCCTCGGCGCTCGGGTTGCCGCGTTGGCCGAGCAGGTAGCCGGTGCCGCCACCGACCGCGGCCGCCGCCACGGCGCCGCCGCCGGCCAACAACCGCCGCCGGCTCAGGCGCGGTCGGCTCGGGCGCTGTCGGTCCGGCGGATCCGGTGGCCCGCCACGGGCGCTCCGCCGATCAGCCGGGGGGTCGGCCGGGGCGTGCTCGCTCATTCCGAAGAGACTGCCCCGTGCAACTGGGCATCAACCACAAGATTTGCTGTGTGTTTCTTGGGAGTCCGGGACGAGCCCGTCGTCCGGTGCCACCCCGGGGTTGACGGGACGGCGGCGGTGCCGGTCCGCCGCCGTCCCGCCAGCGGGGGTGGTCAGGCGACCCCGACGGGCCGGAACTGGACGCTGACCCGTGGGCCGACCGGGCGGGCGGTCTTCGGAACCGCGTGCTCCCAGGTGCGTTGGCAGGATCCGCCCATCACCACCAGATCGCCGTGGCCGAGCAGGAAGCGCCGGCTCTCCCCACCGCCACGCGGCCGTAGCAGCAGGGGGCGCGGTGCGCCGAACGAGACGATCGCGACCATGGTGTCCAGATAGGCCGACCGGCCGCGGGTGTCGCCGTGCCAGGCGACGCTGTCCCGCCCGTCGCGGTAGAGACACAGGCCGGCGGTGACGAACGGCTCGCCCAACTCGCGCAGGTAGTGCTCGGTGAGCCGGTTGCGCGCGTCGGTGAGCACGGGATGGGGCAGCCGGTCGCGGCCGTCATACCAGCACAGAAGCCGGGGAACGGCCACGTCGTTGTCGTACATCGTGCGCCGTTCGGCCCGCCACGGGACGTCGCTGAGCAGGGTGCGCAGCACCGCGTCGGAGCCGCGGACCCAGCCGGCCAGGTGGTCGACCCAGGCGCCGTCGGTGAGCTCGTGGCGGCGGACCCGGCCGGCCAGCCAACCCAGCCGGGCGCCGCGCTCGTCGTCGAGGTCGAGCATCGAGGGTTGGTACGCCAGGGAGGTCATGCGGATCACCCTACCCCGGCTTTCGAACTTGTGTTCGACGAATCGCCGGACCGTCCGGTAGGTCGGCATCCGCGGCGCGGGTGTGGTCGCGGCCGCTGGTCGGGGTGCCGTGCGCGGTGTCGCGCGAGGGTGTGACGGGTCCTTTCGATCGGAAATGCGATTGCCGGTACGAAGGGAACGGTCGTACGGTTATCGGGCAGGTTCAACCGTTGGGGAAAGCGGGGGGCGCACGATGTGGTGCGGATGGACGAGCGGTTCGCCCGCTCCGGCCGTCGATCGGTCCGACGTGGCTCGGCACGCCTCTGGGCTGCTCGGATTGGCGGCCTGGGTGGCGGTGGAGGTCGGGTAGCCAGCGCCCGCCGCCAACCGCGAGCCGCCCGTCCGTACGCACGGAGGGCGGCTTTTTGGGTATCTAAAAATTGAACATAGTCAATTGTTGAGCCTCGCGGGGGGAACGGGGGGAGCCGGGCCGGGAAACAGGGTGGGGCAGCCCGTTCCCGGTCCGGTTCGCGGGCGCCGCCGGGTGTGGGGTCAGGCCGGCCTGATGTACGACAGGGCGGCCCCGACCACCTCACCGAGCGGCCGGTCGGGGTGGTCCATCCAGTGCTGGATCGCGGTGCGCAGCGCGTTGAGGAAGGTGGCGGCCAGGACCCGGGACCGGAGCGTGGCGTCCGGCCGGCCCGGCATCCGGTGCAGCAGCTCGGTGGCCAGGTCCCGCTCGACGGCGCCGTACATGGAGATCTGCTGTGCGGCCAGGCCGGGATGGTTGCCGACGAGCCGGCGCCGGGTGAACCACTCCGGTTCCCGTGCGGCCTCGGCGGCGAGCCGCTCGGCGGCGTGCCGGAGTGCCGTCCACGGCTCCTCGCTCTGCGGCCGGCTCCGGACCAAGTCGATCACCGAGCGCAGCCGGACCAGGTCGGCGTGCAGCAGCGCCTCCTCCTTGCTGGCGAAGTAGTTGGAGAAGGTCCGCCGGGACACCTCCGCGGCGTCGGCTATCGCCTCCACGGTCACCCGGTCCAGGCCCTGCTCGATGGCCAGTCGAAGCGCGGCCTCGTGCAGCGCCTGCCGGGTGGCGGCCTTCTTGCGCTCCCGTAGCCCGAGCCTGTCGTCCACGTCGGCAGTCTAGAGCCGAGGTGACGGTGTTCTCACTGAGCAAACTTGCACAGCAGGCAAGTTTGTGGAAACTTGTGTGAGGCAACCAAGTTTCCGAGGAGGCGGCGTGGCCAACCCCAGCACCGCGGCCCAGGCGGAACTGGTCGACCGCATGCGCGACCTCACCCGGCTCGCCCGCCAGGTCCGGCAGCGCCGCACCGGGGCCAGCACCGCCGTACCCGGCGGCACGCTCGAAACCCTCGCCCACCTCGGCCAGATCGTGGACCGACCAGCCGGCTGCCACGCCAAGGAACTGGCCGTCGTCGCCGGCCTCGACCCGTCCACCGTGAGCCGGGCGGTGGCAGCGCTCGTCGCCGACGGCCTCGTCGAGCGCCACCCCGACCCGGCCGACCGGCGAGCCAGCGTGCTGGTCCTCACCGAAACCGGCCGGGCCGCGCTGGCCGCGGCCCAGCGCTGGTACGGCGACCTGCTCGACCGGGCACTCGCCGGCTGGCGACCCGAGGAGATCGACAACCTCACCCGGGCGCTCCACCGGCTCACCACGGACATCCACCAAGCCCTCGAAGACGAACCCCGAATCCCCGACCTGGAGGCCGCGCGATGAGCGCCCCGACCGCAACCACCACCGCGCAGCACGCGGAGCCGATGAGCCACCGGCAGATCCTGGAGGCGCTCAGCGGCCTGCTGCTGGTGCTCTTCGTCGCCCTGCTCAGCAGCACCGTGGTCTCCACCGCGCTGCCCCGGATCATCGGGGCGCTGCACGGCTCGCAGACCCAGTACACCTGGGTGGTCACCGCGACCCTGCTCACCGCCACCGCGACCACCCCCATCTGGGGCAAGCTGGCCGACCTGTTCAACAAGAAGGCGCTCGTCCAGATCTCCATCGTGGTCTTCGTCCTCGGCTCCGCCGTGGCCGGACTCAGCCAGAGCGCCGGACAGCTCATCGCGGCCCGCGCCTTCCAGGGCATCGGCGTCGGCGGCCTGCAGGCCCTGGTCCAGGTCGCCATCGCCGCGATGATCCCGCCCCGGGAACGCGGCAGGTACAACGGCTACCTCGGCGGGGTGATGGCACTGGCCACCGTGGGCGGCCCGCTGCTGGGCGGCCTCATCGTGGACACCTCCTGGCTCGGCTGGCGCTGGTGCTTCTTCGTCGGCGTCCCGGTCGCCATCGTCGCGCTGATCGTGCTCCAGGCCACCCTGCACCTGCCCACCATCCGCCGGGACAACGTGAAGATCGACTACCTGGGCGCCAGCCTGATCGCCGCGGGCGTGAGCGTGCTGCTCATCTGGGTCTCCTTCGTCGACAACTCGTTCGACTGGTTCTCCTGGCAGACCGCCGCCATGGTGGGCGCCTCGCTGCTCCTGCTCGCCCTCGCCGTACTCGTCGAATCCCGCGCGGCCGAACCCGTCGTACCCCTGAAGATCGTCCGCGAACGCACCACCGCGCTGGCCATCCTGGCGAGCGTCGCGGTCGGCATGGCGATGTTCGGCGGCGCCGTCTTCCTCGGCCAGTACTTCCAGATCGGCCGCGGCTACAGCCCGACCGAGGCCGGCCTGCTCACCATCCCGCTGATGGCCGGCGTACTGGGCGCCTCCATCGTCGCCGGCCAACTGATCACCCGTACCGGCCGGATCAGGCCGTACATCATCACCGGCCTGGTCGTCCTGGCCGCCGGCTTCGCGATGCTCGGCACCATCGACCACCAGACCTCACTGGTCTACGTCGGCGCCGGCATGTTCCTGGTCGGCGTGGGCGTCGGCATGAGCATGCAGAACCTGGTGCTGGCCGTCCAGAACACGGTGGCGCTGCGCGACATCGGCGCGGCCAGTTCGACCGTGGCGTTCTTCCGCTCCCTCGGCGGCGCCATGGGCGTATCCGTGCTCGGCGCCGTGCTCGCCCACCGGGTCACCGACCGGATCACCCACGACCTGAGCGCCGCCGGCATCCCCGCCGACGGATCCAGCGGCGGTGGCACGCTGGACCTCGCCTCCCTGCCGGCACCGATCGCGCAGATCGTGCGCTCCGCGTACGGCGACGCCACCGGCCACATCTTCCTGATCTCGGCCGCCATCGCGGTGCTGGGTCTGCTGGCCGCGCTCCTGTTCAAGCCGGTCACCCTGCGTACCAGCCTTGACCTGCCGGACGCGACCGCGGCGGCCGGCGAGGCCGCCGGGGCGGTGGGCGGCGCGCCGGTCCCGGAACCGGCCCCGGAACCGGCCGCGGGTTCGACGCCGGGTTCGACCCCGGGTTCGACCCCGGACGAGGCGTCGGACGGGGTCCCGGGTGGGGCCGGTACCGGAGTCGACGGCCGGGCCGCGACCGGGAGCGCACCCCGCCGGTAGCGGTGCGGGGCACGCCGGTCGGGATCCTGGATCTTGCATCCGGCGGGATGCAAAATCCAAGATCTCGATGTGATGTCGGCCGGCGGCATGCCGAAGCCCGCGCAGGCCACGCCCGGTACCCTGGCAGCGACGGGCCGCTAGCTCAATGGCAGAGCTGTGGACTTTTAATCCATAGGTTCGGGGTTCGAGTCCCCGGCGGCCCACCAGGTTTGGCATTGCGCGAACCGGATCCGGTTCGTTGCCGTCGCCGGGGGACGTAGCAGATGTTGCCGCGTCCACCGGGACGTGCTCGTCGCGGGGTAGCCGGAATACCGGGATGGTCTCGTCGCCGATGATGCGGATCTGGGCGATCAGTTCCTCGATGATGGCCTTGCGCTCGGGTGAGTCGCCGTTGGTGATCACGTGTTCGAGGCGGGCTCGGGTCTTCGCGAGGGTGCTGGGTGACGGTGCGACGGGTTCGTCGCTGGTCAGGTCGGTGATCTCGTCCCGCAGCTCCGCGGCCAACGCTGCCGCCGTACCCTCGCGGTCGTTCGCCGTGCCCGTAGCGGCGAGCGGTGCAGTACCGCGGGCATCGCGGGGGGCCCGGTGCCGGAGTTGGTAGACAAGGTGCTCACCTGGTCAAGCCTGCCAGCATTCGCCCGAAGTGGGTAGCGGCCGGACCCGGGCCCGAAAGTGCCACCACCTGTGATGTCGCTGTTCGGCCGACGATTCGCGCGCGGCTTGCCATCCCGAAAGGGCATGGCAGGAACGGCTGGGCACAGTGCCGATCGGATCCCGCAACAGGACGAGGAGATTGACGAGGCCGCCTAAACGGCTGGCTCGCGGCGGCATCAGGAAGTCGGGAACGGGTGGGTGGAGCTGCCGCTGTCTCCGGCAATTGCAGTGATCCGTCGGGCCTCTGCGAGGATCTCGTTGTCGAGGTCCTGTTCAGTCATGTCGATGTACTCAAGAGTGTCGTACACGTCATCGAGGTCCACGAGGCGTTCGGCGATGGGAAGCCGGTCGTGGCCGATGGTGGAGTGCGCCCACGTGGCGAGGTCCATCGGTGACATCCGGCCGGCCAGCACACGTGAGGCCATGATGCTGAGGGCGGCTTCAAGCCCGGCATCGCTGCCCGCCGGATAGTGTCTGAGCCCCACATCGTCCAGAGCGGCCTCCAGCAGGTCGGGAACCTCCTCGTCCGCGTTGCGCGCGTGCACACCGGCGAGCATGGCAAGGTTCATCCCGTCGAAGCCGGCGACCAGCAGCTCGCAGCCGAGGCTGACGAGTTCGGCTGCGGTGACCTGGCCGACGCTCCACAACGCGACGGCCTCCTGGATCCGGACGAGAGCGGGATCGCGTTGCATCCGCTCATCGTGGATCACCGCGTGCTGGACGGCACCATCATTTCCGGGCTGCCCACACGATTCGCACAGCGAGCGGGTATGGCCGTCCCGAGGCTCACGCCCCGGGTCAGACTGCCGTCGATTCGCGATGTGCGCCGGGCGGCCCGTCTGCGTGCTACTGCTCGGTCTGGACTATGGCCTCCTCGGGTACCTCGTTGTGGACGAGGAGCCGGACGAGTTGATCGAGGAGATCGTCGAGGTCGCTTCGACTGGTCAGGTCGAAGTGCTTGTTGACGATCCTGTCGTCGCGCAGGCGCACGGTTTCCAGCTCCGCCTCACCGGTGCTCCAGATCATGATCTGAACCAGCCACGCTGCGGACTCCAGCTCGGCGCGGACGACAGGCTTGCCGTGATTCGGCTGGGCAGGGAACGCTCGCCAGGACATGGCCAGCCCGGACCAGATCTCGGCGCGCTCGTCCAAGGCCGATGCGAGCGTCTGCAAGGGGAAGGTCACGACGGCGACTGTCGCATACTCCCCGTTACGCAATGGTGCCAGTTGCGTGCGCTCGCCGGTCAGCATCACTGTCACGGACGGGGATACACCGCTCTGATAGTTTCCGTCGATCATGGCCGTTACCGCAGACCGTCCGATCATGTTTCTCGACGTCGACGGCGTGCTGATCCCGTTCCGCGCCCGGCCGACCGAGCCCACCTCGGCTGAGCGATACGCAGCCCCGCCAGCCGACGATGACGAAGGCAATCCGCTGCTGGGGCGGCTCGACCCGGAGGACGGGCACCGGCTTCGGTCGCTGGGGTGCTGGCTGGTGTGGGCGACCACCTGGATGTCGGACGCGAACGAGCAGGTCGCGCCGCGGCTCGGGCTGCCGGAACTACCCGTGGTCGACTTCCCTGATGATGACGACGAGCCCGAACACGGACTGCACTGGAAGACGCCGTTCCTCATCCGGTGGGCGGCCGGGCGAACATTCGTCTGGCTCGACGACGAGATCACCGACACTGACCGGCGATGGGTTCATGCCCACCATGAGGGGCGAGCGCTGTTGCACCGGGCTGATCCGGCCGTCGGCGTCACTCCTAACGACTTCGAGGTGATCCGCCGATGGCTGGCCGAGACGTCAGCAGCGGTCGCCGCGTCGTGAGGTAGTCCGCACGCCGTCGCCCGCGACCGGTCACCAGTCGCGCCACGCATCGGTCAGCTCGCTGCGGTGACGGTCGCGGCGGGCGGTCAGCGCCGCCACGTCCACGCCGGCGTCGGTCAGGACCGTGTCGACGTACTCGGCGAGTTGCTCGCGTTCGCCGGTCTCGATCGCGCCGCATGGCTCGTCGGCGGTGTTGAGCCCGACCACGACCGTCTCGACAGCGGTCCAGATCGCCTCGTCCGAGGAGGCCGTGTCGAGGGCGGCGACGTCCCGCTCGTAGGCGGCCAGGACGGTGTCGACCGCGGCGGTGAACGCCGGGGGCCACAGGTGAATCGCATACGCGTTGGCTGGTGCCAAGGTGCCAAGGTGCCGGCGGTGACGGCGGCCTCCTGCTCGGCGACCTTGCTCTGCCAGCCCATGGTGGGTCTCTTGATCATGCCTCGCAGGGTAGGAGCTGGCTATGACAGTTTCTCCCGGCAGTTCGAAACTCGCTGCTGGAGGCGGTGGTCGGCCGGACGCACCCACGGTGAGGGTGCGAACTGAGGTCTCAGCGGGGTTCTTTCGGCGGGGTGAACGGCGCGTGATTGTCGGGCTATGTAGAAGTTCCGGGAGGAGGCGCCGATGACCATCTCCTCTTCCACAATCCGCCGACGAACGGCCTCGTCGCCCGCTGGGAGACGGATCGGCTACAGCGCATGGGGTTTCCTGACCGCTGGAGTCCTGGACACTCCGGACGGGTCGCGTGCCTACCACCGTGCGGTGATCGACGCTCTCCAAGACGCCGGGAACGAGATCGTGCTGCTGCAGGCCGACCGGGACCGGTGGGAGGCAGGCGTCGACTTGGACGACCGATACCGGTTCGCCGCCGGGTTGCCGGAGCTGGATGCGGTGGTGTTTGAGTGGCGGTGGCCGTTGGCGGGCCGGAACACCACCGAGTGTTGCTGCTGCCGGAGCGCTATCGCACGGTCGGGCATCAGACGTCACGGCTGTTCGAGGCCGTGACCCAGGGTTGCCTGCCGTAGACCCCGACCGACACGGTGACCGCCGGCCGGTTCACACCACCGGAGCTGCACGTCCGCGACGGCGGCGAGGTCGTCGAGAAGCTGCACTGGTTGCAGTCGATCGCCGGGACGCCGGCCCACCGGGATCTGATCCGCGCGTGCCTGCGCCTGTTGGAGCCGTATCGGCTCAGCACCCAGATCGCGGTCCTGCTCGACACCTTGCACACGCTCGGCGCGCCGGTAAGGAGATCACGATGACTCTCACCCCGACGACGTTCGACACCTTCGGCGATGCGTACGTGGCGGTGCTGCGCCGCATTCACGATCAGCCGGAGTACGACACCCGAGGTCGCGGCAACGACGCCGTCATCGGCCTGCTGTGCGACACCTTCTCGTTCACCATGGTCCAGGAACTGGCCGCCCGGCGACTCGGTGTCGATGTCGGTACCTACACCCACCATGTCGGCTCGATGCACATCAACGTCCTCGACATCGCCAAGGTCGAGGCGATCCTGGCCGAAGCCGACCGTACAACGGCTCCGACGTTCCCCCGCTCGCCGATGCCGGACACCTCGCCGGAGGAGTTGGCCACCGTGCTGTGGTGGGAGCAGGCTCTCCGGGCGGGCGGTACGACATTGACCGCCGAGGCGACCACCCGGATTCCGGTGCCCGACTACTGGCGGCAGGTGCTGCTGCTGTTCGAGGCCCACCGGCAGATCCGGCACACCGGCGACCCGATCACCGCCGACATCACCGCAGCCCTGACCGCGGGCAACCGGTGGCTGATGGCCGCCCGCTGGCCCGACCGGATCGGCGCACCGTGAACCCCGACGGCTGGCGCTGGTGGACAGTGATCCTGCTCAAACCCGACTGCCTCGCCCGTGACCTGCTCGGCCCGGTCCTGACCGCCGTCGAGCAGGAACTACAGGTGGTCGACGTCTGCTGCGTCTTCCCCACCGAGGAAGAGATCTTCACCCACTACGCCGACATCCTGCCGCTGTCCACGCAGCTCGGCCGGGATGTGCCCGCCGAACTGCGGCGCATCTACGTCGGCCGGCAGGCCGCCGTCGCCCTCGGCTACGGCCTCGACGCCGCGCCGCGGCTTCGGCCCGACCGGCCCGGCCGCCGCCGGACCGGACACCATCCGCGGCCAGTTCGCCGCCGACAGCCTCGAGAAGGCGATAGCCGAAGGCCGCCTGATCGACAACCTCATCCACAGCTCCGACAGCACCGAGGTCGTGCCCCGCGACTTCGGCATCTGGTACGGCCCGGCCAAGAAACACCTGCTCCGCGCCCCGCACACCGTGAACGGAGACCCTCGATGACCATCATCCCGGACCTCGACAGCGGCCCGAGAACACTGCGCTTCATGCCGGACGCGCTGAAGGCCGGCCTGGATCCGTACATGGCGCAGTACGTCGGCTACCGCAAGAGCGGCCTGTCGCTCAACCACATCATCGGCTGCCCGCTGGACTGCGGGTACTGCGTACGCCACTTCTGGGGCAACTTCGACGTCAGACAGCCCCAACTGCTCGTCCCCACCGAGCAGGCGATCGAGGACCTGATCGGTCACGAGGCGTTCCAGCCGCACGTCACCCCGATCCAGCTGTTCAACAAGGCCACGACCCGTTCCTGCCCGGCGTCAAACCGCACCTGTTCCAGGTCCTGAATAGTCTCGACGCGCGCGGCCTAACCACCCCAGAATCTCTGGAGGCGATGCTGGTCAGCCAGAAAGTCGACCACCGGGCGTTCTTTGCCGGATTGCAAGCCGTCGTGGTCGACGAGGTCCACGCCTTCGCCGGCGACGACCGAGGCTGGCACCTGCTGGCCGTTTTGGAGCGGCTCACCCACCTGATCGGCCGACCAGTACAACGGGTCGGGCTATCCGCGACCGTGGGTAACCCGGACAGGCTCCTGACCTGGCTGCAAGGTTCGGGCGCCGGTACCCGGCCGGCCCGCGTCGTCGCGCCAGACCTGCCCGTCCTCGTACCGGGAGAACCTGCTCCCGCTGTGCCGCCCGGAGAGATCGAGCTCGACTACGTCGGCTCCCTCCAGAACGCCGCCAAGATCATCGCTAGCCTTCACGCCGGGGAGAAGCGCCTGGTCTTCTGCGAGTCCCGGCAAGCGGTCGAAGAACTCGGCAGCCTGCTGCGAGGCAAAGGCATCACCACGTTCCTGTCGCATGCCTCGCTCTCCGCCGACGAGCGACGCCGCTCGGAGGAAGCGTTCGCCGAAGCCCGCGACTGCGTCATCGTCTCCACCAGCACCCTGGAACTCGGCATCGACGTCGGCGACCTCGACCGCGTCATCCAAATCGACACACCAGCGACCGTGGCATCGTTCCTCCAGCGCCTCGGCCGCACCGGGCGCCGGCCCGGCAACATCCGCAACTGCCTGTTCCTCGCCCGCGACGGCGACGCCCTGCTCGAAGCCGCAGCCCTACTCCTGCTCTGGGGCCGCGGCTGGGTGGAGCCCGTCATCGCCCCACCCGAACCCCGGCACATCGCCGCACAACAGATTCTCGCGCTCTGCCTGCAGGAACACCGAGCAGGAGATCAGACATGGCCGCAGTGGTGGAACGGACTCGCCCCGTTCGACCGCAGCGCCGACCCGATCCTCCGCCACCTGATCGACCAGGGCTACCTGGACAGCGACGGCGGCATGCTCTTCATCGGACCCGAAGCCGAACGGCGCTTCGGCCACCGGCACTTCATGACCATGACCGCCGTCTTCACCAAAGCACCCGAATTCACCGTCCTCGTCGGCCGCGAAGAACTGGGCCGCGTCGACCCCGCCCTGCTCACCGAAGAGGTCCAGGGCGACCGACGACTCCTGCTCAACGGACGCAGCTGGCGCGTCACCTACATCGACTGGCGCCGCCGCCGCTTCCGCGAATCCGCCGACGGCGGCGGCAAAGCCCGCTGGACAACCGGCGGCTGGTCAGGCCTCGGCTTCGAGCTGACTCGTGCCATGCGCGAGGTACTGCTCGGTGCCGACCCGCCGGTGAAACTCACCCGCCGAGCCATCGACCGCCTTGCACAGGTGCGTGAGGACGAGTCCTCGCTGGTGCGCCCCGGCGGCAGCGTCATCCTGCGCGACCACCGCGGCGACGACCTCAGATGGTGGACTTGGGCAGGCTTCCGCGCGAACGCCACACTCGCCGCAACCCTCACCGAAGTCGTCGACCCGATCCAGCGCTTCGACGACCGGCACGTCAGGCTTCGAGAGAACATCACTCCCTCCGAATGGCGGGCCCTTATCGCCGATGCCGACGAGCGACTCTGCTTACCCGAGGTCAACAAGAAGGCACTTGACGGACTCAAGTTCAGCCAGGCCTTACCGGAACGGCTGGCGATGGCCACGCTCGCTGCTCGACTTGCCGACCTTGATGGCGCCGAGACCGTACTCCGCGAATCGGTACGATTTGTGCATACGTAACGGCGAAGCCCGAGAATCGGTGCCCGATGAGATTGGGGTCTCAACCTCGATCCGTCAGACGGTTTTGCTCCCTGCTTGACCGTTTCGGCTTGACCGTTTTGTCCACTCGGGTGGGGTGCGGGATCGCCACATGTCGCTGTGGACGCGCCGAGGTCTCCGGACTCGGGAAACGGCCCTTTCTGCTGGTAGGTGCGGGGAACCAGGTCAGGTGGCCGGTGGTAGCAGGGTGAGGCGTCGCCAGCAGAGGGTGAACGCGTCGGCCCAGGGCCAGGTCCCGGGGATCGACAGCACGCGGCGGCGGGCGTGGGTGGCTAGTCTCGCGGGCAGGTGCAGCAGCCGGTAGCGCAGCGTGTCGGGTTCGGCGTGCGCGAGGTCCGGCTGGTCGTACAGGCCGAGGAGCCGTGTCCAGGCGGCGAGGTCGGCGGCGATGTTGCAGGTCAGGGTCCAGCCCTGGTTGACGGTCCAGTCCTTGGAGGGCAGGTTCCGCAGACCCGTCGCCTTGCCGTGGCGGACGTGATCTTCCACTCCGGCGTGGGCCCGGTGGAGGGCGTCGAGCCATTGCGGCTGGTGCGAGCCGGGCACGCCTGCGATCCGGGTGATGTTGGTGGCCACGATCTGGTAGCGCCAGCCGGTGCGTTTCTCCAGGGCGGTGAGGTTACGGGCGTGCCGGGCCGACGGCCTCGTGCGTCGTACGAGTAGCCGTAGCGTGCCGGTCCAGCCCGCGAGTCGGGGGTTGAGACCGGTCAGTTCCGCGACGTGCGCGGTGCCGGTGGCGGTGCCGTCCTGGTGCAGGCTGTCGGTCCAGGCGTCGGCGGGGACCTGTTCGATCGCGGTCTCGTCGGCGGCGGTGATCGTCCAGCCGACGGTGAAACGCACGCTGCGCCACACCCGGTTCATCCGCTCCAGATGCTCCAGTAACTCATGGGTGGCGCCGGCCCCGTCGACGCGGATCAGGAGTTTGCGCCGGTAGCCGGCCGGGAGCTGCGCGATGGCGTCACCCAGGACCCGGATGTGGTCGGCGACCGTGTTCGACCCGGCGTTACCGGGCCGCAGCAGCATCGCCAGGCACTCCGCCGTGTTCGCGCACCACGCGCCGAGCGGGTGGAAGCCGTAGCCCTTCTTGAAGGTGGCCGCTGCGCCCTGCTTGTCGCTGTGGGCGGTGATCAGCGTGGCGTCCATGTCGATGACCACCCAGCCGGTCAGCAGCTTCCCGGCCACGGTCAGCCACGGGAACCCCTGCGGGCGTCGGGCGAGCAGCGCCCACACGTGGGCGCGGACCTTCGCCCGGGCCTTGCCGACCCGTTTCAGTACCTTCTCGTTGAGACCGGCCAACGCGCGCCGGACGGTCGACTCCGACGGCCGGTCACCGAAGACCAGCCTCTGATGGGCGAGCAGGCCGATGTCGGACATGCTTGTGGCGCCGAGCGTGATCACCACGGCCAGACAGACCAGGACCGTGCCGCGATCCCACCAGCCGGGGCCCTTGCCGCGCGGCAGCACCTTGTTCAGAGCACTGGTCAGACCGGTCCGATCGGCGCATTTACGCAGCAGGACCGCACCCGCGTGACCGACCAGGCCCTTCCCGTCCGAGCCGACGACCAGCCGCTGATCCCACCCACTACTCTTACTCACCAGAAAGGTGCACCTTGCTCTGCTATGGACATGGCGTAGACACCCACATCCTCGCAGGCCAGGCGCACCTTTCGTTTACCGCCCTCGATCAGTCAAATCCCCCCTGACCAGGGGAGGTCAACTCCGTTTGTTGGCTCGCTGAGACGAAGCCTTCTTGGGTGTTGACTTCGAGCCGAGGTCGATGTCCTGTGTCCATCGACCTCGCCCAGTAGGGGTCCATTTCGGGCAGGTGTCCGCATAGCAGCGCCAGTACCAGATTCCGTTATGCCGTCGGCGAAGATCGACTTGAGGGCTGCCGCAGACACCGCAGGGTGGCTGGCGAGAGAAGATGGCGGCGTTTTCATGTTCGAGCAGTTTCCGCGCGAAATGTGAGCCACGCATTGTCA
The DNA here is from genome assembly GCF_002285795.1 of Plantactinospora sp. KBS50. GTDB lineage: Bacteria > Actinomycetota > Actinomycetes > Mycobacteriales > Micromonosporaceae > KBS50. The sequence goes on from NZ_CP022961.1 coordinate 293,157, forward strand.
CCATCACCTCGCGGGTCCACCGCTGTGACAGGACATTCAGGCTGCCGAGCAGCGTTGTCCGTTCGTCGATGACGGCAATCTTCTGGTGCATGACGTTGACCTCGACGACCGTGTGAAGTACAGCCCGCAGGTCGGCCAAGAACCCTTGGTGCTCAGGCTCGCGCTGTACCTTATCGCCCGGATCCCGCACGAAAAGGGTGATACGGACGCCGCGATCGACGGCCGCGCGCAACAGCGGCAGAACAGACCGCACGCGGGTAGTGGTCCACGGTGCCCATAGCCAGATCGACTGTCGCGCCGATGCGATGTGACCGGCGAAGACGTCGTAGAACGTCCGCTCGTCGTGGATATCCTCGACGCGGACGTGCTGTGCCAGCAGTTCGGCCAGCTCGCCCGTGAAGCTCCCGGCGAGGTACGCCAGATCGTCCTCCGGGGTAGTCGTCGGGGTGACCAGACAGTTGGCGCGGATGACCCGGGCCTGTTTCTGCCTGACGAGTTCGGCGAGGTGGCCGAAGGGCGTGTCCGCTGCGGCGGCCTCGATCCTCCGCAGGCTAGCGATCAGGTAGAGACGGTGCTGAGTGCGGGTGATCGCGACGTTGAAGAGCCGGATACCGTCACGCAGGAAGGCGCTCTTGGTGCGGTTGGCCTCGGCCATCCAGCGAGTGTCGTACTCGTCCTCAACCGTGTCGAAGACGACGATCGGGAACTCGCGTCCCTGAAAGCGGTGCGCGGTACCGACTTCGGTCACCAAGGTTGTTCCGGTCTCGTGGTCACGGAGCGATTCCAATGTCGCCTCGACCTGCCGGCCGTAGGGGGTCACGATGCCCGTACGCTCTCCTCGACTCTGATGAAAGTCGGACAGGACGCGAGCGAGCAGCGCACCGGCTGGCCACCATCCTTTGAACCGCCCATCACTTCGTACACGGCCGATCTCGCCGAGGTCATCGACGTCAACGACCAAGATTTCTGGATCGCTCTCGATGTGTGGACGGATTGATTCGCCGGGCTTCAGGCGGCCGTCGTAGGCGATCGCGTTGGCCAATCCCATGATCTGCGGCCCGAAGCGGTGTTGGACGTCGAGCATGGTGCACCCTGGATGACGCTCGGCGTCTTCCGCTGAGAAGATTCCGCAGTGCGCGAAGACATCCGGGATCAGCCACTTCTTCACGTCCGCCCGGTCAGCTTTACCAACCTCTACGTTGTCGATGATGGCGCCGAGCTGCATGAAATCGCCGAACATGACGGCCGCCTGGGTGGCGCGGGATACCGCGAGCAGTACCTCGGGAATGTTCGCGGCGCCGACCTCGTCGACCAGCACGACATCGTACGGCCCGTCCATCAGCGGTTTGCTGGTGCGCAATCGGGCGAGGGTGGTCGCGACCAGACGGGCGTCGCGGATGATCTCGCCTTCGGCGTCGCGGCTCAACCGGGTGTATTGCTCCTGCACCTTGGTGTACTCGGCTTCCAGGCGGCTCCAATCACCTTCGGAAGCACTGAGCCGGGTACGCAAGACTCGCATCTTCGCGTTGAGGGTCACCAGGTCACGATGTTCCGCTTCGGCGAGCAAGGCGCGTTGTGCTTCAGTCGGTGATGCGGCCTCGGCTGCGAGCAGACGCTGCTGTGCGGCATCCATACTAGACGTGGTCTCATCGGCGATCGTGGCCGTTTTCTCCAACTCCTGGCGCGCGCCCAGCATGAAGGCCTGCGCCTCTCGAATGTCCGCCCGGCTGCAGCTGGCCGCAGTGGTCAACTGCTCGATCCGAACCCGAGCTCGGTGTTGTTGACGGTCGACGAGTTCCTTCGCTTCGCGTGCACTCAGATCGGCGTCATGCGCCCGCGTTCTGGCCTGTTCCTCATCGAATGCCAGCTTCTTCAACCGGCCGCGATCGCGAAACCGGGAAAAGCGCCGCCCGTCGCTGAGGTCGCGGATTTCGGCTTGAATCAGATCCGCGGCATGATTCGCCTGCAGGGCGCGTGCGGCCTGACCGTCGGCTGCCGCAACGAGCTCGGTGATCTCTTGATCGAGCCGGTCGATTTCGGTATAGGCCCGGCGAGCTGCGTCAAGATCACGCCAGTGGCTCTCCGCGGCGTCGCGAGTCGTCGTTGCGTTCGCCAGACGGACATGGGCGACGTGCGAAGCTTCCTTTTTTGCGGCCAAGTTGGCTGCTAACTGAGGTACCGATGCCGCGGCAGCTGCGGCGCTCTTTGCTCGGAGGTAGGCGTCTGCGTCAAAGCCAGCAAGCTCGTTCTCCAACCGGGCCAATTCAGTGCGCTCCTTGCGGATCAGCACCAGGCGTTGCTCGATCCTGGATCGTTCCTGGCTGACCGTCGCCAGCCGTTGCTCGACCAGGAACGGCAGACAGACATCGGGATGTTCGAGAACTTCCGGATGGTGAGGCGGGCCGACACGCAACAGATGGCCATGCTGATGTCGTTTGCTCCGCACCGCGCCGAGTAAAGCGTTGTCCACGGCGATGTTGGTCGAGGACACCAGCAAGACCCGTTTGCCGCCGCGGACCAGCGCATCTATCGCCTCGGTGAGCACGCGAGTCTTTCCCGTCCCGGGAGGACCCCACACGAGATGGACCCCGCGGCCCAGACATGCTGCGCGTGCAGCGTCCTGGGCCGGAGTGAACCCGCTGACGTGAGGCGGATGACTCGGCGCCGAGGTGAGTCGTCCCGCTGCGAGATCATGTGCCAGACCGGCTTCGCGCAGCCCGGCGATGCCCTCCTTCAGCTTCACGAGGAGCCGGGTGGGCGGCTGTTTGCTCTGCCAAAGCTGAGGCTCGGCGAGATCGATGAACTCGGGAACCCGAAACCGTACCGCTTCTCCCTCCTGCACGGCCTCCAGCACCGCGTATGAGGGCCCGGTCTCCAAGCCGCCCGGTCCGGCCAGTCGAAGCGACTCGATTTGGTCGATACCGCTAAACCGCAATCCCCGTATATCGACCGAGAACCAGCCCGGTTCCAAGGGGTGAGCCCGACCGATCCGCAGCGGTCTACCTACTCGGTTCGGTCCGCCCTCCGCGTTGATCCAGAAGTCAAGCGCACTACACACAAAGTCACGCCAGTCCGGCAAGAGCCGACCCCCATCGCCTCCAGGCTACCCGCCGAGACACTACCTGGAGTGAATGCTTGAGCACTAGCGTGCATATATGAAGTGGGGCGGCGGCAATGAGGTGGCGAACGATCCTTAGGAATATGCTCAAAGTGGTAAATAAGGCCCAGGTCTTGGCCGCTGGGATCCCGCCGCTCTCATCCGCTCGACTTCAGCGAGAGTCGATCCCCGGAAGCGCTCATCGGTGCGCTGTCACCGTCATCGAGTCCCTCCTGAGGTAGTCCGGATACGGCTTGAGCTGGTCAAACGTCCCCGCAGTGGCGCGCCCGGGACGGCGGTGGGGTGGTTCGCATGGTGCAACGTCCGGCCCACCAGCCAGAACGGGCACCTGAAGATCGCCATTTGGGGGCGTTGGGTGCACCGCAGGTGCACGCGGGTCAAGTGAGGCGTTGCGCGAACCAGGGGGTTCGGACGCTGGGATCGAGGGCCTTGGAGTCTGGATGTAGCGTCTTCACAGCCCGGTGTGGTCTCGATAGCGTGGGTAGGCTGTCGGCGAAGGCGAGACTCCAGTGGACGGTGTCGATACTGCCGAAGATTGGCTGGATTCGTGGGTGTCGCTGGTGGATGCCCATGCTCGGCGAGCTGTCGAGCTGTCGCATTGGGTTGCGGCGTTGACCGGGTCGGCGCAGGGGCGGGACGGTGCCATCCGGGTGACGGTCGGTTCGTCGGGTCAGGTGGAGTCGCTTGATCTCGACGATCGGGTGCATGAGCGGTCGGGGCGGCAGCTGGCCCGGGAGATCCTGGCTGTGATGCGGCGGGCCCAGGCGGCGTTGTCGGCGGAGGTGGCCGAGCAGGTTCGGGGGACCATCGGTGCGGACAGTGAGGCCGGGCGGGCGATCATCGATTCATTCGAGAACCGGTTCCCGGTGCCGGGCTGGCGGGACGAGCGGTGAGTACCGGGATGCGGTTTCCGGTCGAGGCGGTTCGCCGGCATGCGGCCGTGGTTGGCGAGGTTGCTGAGCAGATGGCGGTGGCCCGGGCGGCGGTGCGCGAGGTGACTATGGACCGCCGGGCGTACGGGGAACTTTGTCAGTTTCTGCCCGGCCTGTTGGACCCCTTGTTCGGCGGTGCGTTGGACGTCTTGAACAGCGCAATGGACGCGTTGTCGGAGACGGCGCTGAAGCTGAGGGCTACTGCTGAGGCGATCGAGGCGACCGACGCGGACAGTGCTCTGCGGTTGAGCGAGGCGGGGCGCGGCCCGGAGGCGCCGTGGTGAGTGACAATCCGCTGATTGCTCAGGCGCAGAGTTCAACGACCTGGTCGACGGGTCTGGGGCTGGTCGAGGATGCCCGGCAGGTCAGTGCCGGGATCCGGGACAATAGTTGGGTCGACGTTACGCTCGGTGGGGTCGGCAGCAGCCTGGACGCGCTGGTGCTGGCGGTGGACCCGCTGGGTTCGTTGTTCGCCTGGGGCGTCGGCTGGTTGATGGAGCACCTCAAGCCGCTGCGAGACGCGCTGGACTGGCTGGCCGGGCAGCCGGATGAGATCGCCGCGCATGCGGCGACCTGGCGCAACGTCTCTGCCGCGGCCGCGCAGGCCCATGAACAGTACGCGGCTGACGCGCGCGCGCAGACTGCCTACTGGTACGGCGCGTCCGGCGACGCCTACCGCGCCCGTGCTGGTGACCAACTTGCTGCGGTCGAGGGGACCGCGACGGTGACGAACGCGATCTCGTACGCGGTGGAGGGCGCCGGCCTGCTGGTCGGTCTGGTCCGGGAGATCGTGCGGGACCTGATCGCTCAGTTCGTCGCGACGCTGGCGGTCAGGTTGCCGCAGTGGCTGGCCGCCGAGGGCGTCACGCTCGGTCTGGCCACTCCGGCGGTGGCCGGTCAGGTCGCCACCCTGGTATCCCAGTGGGCCAACCGGATCCAGCACTTCATCCGGGCACTGCTCAACAGCCTGCGCCGTCTCAGCGGCAAACTCGACGAACTCGCCAGCATCCTTGCCCGGCTCAAACAGACACTCGCACGACTCAGCGGTACGAACGCAGCGAATATAACAGCGGATGGCGCCGCTATCCCCACGGTCCGGTTTCACGGAGGCCACTCCACCCGGCCGCGGAGCATGCTGGACATCGAGCGGCAGGACGAATGGGCCGGGGACGCATACGAGAGCATTCGTGCTGAACCGGATGTCGATGTCGTTGCCTCATCGGTGCAAGACTCGGACCGTCTCGACGGCTCGATCGGGTTCTCGACGGCGGAAATCGAGCGAATCCGGCAGCACGTCTTCTTCGAGGAGCACCCACTCACCGACTATCAAACGGGCGGTATCGTGCATCGCCGTTACGATCCGAGCCCCGACATAGCCGAAGCATGGCTTCGACTTCGCGCCGGGCGACCCTTGCCCGAGGACGTGGTTCTGCTTGAGCACGAACTGGCTGAGGCGCGCTACTACGATGCTCATCCGGGTGCTACCTACAGCGAAGCTCACCATGCGGCCAACGCTGTCTCGAACTGGCAGAATCAAATCCCAGAGCCGACGTATGAGGACTTTTCGACGCCATGGAGGTAACCGTGGGCATGATGGTCACCGGCCGTAAGGTGGCGGAAACCGCAGAGACTGTGCGCTACGAGTTCGGCTTCGATGAAAACTTCGATCGAGTACTGATCATCGACAAGGAATCGTGGGAGATCAGCCCGGAAGACGGGCGCTTCGACTCCGCAGTGGGCGCTATCGCCTCGAAGATCAAGGGCTCGTGGCGGGAACAGGGAGAGTTCCCTGCGGGCGCTTTGTTCGCGAGTTGAACGCCCGAGAGGCCGGTCATCAACCTGAGAGCACCCGTCGCTCGTCGCTCCGCGTCTGTGGTCTGGCCTGGCGCGAACTGGCAAGCGCCCTGGCGCGGATCGTCGGTGACGGTGGTGGTGTGGTTCGCATCGTGCAATGCCCGATCCACCCTTCAAATCGCTGAACAGGCGTGTTGCATGATCAAGATCGGCGACTGCTCGTCAGTAGTAGGTGTCGCCATTACGCAGGTGAGCCAGGACGAGCAGCGCCTGCCGGCCGGGTTCGAGGCTCCGCCACCGGGATCGGCGCTGCTTAGGGTGGCCGCGGATGCGTTCGGGCGTGCCGGTGAGTCGTCGGCGATCACCAACCCGGCGCCGAATGGCTCCGCCAGCCGGCGAACCGGCACTGCGCAACCCGCCGCCCGGCTGACCCGGAACCTCCACGCACTCCACGACACGGCGGAGTGTGCCGACGGCGACGGTTGGCGCTCAGCCACCGGCCGTCGCCACCGCCACCAGGTGTTTACCGACGAGGTCCTGGGCCTGCTTGACCTCGTCCACGCCCTCTTCGAGTCGGACGGGCGCCTGCCGGCACGCCCGCACCGCGCTGTTCAACAGGTTGTTGCCCCCGCCCCGGCTGACCTTCTGGAAATGAGCCTGGGCCTTGTTCACCGAGTCGACGACCTCGGCGATGCCGCGACCAACCTGGTCGAGCGTTTGCAGAACCATGCTCAACTCCGCCATGACCGAACCGATCGGACCGCCACCCCGACCTGCGGTGATCCGGTCCAACCCGGCGTTCATGGCCCGTCCGACCAGGCCGCCGACCTTCATACCGGCGTACGCGGCACCAACCGCGATCAAGGGTGAGGGGTGGTAGCCAGCTGCGTCAGCGGCTGCCGTGGCTGCTACAGCCATCCCAGCCCCGGCTGCCTTACCGACCTTCTCGCTGACCTTGGTGATGCCGTCACGCGCTGATTCAACCGCTGTGTCCATCAACGCGCGCCCGGCGGACCGTCCGACGTTGCCGATGCGGGAACCGGATGTTCCGGCTCGGTTAGTCTGCCGACGCCAGCCCATCGCTAGGAAGTCTTGTCAAGAACTGCGCAGCCGGCGGAGATGAGAAGCGGCACGTTGCCGGCGATTGCCTTTGCCGCCTCGTCCGCGGTCAGCGAGTCGAGTTCCTCGCCCTCGGCCCTGCCTTGCTCAGCATCTTCGGCGAGGCCTGAGCAGGCAGCCCAGAGTGACTCTTCAGTGCTGGAGAAGGCCCAGATGCCATAGACAGTCGCGCTCACCTTCAGCAGAGGCTGCCCGTTGTGACCGATGCGCTCCCAAGCCGGTTCATCCGGAGTGCTGCCCAGGCCCTCAGCTGTGGGAAATAGCTTGAGCTGCCGAAACACCTTTTCGAGCGAGCCGTCCGGGTCGAACTCAACGAGAAGGCCGCGCTCCAGCAGCGCTTCGATTGCCTGGTCTGGCTGCGCTGGACCGTTTCCAGACGCAACGAGGTCATCGCGCAGCGTCGCCCGATTGATCTCCAGCCGAGCGTGCCTTTCGGGGTCGAGAAACGCCCGTCCCCAGACCTTGAACTCGTCGACGGTCAGCTGCGCGAATTCTTCGCGGAGCCGCACCCGGTAGAACTCCGGTTCCGGGTCGGGCGGGGTGACGTACCGGTAGGAGGGGCCGAGGTTGAGGCCGACGGGGACGATGACGGTGGGCATCGGGGGACCTTCCGGGGTTCGGTGTCAGAGGACGGCGTTGTACTTTTCGGTCTGGGCGATGGCGGCCTGGATCAGGCCGGCGCCCTCGCCGAACTTCTGCTTGGCGGCGCTGAGTTTGCCGATGGCTCCCATGACGGCGGGTTGCTGGGTGCCGGCGGCGAGGGCCTGGAGCACGGCGATGGCCCGGTCGACCTGAGCGTTGACGCCGGCGAGCTGGGCGAGTGCCTTGTCGGCTTCGGACTTGCCGTGTGCCAGGCCCGCCTTGATGTCTCCGATGGTGGCCACTGGATGTTCCTCCCCTGATTCGTGATGTCCAACGCCCGCCACCGATGGCGGGTGCGTCTGCGGGTTCAGCCTCGGATCGCGGCGATGAAGATGAACCACAGGATCGGCATGCCGACAAAACAGATCACTCCGCCGGCGCGCACGGACCGGGTGTCCCCGCCGCCGATGCGCGGCTGCCCGACGAGGCTGATGGTGAGGTAGCCGGCGAAGAACGCCAGCGCTGGCAGCCCGCACAGCGACCAGGGCACGAGTTGCCACGGGATGCGGCCGAGGTCGGTGTCGGGGCTGGCGGCGAACATCAGCAGCGAGGCGAGGGTGCCCAGCGTCGCTGCGGCGGTGTAGACGAGGGCGTTGCGGGCCAGCGGGGTGAGCCCGGGCAGCAGCGGTGGTTGCGCGGCCCGCCGGTGGGCCTGCTCGGCGACGGTGTCGGCCGCGTCGGCGGATGCGACGGCCCGGCGAAGTGCCTCGGCCGGGTCGGCGACCGGGCTGGGGGCGATGCCGCCGACGTGCGGTTCGGGCAGGCGCAGCGTGGTGGCGAACTGGTGAAGGTGTTGTCGCTGGACCGCGAGCCGGTGGGTGATCTGGTCGAGGGCGGCCTGGCCGCTGCGGCTCGCCGCGGCCTGCTGCTCGGCCCGTGAGCGTTCGTGCTGTAGCAGGGCGGCGAGGCGGCGGGCGTGGTCGGTGTAGGCGGCCCAGCCGCCGTCGCGGGGCATCGGGGTGACGGGGTCAGTCATGCCATGTCGTCGATCTGGTCGAGGGTTCCGGGGCGGACGTAGGGGACGATGAGGGTGCGGCGGTTGTCGTGCCGCTCTATAAGTAGGGCCCGGTTGGGTCGGGACTGCCACTCGGAGGCGTATTCGCCGAGCAGGGAGCCGATGTCGCTGCCGGGCAGGTTGAGCGCGACGAGGCAGGCGACCTCGCCGCCGCCGGTGGGACCGAGGTCGTCGCTGAACCGGCTCAGGGTGCGCCACCAGCCGAGCAGGTGCACACCGTGGCCGGGCCCGTTGGCCAACACGGCCCGCAGGTCGTCGTGCCCGGAGCGGTAGGTGGTCGGGTCGCTGGTAGCGAGGAGGTTGGTCGCGGCGTCGGCGCCGAACACCACCAGGTACGTCGACTGCCCGCCGCCAGGCTCGGACTGCTGGGCGAGGTCGACCAACTGCGTCCGGTACTGGGTGGAGGTGAGCGTTTCGCAGGGGTGGCCGGCTGCGGTGATCGCCTCGACGGTGGCGTCGGCGGCCTCGTCGGCGGCGGCGACAAGCGGCGCGACGAGGAAGCGGGCGGTGCCGGGGGTGTGCTGGCGGGCCAGGCTGACCGCGGCTGCGTACAGCACGTCGGCTCCGACCGGTGAGGTGCCGAGCACGGCCAGATGGCTGCCCGGCGTGGCGTCGAGGGTGAACCCGGCGGTCGGTAGACCGACCTCGACGGCACGGCCGACCAGCGCCCGCCGCCGCCGTACGTTCGGAGACAGGCGGGCGAAGATGGGATCGGCGTCGGGGTGCTGCTCGGCGTAGCCGGCGAACACCGCGGGCGGCGCGTCGCCCGGCGGTCGGGCGTTCCACAGCAGGTGGCGCTGCGCTGTCACCGATGTGGCATCGGCGTTCGGGAAGCGGATCACCCGGTTCGCCCCCGGTATCCCGGCGGCCGCGTTGACGACGGCTGCGCCGATCGGGAGGTTGTCGGCACCGTCGTTGAGCTGGTCGAGGATCCCGCCGCCGCCGGCGAGAGCGATCCGCAGCGGAAACTGCCCGAAGATCGACTCGGTTTTCGCGAACAGCGCCTCCACCCCGGAGATGGTCTGCGAGGCCAGGACCAGGTGGATGCCGTACGAGCGGCCCTTGCGCGCCAACTCCTCCAGCAGCGCCACCGCCTGCCGGGCCACCGCGTCGTTGCCCTCGAAGAGCACATGGAACTCGTCGATCACCGCCACCAGCCGCGGCATCGCCACGTCCGGCCGCCCGGTGCGCAGGTCGGCCAGCTTCGTCACCCCGGCCCGCTTCAACTCGCTCGCCCGGCGGGTCATCTCCCGCGACAGCGTGCGCAGCACCGCCAGCCCGTACTCCCGGTCGGACTCGATACCGACCGTGCGGGCGTGCGGGATCCACGACGGATCCACGGCCGTCGGGGTGAACTCCGCGAACGACACCCCCTCCTTGAAGTCCAGCAGATACAGGCCCAACTCGTCCGGCGAGTAGCGCGAGGCAAGGCCGTAGAGCACATCCAGCAGGAAGACCGTCTTGCCCGACCCGGTACGCCCACCCACCAACCAGTGCGGCGTCGCATCATCCAGCGCCAGCACGCACTCGGCGCGGCCGTCCCGCCCGACCACGGTCCGCAAGCCCTCGACCGACGACTCCTGCCACATCTCGGCCGGCATCAACGCCGTGAAATCCGTGGACGCCTGCACCCGCGCGGCTTTCGCCAACCGGCGACAGACCGCTTCGACCAGCTCGTCGGGTGGGCCGCTGTCCAGCCGCATCGGCACCGCCAACCCCGTACCGTCGTCGCTGAACCGGTACGGACCCGGCGGATCCGAGACCTGGAACGATCCGTCGCCGGTCGCCGTCAGGTGCGTCGTCCGTTCCAGTCGGGGCACCGCGTCCAGACCCGGGTGTTGCGGCGGCGGATAACCGGCCAGCAACAGGAACACACCCGCGGCCGGCCCGGCGTGCGCGATCGCCGTTAGCCGCGACCATTCCGTACGCCCCGTCCCCTGCGGCATGGCCGCGACACAGAGCAGCAGCACCGACGGGTCCGCCTCACCGGCCTGGACCCGCTCGATCCGCTCCTCCGCCTCGGCGAGTACCCGCTGGAAACCCGGAAGGTCAATCGCGGGCCGCCGCCACGCATCCGCCTCCACCATCGCGCGGAACGGACCGAGCACCGCACCGAGCGTCGCCCCGTCCACGGTCGCAACCCGAAGCGCGCCGTCCGGCATCGCCGCAAGCACCCGCAGCAGCAACCCACGCAGCCAGCGCGCCAGGGACGGATCGCGGGCATCAATGTCAATCGCCAGATGACCGGCTCCCACGAACGGTACGACGACGGTGAATACGCTGCCTGCGACCGGTGACGCCCCACCCAGCCGAACCGCAAGCGGGCGACCCACAGCCGCGTCCACGCCCGTCGGAAGGCTCCCGGCGGCAGCGTCCAGCCGGCAACCGAGCCAGCCCGGCGTCAGCCCTTCGGCCAGCCGCTGCATGCCGGCGGCGAACCGCCGGGCGTCCTCGACGGCCTGCGCAGAGCGGCTGTCCTGCCCGCTGCTGCCGCTTGCGTTGGCGCGCAGCCCGGCGCGTGCGGCCTCCACATGCGACAACGCCTCCCGGTGCGCCGCCACCGCCCGACCGAACGCCGACGCCACCGACTCCATGCCAACGTCTCCCCAGGACCGATGGACCGCGATCTCTGGCGCCGACCCTATCCAACGACACCACCCGCAGTCAGTCCCGTATTGCGCAGCGTGCTGGGCAACGTAGTGAGGAGGTCTCTGTCACGGCGAGGACGTGCCCGGTCCGCCAGCCGACGTCAGTCGGCCAGGGCGTGCACTACAGCAATGAGTAGCGCATCGACAGCGAAAAGTGATAGGAGTGGCAGACCATCGCCTCAGGGGAGTCTCGCGATGCGAGTGGAGGTGCTCTCAGGCCATGGCGGCCAGCAGTTCGGCCGCACCGTTCAACACCTTCAGCAGGCCGGAACGAATGTGGTTGCCTGGCAGGAGTCGCACCGCCAGGCGCGGCAGGCTCTCGCCGCGAGTCGCCGTGCAAAGCCCTGGTGGAAGCGCTTGTTGAGGATCTCCACGGTTGAGGAGCGGGAGGCGAGCCGCCGGCCGAGCTTGTCGATCCCCTCATTGGGCGCCTGCCACGGCTCATCCGGGACGAGATCCGGACGAGCCTGATCCGGGCGCGGGCAACATTCGACCTCCCGAAGCCCGCCGCCCGTCCGTTACAACGGGCAGGTCTGCACCTCACCGTCGGCGGCCGGCCGAGCCGTCTGCGGGGGTACCTGAGCCCCGCTCCCGCAGCTCAGCGCGGTGGAAGCCGGTGGGGAGTCTGGCGCACGAAACAAGCTCAGTCGTGGAGGTGGGCGGCGAGCAACTCGGCAAGATGGACACCCTGCACGCCGGCGAGCTGTTCGGCCTGCGTCCGGCAGGAGAAGCCGTCCGCGAGCAGCACGGTGCCCGGGGAACGCTGACGAACCGCGGGAAGTAGCGAGCGTTCGGCTACCGCCACCGATATGTCGTAGTGACCTCGTTCCATGCCGAAGTTCCCGGCCAGCCCGCAGCAGCCGGCCAGGATCTCGATCTTCGCGCCCGTTTCGTTCAGCAGCCGGCGGTCGGTTTCGAAGCCCATCACCGCGTGCTGATGGCAGTGCGGCTGGGCGATCACCGTGATGCCGTCGAGCCGGGGTGGTCGCCACCGATCCTTTCGACCGGGCTGTTCGGTGAGGATTTCCGCCAGGGTGCGGACCGCCGCCGACACGGTGCCGGACCGTGGGTCCTCCGGAAGCAGGTCGGGCAGTTCCTGGCGCAGCACGGCCGTGCAGGACGGCTCGATCCCGACGATCGGGAGGCCAGCCGACACGAACGGGGCCAGGATGTCGAGCGTGCGCCGCAGCCGGATCCTGGCGGCGTCCAACTGGCCGGTCGAGATCCAGGTCAGTCCGCAACAGGCGGTTCGCGATGGCACCACCACCTCGTAGCCGGCCGCCTGGAGGACCTCGATGACGGCGTGCCCGGCCGTGGGAGAGAACGCGTCGGTGAAGGTGTCCGCCCAGAGCACCACCCGGGGCGGACCGCCCGATTCCGGTCGCTCCGCCGGATCAGCCAGGCGGCGGGTACGGGTTGCCCGCCGCAGCGGGACGGGGGCGAAGCGGGGGATGCCGCGGCGTACGTCCATCCCCCCGAGTCGAAGCAGTCGCGAGCGAATCAACGCTGGCCGCAGCAGGGAATTGACCAGCCGCGGTGCCATCCCGGCAAGCCGGGCCCAGCGCGGCAGTTGCCCCAGGGCGTAGTGATTCGCCGGCCGCAGCCGCCCGCGGTAGGCATGGTGCAGCACCTCCGCCTTGTACGTGGCCATGTCCACGCCGGCCGGGCAGTCGCTGCCGCACGCCTTGCAGGACAGGCAGAGGTCCAGCGCCTCGAGCACCTCGCGGGAGCGGAAGCCGTCCCGGACCAGGCTGCCGTTCGCCAGCTCCTGCAGCACCCGCGCCCGGCCCCGGGTGGAGTCTGTCTCGTCGCCGGTGGCCAGGAACGACGGGCACATGAATCCGCCGGCCGCGGAGTTGTCGGCTCGGCACTTGCCGACGCCTACGCAACGGTGCACCGCGTTGGTGAGGTCGCCGCCGTCCTCGCGCAGCGCCATGCCGCCGGGGCGCCGGGACAGCGGCAGCGGGTGGGCGACGGGTCGGCGCAGGTCGTCGTCCACGGCCCGGGGCCGGACGACGACTGCGGGGTTGAGCAGGTCGTGCGGGTCGAAGACTGCCTTGAACGCGGCGAAGGCGGCGATCGCGTTCGGGGAGTACATTTCCGGCAGGAGTTCGCTGCGGGCCCTGCCGTCCCCGTGTTCCCCGGAGAGCGAACCGCCGTGCGCCGCGACCAGCCGGGCCGCGTCCAGCAGGAAGGGCCGCATCCGCTCCGGACGCCCAGCCAGCGGCAGGTTCAGCCGCAGGTGGACGCAGCCGTCACCGAAGTGGCCGTAGGCCAGGCCCTCGATGCCGTGTTCGGCGAGCAACTCCTCCAACTCGCGCAGGTAACGCCCGAGCCGCTCGGGTGGGACCGCGGCGTCCTCCCAGCCCGGCCATGCCTGCTCGCCGGCGGCGGTCCGGCCGGCCAGGCCCGCACCGTCCTCGCGGATCCGCCACAGCCGGGCCGCCTCCGCGCCCGCGGGCACCACGCGCAGCTCTCGGGTGCCGGCACCGACGGCCAGCCGCCGGGCGGCAGCGTACGCGTGCTCCGGGCTGTCCCCGCCGGTCTCCACGAGCAGCCACCCACCGCCGCGGGGCAGCTCCGGCACGGCGCCGGAACCCTTGTGCCGGCGGACGACGTCGACGATGCGGGCGTCGATGCCCTCGACCGCCAGCGGCCCGTGGCCGAGCAGGGCGGGTACGGCGTCGGCGGCGGTGGCCATGTCGGGATAGCCGAGCACGGCGAGCGCGTGCGCCGCCGGCGGCCGTACCAGCCCGACGGTGGCGCCCAGCACCAGCGCGCAGGTCCCCTCCGTGCCGACCAGGGCCCTGGCAACGTCGCCGCCGTGCTCGGGCAGCAGGTGCTCCAGCGAGTAGCCCGAGACCTGGCGGCCGAACCGGCCCAGCTCGGTCCGGATGGTGGCGAGGTGGAGCCGCACCATCTCCGCGAGCCCCGGCACCGACGACACGCCGGTCGCCGCCGGTACGGCATCCCCGCCGGGCTGTGCCGTGGCCGCATCGCGGTACCGCGCCGTGACAGCGCCGCCGGGCTGTGCCGTGGCCGCGTCGCGTCCGGCGAGGAACCTGCGCCCGGCGCCGTCGAGCACGTCCAGCGCCAGCACGTTGTCCGAGGTGCGCCCGTACGCTATCGCGTGCGACCCGCAGGCGTTGTTGCCGATCATGCCGCCGACGGTGCAGCGGGCGTGGGTGGACGGATCGGGGCCGAACCGGAGCCCGTGTGGACCCGCCGCCCTCTGCAGGGTGTCGAGGACGGTGCCGGGTTCGACGACGGCCGACCTGGCCTCCGGGTCGATGGCGAGCACCCGGTTCAGATGCCGGCTGGTGTCGAGCACGATGCCGGGACCGACCGCGTTGCCGGCCACGGACGTGCCGGCGCCGCGCATGGTCAGCGGCGTCCCCGTCTCGCGGGCGATCTCGGCGGTGCCGAGGATGTCGTCCACGTCCCGGGGGAACACCACCACCCGGGGCACCACCCGGTAGTTCGACGCGTCGCTGGAGTACTCGGCCCGGCGCAGGGCCGACGCGCTCACCTCGCCGCCGACCGCCGCCCGCAACCGCTCGACCAGGTCGGCGCGGCGCAGTCGCTGCCTGGCGCCGTCGGTTGTCATGGCCGGGCCTCCTGCGGGGACGGCGGGACAGCGGCGCCGGCGCCCGGCGCGTCGAGTGCGGCCCGACGGATGGCGCGGAGCCGGTGCATGACGGCGTTGCCGCCCCGGCCGAAGTAGTCGTGCAGGCGGGCGTACTCGGCGAAGAGGGCGTCGTAGACCGGCGCCGCGCCCGGGTCCGGCAGGTACCTGCGGGGTTCGTGCCGCCCCATCACGCCGGCCGCGGTAGGAACGTCGGGGTGGATGCCGGCGGCGACGGCCGCGTGGATGGCCGACCCCAGCGCGGGGCCCTGAGCCGAGGTGATCACGCCGATCGGCAGCCCGGTGACGTCGGCGCACATCTGCATGAAGAACCGGTTCGTGGTGAGGCCGCCGGCGGCGACCAGCTCGGTCACCGGCAGCCCCGCGTCGACGAAGGCGTCGACGATGGTACGCGTGCCGAACGCGGTTGCCTCCAGCAGCGCACGGTAGACGTCCTCGGGGCGGGTCGCCAGGGTGGCACCGACGACCAGGCCGGAGAGGGTGTGATCGGTCAGCACCGACCGGTTGCCGGAGTGCCAGTCGAGGGCGACCAGCCCGTGCGCCCCGACCGGCTGGGCCGCGGCGAATTCGGTCAACAGTTCGTGCACCGACATGCCCCGCTGCCGGGCCTGCTCGACGTGGCCGGCCGGCACGCAGGTGTCGACGAACCAGGAGAAGATGTCCCCGACGCCGCTCTGCCCGGCCTCGTACCCCCACAGCCCGTCCACGATGCCGCCGTCCACGATGCCGCACATGCCGGGCACCTCGACCCGGCGTTCGGCGCTCATCACCAGGCACGTCGAGGTTCCCATGGTGGCCACCAACTGGCCGGGGCCGACCGCGCCGGCCGCGGCGGCGGTGACGTGCGCGTCGACGTTGCCAACGGCCACCGCGATGCCCGGCCGCAGTCCCGTCCACGCCGCAGCCTGCGGGGTGAGGGCGCCGGCACGAGCGCCCAGGCGCCCCAACGGCTGGTCCAGCTTGGCGGCGACGAAGTCGGCGAAGTCGGGGTGGAGCTGACCGAGGAATTCCGGGTCCGGGTGCGCACCGTCCTGGAGCAGGCCCTTGTAGCCGGCGGCGCAGACGCTCCGGACGTACCGGCCGCACAGCTGCCAGACGATCCAGTCGGCCGCCTCGACCCATCTGTCCATCGCCCGGTAGAGCTCGGGCGCATCCTCAAGGACCTGCAGCGCCTTGGGGAACTGCCACTCCGAGGACGTCCGCCCGCCGTACCGGGACAGCCACGGCGCGGCCCGCGCCGCTGCCAGCTCGTTGATCCGGTCCGCCTGCGGCTGGGCCGCATGGTGCTTCCACAGCTTGGCGTACGCGTGCGGGTTCGCGGCGAACTCCGGCAACTGGCAGAGCGGGACTCCCTCGGCGGTGGTGGGCAGCACGGTGCTGGCCGTGAAGTCCGTGGCGATGCCGACCACGTCGGCCGGGTCGGCGTCGGCTGCCGCCAGCGCGGCGGGGACCGCCGTGCGCAGCACCTCGACGTAGTCGGACGGCACCTGCAGGGCCCAGTCCGGCGGCAGGAGCTGACCGGTCCGGGTGAGGTGGCGATCCATCACGCCGTGTCGGAACGGGTGGACCGCCGAGGCCAGTTCGGCGCCGTCCGCCGCCCGGACCACGATGGCCCGCCCGGACAGGGTCCCGAAGTCCACCCCCACCACCAGGGCCCGCTCCCGGCCAACCGTCGTTGCGCTCACGGCAGCCACCGCCCGGGTGCGAGCCTGTGCGGAGGCCGGTCGGCACGGCGTCGGGTCACCGCAGGCGCTCCCCGCTGTCGGTGTCGAACAGGTACACCCGGGCGGCCGGTGCGGCGAACCGGACAGGCTCGCCCGGCCGCATCACCGTGTGCGCGTCGGTGAGCACGTCCACCGGCGCGTCGACGCCGGGCACGTCGACGCTCAGCTGCCCGAACTCGAGCAGGTTCGCGAAGGCCCGGACCGAGCCGGACAGCCCGGGGGCGTCCACGGGCAGACCGACCTGGCAGTCCTGCGGCCGGATGCCGACGACCACCCGCCGGCCGGGCTCGGCCGTAGCGCAGCCCGTCAGCAGCGATCCGGCCGCGCCGACCCGCGCCAGCACCCGGCCATCCCGGTGCTCGACGACCCCGGGAAGCAGATTGATCTTCGGCTCCCCGACGAAGTCGGCGACGAACACGGTGGCGGGATCGTCGAAGATCTCGTCGGGGGTGCCGAACTGCACGATGACCCCGGCGTTCATCACGGCGATCTGATCGGCGAGGCTCAGCGCCTCGAGTTGGTCGTGCGTCACGACGATCGTGGTGTAGCCGAACTCGCGCTGGAGCATCTTCAGCTCCCGCCGTACGCGTTGACGCTGCCCCGCGTCCAGGTGTGACAGCGGCTCGTCGAGCAGCAGCACCGGCGGGTTGCGGATGAGCGCCCGGGCGAGGGCGACCCGCTGCTTCTGCCCGCTGGACAGGGCCGCCGGCCGCAGCGGCAGCAACTCGGTCATCTCCAGCCGCGCGGCCAGGTGGTCGACCCGCCGGTCGGCGTCCCTGACCTTGCGGGCCCTGAGTCCGTACGCGAGGTTCTCCCGGACGTTCAGCGGAGGGTAGAGCGCGTAGCTCTCGAAGCCCACGCCGATGTTCCGCCTGCCCGCCGGGAGCGCGGCGACGGACTGGTCACCGATCCGGATGTCGCCCCCGGTCACGGTCTCCAGGCCCGCGATCATCCGCAGCGTGGTGGTCTTTCCGCAGCCCGAGGGCCCGAGCAGCGCGACCAGGCTGCCGGCCTCGATGTGCAGGTCGATGCCCTTGACCGCCTCGAAGGACCTGCGTCCGCGGCTGAGATAGGTCTTGCGCAGGCCCCGCAACGTCAGGCTCCGTGCGCCGGCGGCGGGTTCCGCCCGCCGTCCGGACGCGACGTCCCGCTCGGGGTCCCGCGGGGTGACGGAGGTGTTCATCGGCCCTCCCCGGACGTGGCCGCCTGCGGCGACCGTTGCGGTTGTGCCGCGCCCGAACCCAGACGCGCGGCATCGCCGTCGCCGTCCGCGGCGGCGAACAGGTGCACGTGTTCGTACGAGATCTGCAGCCGGACCCGCTCGCCCTCGCGCAATCCGTGCTCGCTGACCACGACGACCAACCGGCCGCCCACCTCGACGGTGAGTTCGACGAGCCTGCCGAGTCGTTCCGAGAGCCGGACGGTGCCGTCGAAACAGAGCGTCCCGTCGGTCTGGTCGTCTGCCGGGACCAGGCGCAGGTCCCGGGGACGGAGACCGAGCTGGGCCCGCTGACCGGCGGACAGCGCGGTCCCTGGCGGCACCGGGAGCGCGATCGCCCCGGCGGCGGCCCGCAGCATCCCGTCCTCGGCCTCGGCCGCGAGCAGGTTGATCTCGGGCTGACCGAGGGACCTGGCCACGAACGTGTCGACGGGCGTGTGCCAGAGGGCCTGCGGGGTGCCGATCTGGACCAGGTGCCCGGCGCGCAGCACGGCGAGCCGGTCGCCGAGCGCCAGCGCCTCCTGGTAGTCGTGGGTGACGTAGAGGGAGGTCGTGCTCGACATCGCGCCGAGCTGCTTGAGTTCGGCGCGCATCTGGGCCCGCAGCTTGGCGTCCAGGTGCGAAAGCGGCTCGTCCAGCAGGTACACCTCGGCGGGACGGACCAGCACGCGGCCGAGGGCGACCCGCTGGCGCTGCCCGTTGGACAGCTCGGCGGGGAACCGCTCCAGCAGGGCGCCGATGCCGAGTGTACCGGCGACGGCGTCGATCCGGTCACGCTGCTGGTCCGGCGGGTAGCTGCCGCTGCGCCCCGAGCGCAGCGGCGAGGCGAGGTTCTCGAACACCGTCTTCTGCGGGTAGAGGGCGTAACTCTCGAACGCCATCGCCACGTTCCGGTGGTACGGCTCGACACCTGCCATGTTCCGGCCGGCGATGTGCACCTCTCCGGCGTCGACGTCGACCAGTCCGGCCACGCTCCTGAGGGTGGTCGTCTTGCCCGCGCCGGAGGGGCCGAGGACGACGAAGAACTCGCCGTCGCGGACATCGAGGTCCAGACCGGCCAGCGCGGTCTTGGCCCCGTAGCGCTTGGTCAGGCCCCGGATCGTCACCGCGCCCATCAGGCCTTCACCGCCCCGAACGACAAACCCCGCACCAGGTAGCGCTGGATGGTCAGGGCGAGCGCCAACGGCGGGAGCACGCCGATGATGGCGGCGGCCGCGGTCAGGTTGTAGTACGCCTGACCGCCGCCGCCGAGGTACTTGGAGATGGCCACGGTCACGGTGGCCGCGTCACTGTCGGTCAGGATCAGGGGAAAGACGTAGTTGTTCCAGGCGAAGACGAAGGCCAGCAACGCCGCCGCGGCGATCCCGGGCCGCACCATCGGCAGGGCGACCATGAGGAACGTCCGCAGCCGGGAGTAGCCGTCGAGCAGGGCGGCGTGTTCCAGGTCCTCGGGAAGGTCCTGGAAGTACGAGCGCAGGATCCACACCACGAGTGGCATGGTGACCAGTTGCAGGACCCAGATCTGGCCGGCGTTCGTGTCGAACAGCCCGAGCTGGTTGTAGATGACGAACAGCGGCACCACGACCATCAACTCCGGGGCGAACCGGAAGGACAGCATGGTGAACATCAGGTTGTCGGAGCCGCGGAACCGCCAGCGCCCGGCGGCGTAGGCCGCCGGAATGCCGATCAGCAGGGAGACCAGGACCGCGCCGCCGCTGTTGATCAGCGTGTTGACCAGGGCACTCCGGTAGTCGACGCTGGTCACCGCCGCGCCCTCGTGGGACAGCACGGTGTGGTAGTTCGCCCAGGTCGGGGAGAACTGGAAGTACGTGGTGGTCTGTTCGGCGCGGCTCTTCAGCGACAGCAGCACCATCCAGGCGATGGGAAACAGCGAGAAGGCGAACCAGGCGAGGATGCCCAGATCCGCGAGCACGGAGCCGGTGGTGAGGCGTCGCCGTCCGGGCATGAGTTCTGCGGCCATGTCAGTCCCCCGCTCCCGCGGCCCGTCGCTGTGTCCGCCCGAGCACCTTGACCAGATAGCTGGCCGCCAGGTACACGATGGCCCACAGGATGAACATGTACGTGCTGCCGCGCGAGTAGTTGAAGTTGATGATGGAGTCCTCGTACGCGCCGACCTGCAGGGACCGCGTCGCCGTCCCGGGGCCGCCCGCGGTCAGCACCTCGATGATGTCGAAGACCTTCAGACAGTCCATGAACCGGAAGATCACCGCTACCAGGATGTAGGGCCACATCATCGGCAGCATCAGCCGGCGGAACATGTAGAACCATCTCGCGCCGTCCACCTCGGATGCCTCGAAGGGCTCGCGGGGCAACGACCGGATGCCGGCGAGGACGAGAATCGCCACGAACGGCGTGTACGTCCACACGTCGACCAGCACGATGGAGTACAGCGCCCGCTCCCGGCTCAGGAAGTCGAAGGTGGAGCCGAGCCCGAGAATGTGGTTCAGCGCGCCGAACTGCGGATTGAACAGGAGCTTCCAGATCACGCCGGCGATGACCGGAGCGACCATCAGCGGCAGGATGAGCACCTTCTCGAAGACCCGCCCGATCAGGCTGGAGCGGTTGAGGAGCAGGGCGATCCCCACGCCCAGGACGGTCTCGACGAGCGTGGCAAGGCACGCGAACACGAGGGTGAACCGCACGCTGCCCCAGAACTCGCCGCTGGTCACGACGCTCCGGAAGTTCTCCAGCCCGACGAACGAGGGCAGCGGGTTGGTCGCCGCGTAGTCCAGCACCGAGTAGTAGACCCCGAGCGCGAAGGGGTAGAGGATCCCGACGATGAGCGCGACGGCGGGCACGGCGAGCAGGTACGGCCGCGCCCTGCGCCGCCACGCGGGTACGGCGGGGACCGGCCTTACGCCTCCCGCCCTCCCCTCGGGCGCCCGTTGCGGCGACCGAGGGGTTTCCTGGGTGGTAGTCACCTCGACATCGCTTCCTTCGAACCTCACCTCGACCGACGTCAGCCAGCGTTGACCTTGCTGGTGTTCGCCTGCGCGAGTTGGTTCAGCCTGGTGCCCGCGTCGGCTCCGGCGTAGATGTCCTGCAGCGCCACCGCCCAGTCCTCGGTGGTCTCGAAGAACTTCTTCTGCGGGGTGAACTGGATCTTCGTACTGTCGACGACCTTCTCGAAGGTCTCAAGGTAGCCGGGAAATCCGCCCATGGTCTGCTTGAATGCGCTGTCGAACACGGACCTGCGGGTGGGGTCGGGGAACACGCCCTGCGAGGTCGCCTTGCTCATCGCCTGCTTGCCGGTGGCCCACTGGATGAACAGCCACGCGGCCAGCTTGTTCTTCGAGGCCGAGTTCATCGCCAGCGACCACGTCCACAGGTTGGTGGCGTAGCTGCCGTCGGGGCCGGCCGGGCCGGGGTGCCAGGCGAGGTTGCCCGCCTCCTTGCTCGCGCCCTTGACGTTCTTGGGGTAGGTCGCGCTGTCGGCGTCGTAGACCATCATGGCCCGGCCGTCGCCGAGGTCCCCGGTGCAGTCCGGGTACTCGTACGTCGTCCACGACGTGGGGCCGGCCTGCTTGGCGAGTTCGACCCACTTCCTGGTGAAGTCCACGGCGGCCGGAGAGTTCATCGCGGCCGTGTACGTGGTGCCGTCCACCGTGTAGTCCCGGCCGCCCTCGCGGGAGAGCTGGGTCATGAACCCGGGGTGGATGGTCGCCCACGACCGTGATCCCCGGAACGCCACCCCGTACCGGTTCTGTGACCGGTCGGTCAGGTCGATGGCGAGTTGGACGAAGTCGTCGAAGGTCTCCGCGGGGTGATTCCCCGGGAGTCGAAGTACTTCTTGTTGTACGCGACCACGTTCGTCTCGAAGCCCCACGGGATGGCCCACTGGCCGCCGCTGCCGAGCGAGCTTCCCGGCTTGAAGTCCCAGCGGGTCGAGGTCCGCAGGCCCTCGTAGATGTCCTCGAAGTCGTAGTCGGGGTCGGTCGCGGCCGAGTTCTCCAGCCAGGGTGTGAGGTCCTCCATCCAGCCGGGCGGACCGTAGGTCCAGATGAAGTAGGCGCCGGTCATGAAGACGTCGTGGGCGCCCGAGCCACCTGCGAGTTCGGTGTTGAGCTTGGTGAAGTAGTCGGCTTCGGGCACCAGGTCGGCCTGGACGGTGATGCCGGTGAGTTCGGTGAACTCCTTCAGGAGTGGGGCGAAGCTCTGCTGGTACGGGTGCGGCGTCTGGAGGATCTTGATGGTCGCCCCCTTCGCCTTCTTCCAGTCGAAGGCGCCGGTGACCGCGTTGGCGCCGTTCTCCGCGTCCGGCGCGGTCCCGCCGGTGCCGACTCCGCACGCGGCCAGCGCCGGAGCCGAGGTGATACCGGCCGCGGCGAGACCGAGGCCCTTCAGGACGTTGCGCCGGCTCCAGGCCGGACCGGAGGCGGGTGGACGACTCATGAGCGTTCCTCCTCGAAGGTCACCGACGCGCGGCCGGGACGGGAGTGTGGGGGTGTGGGGGTGTGGGTGGGCGAGGGGGAGGGCCGGCCACGCCCGCCGGCAGCGTCCGGGCGATGTCTGGCGGTCCCACTCGGACGTTCAGCCCTCCTCGCCCGGTGGCTGCTGCTTCGAAATGTTCGTGCAACACTAGAAGCTCCGTGGACACTTGTCCAGAACTAATGTTCTGCCGTACGGTTGCTCAGCACATTCGGCGCTCGACCGCGATCAGGGGGGAGAATTCACGCCATGGCGTCCGCGAATGTCCCCCCTTCCCGATTCCCGGTACACCAGTTGGTGCTGGCCTCTCGGCTGTACTACCTGGACGACCTCACCCAGGCGGAGATCGCCGCCCGGCTCGGCGTCAGCCGCGCCAGCGTCAGTCGGCTGTTGTCCGAGGCGCGCCGGCAGGGGATCGTCAAGATCGAGATTTCCTCGCCCACCCTTGCGGACACGGCGGAACTTGCCCGCGCCACCGCTCAGTCGCTGGGCCTGACCGCCGTACACCTGACGGAGCCGGCCGACAACGGGCTGGTCGCCGCCGCCAACATCGGACCGGCCCTCAGCGACGCGCTCACGGCCGCGAACCTCGGCCCGGGCGACGTCCTGCTCACCGCGAGCGGCCGGATGGTGTACGAGTCGTCCCGGGCGCCGCTGCCCCGGCTGCCCGGCATCGTCATCGCGCCAATGCTCGGCGGCCGGGACGAGCCCGACGCCTGGTACCAACCGAACGAGATCGCCCGCAACTTCTGCGAGCGGACCGGTGGACGTCCGGCGTTCCTGTACGCGCCGGCGCTTCCCGGCCCCGACCTGTATCCGATGCTCCGCAGTGAGCCCTCGATCTGCCGCGTCCTGGACCTTTGGGCTACGGCCAGTTGCGCGGTGATCGGCGTGGGAGCACCGCCGCTGAGCCGCTCGTCGCTCCCGTCCTTCGTCCCCGCCGACGCGGTATCGCTGCGGGAGGCCGTCGGCGATGTCGTCTCGCGGTTCTACGACGGCAGGGGTCGGGAGGTGGCCTTCCCCGGTAGCGAACGCCTGCTGTCCACGCCGTTGGCGACGCTTCGTGAGATTCCGGTGGTCATCGCGGTCGGAGCCGGACGGGAGAAGGTCAACTCCATCCTGGTCGGCGCCCGCGCCGGATACTTCGACCGCCTGGTGACCGACGTCGAAACAGCGGAGTTGCTGCTGTCGGCCGCCGCCGGAGCCCCGGACCCGACCGCCCCCGACCCGACCGCTCCGGACCCGACCGCCCCCGACCCGACCGCCCACGGCCCGATTGCTCCCGGCCACGACGGCGAGCGCCGGTCGACGAACCGCTCACGAACGCCCAGCTGAAAGCCCCACAAGCGCGGACCGTCGGAGGAGACCGAATCATGCGTTGCGTAACCATCCATGCCCCCGGCGACATCCGGGTCGGCGAGATGCCGGACCCGGTGCCCGGCCCGGGCGAGAGCCTCGTGCAGATCACCAGCGTGGGGCTGTGTGGATCCGATCTCCACTGGTTCACCGAGGGCGCCATCGGCGACGCCGTGCTGACCAAGCCGCTCGTGCTCGGCCACGAGATCGCGGGCATCGCCGTCACGGGCCCCCTGGCCGGCCGCAG
Organism: Plantactinospora sp. KBS50; assembly: GCF_002285795.1. Classification (GTDB taxonomy): domain Bacteria; phylum Actinomycetota; class Actinomycetes; order Mycobacteriales; family Micromonosporaceae; genus KBS50. Next base: position 317,066 of record NZ_CP022961.1, read on the forward strand.
CGTCGGCCTCGACCCGGCGCAACCGTGCCACGACTGCCGCGAATGCCGCACCGGGCTGGAACACCTCTGTACCCGGATGTCGTTCGCGGGCCACGGGCGCACCGACGGCGGCCTCCGCGAGCTGATGGCCTGGCCCGATCGGCAGATCCACGAGCTGCCCGACGGCTACGACCCCTCCTGCGGCACCCTCCTGGAACCGCTCGGCGTCGCCGTCCACTCCGCCGACCTCGCCCACCTGCGGCACGGGTGGAAGGTCGCGGTGGTGGGATGCGGCCCGATCGGCCTGATGCTGATCGAGCTTGCCGCGATGGCCGGTTGTGACGTGCTGGCCGTCGAGCCGCTCAGCCACCGCCGGGCGGCCGCCCGACGGGCCGGTGCCAGCGTCGCGGTGGCGCCGGAGGAGGTCACCCCCAAGTCGGTACTCGACGGCGGATACGACGTCGCTTTCGAGGTCAGCGGGGCCGACGACGGGCTCGAACGAGCCGGCGTACTCGTCCGGCCCGGCGCCCGGATCGTCCTCGTCGGCATCCCGGACGAGGACTCCACAACCTTTCAGGCGTCGTTGCTGCGTCGCAAGGGGCTCACCCTGGCCTGCGCCCGACGCATGACCGAAAGTGCCTACGCGCGGGCGATCGACCTCGGCTCCCGGACGGCGGTGGACCTGCCCTGGCTCGTCTCCCAGCGCTACCCTCTCGCCGACGCGGCAAAGGCGTTCGAGGCCGCGGCGGGTCGCGGGGGCCTCAAGGTCGTCATCGATGTGGCGGCCAGCTGACCACCCGGGTGCTAGCCGCGCGCTGCCGGCGCCAAGCCGCGGACGCACCGCAACGCGGGGCGCCGGTCACCCGAAGTGGTACGCCTCCGGACGCGGCAGCGCCGAAGGATCAGCCGAGGGACAGCGCCTGCAATTCGGCGATCACGCGCTGCATCGGCCGGGTGAATTGATGGCGGAACCCCTGGGACAGCTCGTACGGTCCGATGAACTCGGACAATACCGGCAGTTTTTCGAGGTCGTCCTCCTGCCGTGCCTGGGTGGAGGGCAGGAATCCTTCGTACTCGGTCACCAGGGTTCGAAGGTATTCCTCGGCACTGACAACCGCGGCCGTCACGTCAGGGTTCTCCGGAAACAGAGTGCTGTCCGCGCGCATCATGGCCACCATGCCCTCGAGCCACAGCTGGGCGTCGAGGACAACCTGCAGGAGCTCGTCATATCGCCCCACCTTCACCCGAGGCCCGGCCCTCCTCGAACCCGGGGCCAGGGCCTGGGCGCGTAACAGGCGTCGGGCGCGTTTGACGGACTGGTACTGCTCGATCGTGTCCCGAAGCCAGCGCTGACGGGCCTCGCGCAACACGATCGAGCGGTCCTCATCGCGCCGCGCGCGCTGGTTCCGCTCGTCGGCCTGGCGGTTGAGGGCCTGGTAGAGCAGCGATGTCCCACCGCCCAGGACGGCCACGAGGAGGAATTGCAGCAGCGTCTTGTACGCCTCCGTGCCGAGGACGCGGCTCGCGAGTTCGCGCCGGCTGACCAGGGCGGCCGTGAGCAACAGGCCGACCAGGACGGTTGCGACAATGGCGGCGGTAAGCCGGCGGCTGGGCCGGTTGCGCTGTGCTTTGATGGCCCGATACTAGTGGTCAGCGGCGAGTCGTGGCCCGCGTGGATCGGGCGGCCAGATCAGAACAGATCGACTCGGGGTCCTACCCTGCTGGTCTCGACGACAGGGAGCCGCTCCAGGATGGCGATGACCGCGGAAGGCAACGGGCCGGATCTTGACGACGTCGCCCGCGAGGCGCTGCTGAGCTGGAGCGATCGCACCGGCGCCAGGCTGGAACTCGAAGCCGAATTCAACTCGGGGATGACGGACGCGTCCGTCTATCGGGCCACCGTGGAAATTCCCGGCGACGGCTTCCGCGCGGTCGTCGTGAAGCGGTGCCGCCCGCGCGGCGACGGCGTGTTCGAGTCCGAACGCCTGGTGCGGGCCAGGGCTGCCAACCGTGCCTTCGCGGCTGCGCACCTTGCCGAGCAGGCGTACGACCCGATCGCGTTGCCCGACGGCGGAACGATCCTGCTCCAGCAGGTCGCGGGGGACGATCTCCGGGACAATCGGACGCTGGCGCAGGCTCTGTCCGAGCCCGGTGGCTGGCAGCGCTGGACCGACAAGGTCCAGACGCTTGCGGGTCAACTGCTGACCGAGTGGAACGCTGGTGTTCCCACACCCGTCAGGACCGACGCGAAGTCCCTTCTCCGCTCCATGCTGGGCGACTTTCGGCTGAGCGACAGGGGTGCCATCCCGGCCTGGCTCGGCCAGAGAGCGCCCGAGGCCCTCGAGACCGGCAACAGCTGGCTGAACCTCGCAGACGAGCGCGGTCCCCAGGCGAACCCCTGGTCCCTGGCCAGCAGCCGGAACGACTTCGGTGAGCCTGTCGAGATACGGAACTGGTCCGGCCTCACCCACGGCGACCTGCATCCCGGCAACATCATTGTGCCGAGGCGGGCGCAGCGCACCGACTCGTTCTGGCTCATCGACCTCAGCCGCTTCGCCTCCGACTCTCCGCTCGCTCGCGACCAGGTGTATCTCTGCCTCACCGCGCTCGGCCCCCGCGTCGCAACGTGCGGCCTCGATGCCCAGGCCGAACTCATCGATCTGGTGATCGACCCCCAGGGCGTCGAGCCGCTCAAGCTGGAACCCGAGGTGGCCACCTTCGTCCGGAAGATGCGATCCGCCGGCGACAGTTGGCTCGCCGGGCGGGGCGTGATGTCGTACTGGCACGATCTGATACTGCTCGCGCTGTGCGCCGAGGGACTGATCCTCGCCTCCCGCCGCTCCACACCACCGGCCCTGCAGACCTGGTACTTCCGGGTCGCGTGCCGAGCAGCGACCGCGCTGCTGGCCGAGCACTACCGGCCGGCGACGCGATCATCCGTCGCGCCGGCGGCGATCATCGAACGCGTCGGATCGGCCGCCGCGCCGCCGCTGCTGGCCGGACCACGGCTGCTCCGGGAAGCTGAGCGGCTGGCCCGGCAGATCCCCAGCGAAGTGCAGCGCGGTTCTGCGCTCGCGGAGGTGGCCAAGGCCGTGGCAACGACCCAGCCGGACGACGCCGAACGCATAGCGGACTCGACCGGAACGGACTTCGTCGCCCGGGCCGCCGCACTGACCGGGATCGCGTCGGTGCTGGTGCAGGGGGACGCGACGCGAGCGAACCGGCTCCTTGCTCAGGCGGCACGCGCCGCCCGGCACATCGCGGATGGCCGTGAACAGGCAATCGCGCTCGTCCGCGCGGCGACGGTCCTGGCCGAACTCGATCCGACCGGCGCCGAACGCATGGTCGCACTCGCAACCGAGCCTTTCGCCGGCAGGGGCTCCGCGCTGGCGAACCTGGTGGCGGTGCTGGCGGTCACCGACCGAGCAGCCGCGCTCCGCGTCGCGGAAAAGGCCGCGGCCGGCGCCGACGCGGGAGAAAAGACAGTCGTGGCGGAGGCCGTCGCCGGCCTCGCCCCGGAGCGCGCCGAGCGGCTACTTCAGGACTCGTGGCGGATCGCCCGGTCCGACTACGTCAATTGGAACGGCGACATCGACTACACGGACATCGACGGTCCTCCGATGTGGCTGTTGGGCCGGGTAGCTGCGGCAGCCATCCGCATCCTCGGCCTGAGGAAGGCCCGTCCGTACCTCACCGAGGCGGAGAGGGCGGTCCGCGCGTGCCGGTGCGACGACTGCGCGGCGAGGGCGCTCGAGCTGCTGGCGGAAGCCCGCGCCGAGGCCGATCCGGAATCCGCGATCCAGGTCTTCGCCGATGACCCCTACAGGTCGCTTTGGTCGGACCTGTTGGCCGCAGTTCCCTCGCCTCGGCTGCTGGGCGCGATGTCGCGGTTTCAGCCGGGCCACGCCGAGATGCTGGCACGCTCCCTGCCCGACGCGGCGAGGCAAGGCGAATCCCTCCTCGCGATCACGGTCGCCTCGACAACCAACGACGTCGGGTATGCGCAGACCATCGCCGAATCCATCGAGGACAGCCGCAGCCGGGCGCTGGCTCTTGCCGCTGTCGCGGAAGTGGTCAGCGACCACGACCGTGCGGCGGGACTGCTCACCGAGGCGGAATCAGCAGCGCGCCTGCTGGCAGACCCGACACGGGTGGGCGTCCTGTTGCGCATCGCGCGCGCATGGCAGAGATTCGACGGTTGAGGCAGCGGACCGGCATCGCCGGCTCCTGGCGCGGTCGCCTGCTCCTGGCGAAGATGGTGTGGCGGTTCAGGCCACGAGCAGGCGGAGACCGAGTTCGGCGGTGTCGAGGGCCATGATGTCCCGGTTGCGTTCGGCCCACCGGCCGCAGGCGAGGTCCTCGTGGAGGGTGCTGACCGCCCGTTGCTCGGCCCGCGGCCCGACCCTGGTCCACACCGAAACCGCCCGGCGCACCGGCTCCTGCAGGTACGCCTCGGGTCGGCGCCAGTGCGCCTCGAAGAAGCCGTCGACGCAGTCCCACGGGATCAGCACCGGTTCGGCGCGTCCGCCGATCGTCCGGGTCAGGTCGGCCAGGGACGGCCAGCCGGCCAGCAGGTCGGCGAACTCGGGCAGGTAGTCGCGGGTGAGCCAGAACCGTCGACGCCAGCCGGTGTCGTCGGCGTCGTACGTCAACACCACCACGCGGCGGGCCACCCGCCGCATCTCCCGCAACCCGGCGGCCGGGTCCGGCCAGTGGTGGACGGTGCTGACCGCCATCGCGGCGTCGAAGGACCGGTCGGGGAAGGGCAGGCGCTCCGCCGCGGCGGCCACGCACGGCGCCGCGTCCGCGGGACGCTGCGCGCGCATGACCGCCGACGGCTCCACGGCCGTGACCTCGCGGTCGGCCGGTTCGTACGAGCCGGTGCCGGCCCCGACGTTCAGCACCGTCCGCGCGTCGCCGAGCGCCTCCCAGATCCGCGCGGCGATTCGTGGCTCGGTGCGCCGGGTCGCCGGGTAGGCGGACCCGATGGTGTCGTACAACCGGGCGCCGAAGACCTTCAGCTGCTCCTCCGGGGTCGTCCTGATCCCCATTGCCCGTTCCTCCAGTTCCCGGTCGATGGCCGTGACCATGGCGGCCGCGCGTTCGCGCTGCTCCAGCAGCAGAGCGCGCAGCCGGCACAGGCGCGCGACCGCGTCGGCGGCCGGATCGCCGATCAGCTCCGCGATCTCGCGCAGTCCGAATCCGAGCCGTCGGTAGGTGAGCACCTCCCGGAGCCGTTCCACGTCGGTCGCGGAGTAGGCGCGGTGTCCGGCCGCGGTCCGCGCGGACGGCTGCAGGAGGCCGATCTCGTCGTAGTGGTGCAGGGTCCGGACGGTGACGCCGGCCAACTCCGCCACCCGTCCCACGGTCAGGTGTTCCGCCACACCACCGACTATCTGGCATGACGCGGCGTGAGGTTCAAGACCACAGTCGGGTGGTGCGGCGTACCGGAATCACTTCGACGGACTCCGCCACGGAGCCGGCTCTCCCGGCCGACGCCGATGTGGACGGTCTGTCGGGCACCCGTCATGGCGCACAATGCGGCCGGCCGCTAGTGTTTCATGAACCATGAGTGACGGGCAGGACACAGCGGCCATCGGCTCCGTCCGGTCGAAGCAACTGTTCGTGATCATGCCGTTCGGGATGCGTAAGCTGCAGTCCGGTGCGGTCCACGACTTCGACCGGTTCTATCAGGACGTCCTGCGTCCGGTGGCCGCGCACGAGGGCTGGTCGCCCATGCGGGCCGACGAGATCGCCGAGCCCGGCATGGTGATCAACCAGGCGTTCCGGCACCTGCACTCGGCGGACACCGTGATCGCCGACCTCAGCCCGTGGAACGGCAGCGTCTACCTTGAACTCGGGGTCCGCCTCGCGATCTCGCCGGGCAACACCATCCTGATCGCACTCAGCGGCACCGATTTGCCCTTCGACATCAAGGGCCAGCGCGTGCTGTTCTACAGTCCGAACTTCGATCAGGACGTCAGCTTCCGGCGCCGGCTGCGGCAGGCGCTACGGTCGGACAGCCCGATGGAAAACCCGGTCTGGACCGCGCTTCACAACCTCGGGTTGAGCTTCGACCCCCGACGTGAGCCACTCGCCTTCGAGCGCGAGCTCAACCACAAGATCGAACGCAGCCGCAACGTCGAGCAACTGGTCGCCGTCTGGCACTGGGCCCGGTCGTTTCCCAACCTGCCGACCGGTCCACTGTTGTCCCTCAGCGAACGGCTCGCGTCCGGCGGCGACTTCCAGACCGCGGTCGCCGTGCTGGACGCCGTCGCCGACAGCACCGACTACGAGGTGCACCGGCAGCGCGGGTTCTACCTGCGGAAGATCGGTGAGCTGGAGCCGGCGCTGGCGGCGTTCGAGACCGCACTCGGCTTCAACCGGCGCGACCCCGAGACGCTGGGCATGATGGGCGGCGCCCTCAAGCGGCTGGGCCGTTACACCGAGGCCCTGGACAAGTACGAGGAGGGCGCCACGCTCTCGCCCACCTCGCTCTACCTGGCCGTGGCGCGGGCCGGCATGGCGATCATCGCGTCGCCCGACGACCCCGAGCCGGGCCTCGAACTCTACCGTGAGCTGCTGGTGAACGTTCCGCAGCGGGCCGGCTGGGAGACCGACTCGTGGGCGAATCTCGTCTGCGCCGAGGCCAGCTTCGTCCTCGGTGACGTCGAGGCCGCCTACCGGTACGCCCGGGCCGCCGTCCGCTACGACGCCGAGCGCCTGCATCTGACCTCGACCGCCGAGCAGATCGCGATGCTGGCGCAGGCCGGTCTCGAGCTGAAGAACCCGGACGGCTTCGTGCACTGGCTGACCGAGGTGGCGCACCGCGAGGAGCCCGTCGCGGTGGGCGGCGGACAGGAGCCCTGGCCGGACGACTCCACCTTCCAACGGCGCATGATCTTTCATATCTCGGACATCCACTTCGGGTCGATCACCCGCGACGGCGAGGTCATCGACACCCACGGCTTCTACGACGGCGAGAACTCCAACCGGCTCAGCGTCGAGCTGACCAACGAGTTCCAGGCCGCGCTGCGTCGGTCCGACTGCATGCCGGAGAACGCCCTGCTGGTGGTCTCCGGCGATTCCACGTACACCGGCCGGCGGGTGGAGTTCGAGAAGCTGCACGACTTTCTGACCGAGTTGTGCGGGAACCTCGGGTTGCACCGCAGCCAGGTCGCCATCGTGCCGGGCAACCATGACATCGACTGGCTGCAGACCCGGTCCGACCGTGCCAACCGGTTCGACAACTATCTGTCGTTCGCACACCGGTTCTACGGCGAGGAACTGTTCCGCGAGTTGTTTCCGCTGATCAGCTGGGACATGCGGACCAACTCGGTCCGGCCCCGCCCGAACGACATCGTCTATCGGCGTACCGACGGGACGCTGACGATCGTCGGCCTCAACTCGTGCATCTTCGAGGACGACCAGAACCACTACGGCTACATCGGCAAACGACAGTTGGACAAGGTGGCCCGGCTGCTGGAGAACGAGCCGTCGAGCAATGTGCGCGTCGCGGTCATGCACCACCACCTGCATCCCTTCCCCGAACCGCTGGAGCCCCGGCGGGGAGACGAGATCGTCCTGGACGTGTCGACGGTCCGCGACGCCGGCGTGGTCGAGCAGCGCCTCGAACGGCTCGGCTTCTCCCTGCTGCTGCACGGCCACAAGCACAAGCCACAACTGCGCGAGACGCTCGTCCGGGATCCGCAGATGGACACGACTACCCCGCCCCGGCTGATGATCGTGTCGGGCTGCGGCAGCACCGGCGTCAGCGAGCACGAACTGGAACACAGCCAGCCCAACCACTACGCCATCCTTGAGGTGCTGCAGCCGACCCGGGCGCCGGGCGTCGACTTCGTGGCGGTCGAGTGGCGGGAGCACGCGCTCTCCCCGGGCGCCGACTGGGTCACCAAGCAACGTTGGACGCTGAAGGGATGAGCGGGGGCCGCTGGAGCCGGGGGGACATCGATCCCGTCGAGCCGCCCGACCTGTCCCGCGACGCCTGGCGGGATCCGGCGGCGGCGCTGCGGACACTGCACGACTGGGCGGTGCGCTACACCACCGAGATCACCTCGTGGTATCTGCGGGACAAGCGGTTCAAGCGCTGGGCCTCGCGCCTGCTCCGGGCCGCGGCCGTCGTCCTCGCGGTCGCCGGCGGTCTGGCGCCGCTGACCTCCCGACGGGACTCGACCTGGGGCTACGCCCTCATCGCGTTGGCCGCCGGCTGCGTCGCGTTCGACCACTTCTTCGGACTGTCCGCCGGCTGGATGCGCGACATGACCACGGCCCAGGCGTTGCAGGCCAGGATGGTGCGCTTCCACCTGGACTGGGCGGCGCTGGAGTCACGCGACGACACCGCCACCGGCATCGAGCTGGTCGACGGGCTGCTCACCGACGTACTGGAACTGACCAACGCGGAGACGGCGGAGTGGGTCAGCCAGTTCAGCACCGCGATCTCCGCCCTGCGCCGGCAGACCGAGCAGTAGCCGGGCCGGCGGATCGAGCAGTAGCCGGGCCGGCGGACCGGCCCGGCCGGCTCACCCGAGGGCGCTCTGCTGCGGCAGCGGCCCCAGCAACAGTTCGACCGTCCGCACCGGACGCTCCGGGCTCACCGCTATCGGTTCGGGCCTACCGGTCTGATAGCCCTGGACGAAGTCGACCCCGCAACTCCTGAGCAACTCGATGGTCTCCTCGTCCTGGACGTACTCGGCCGCGACACTGATGCCCAGGGTGTGACACAGCTCGACCAGCTTCGACACCACGGCCTGGTCCGCGGGGGAGCGGCAGAGATCCACCACGAACACCTCGTCGATCTTGACCAGGTCCACCGGTAGGTACTTCAGGTGGACGAGGGCGCCGTACCCCGTACCGAAGTCGTCCAGCGCAAGCTGGCATCCGACCTCCCGGATCCCCGTGGCGAAGGCCAGAGCCTCGTTGCGGTTCTCGATGAGGGCGGTCTCGGTGATCTCGAAGGTCAGGCATTCGGGCTTCACCCCGTACCGGTGGATCGCCTCGGTGACGTGGTTGAGCAGGCCGGGGTCGGCGAGCGACCGGCCGGAGATGTTGACCTGGTAATGGGAGGTCTGAGCGCCCCGCCCGATGAGTTCCAGGGCGTGATCGATGACCCACTTGTCGACCGCGATGATCTCGCCGGTCCGCTCGGCCAGGTCGAGGAAGGCCCACGGCGCGGTGGGCTCACCGGCCTCGCTGCGTACCCGCAACAGGATCTCGTGCCGGGTGACCTCGTTGCGGCGCAGGTCGACGATGGGCTGCGCGTACAGGGCGAACCTGCCGTCGGCCACCGCCTGCCGGACCCGGGAGCGGCACCGCTGCGTCCGGTCCCGCTCCGCGACCGGCTCGTCGAGGACGGTGACCGGGGTGCCGTTGCGGCGCGCGTCGCGGGCCGCGTGCTCGCCGTCGACGAGCAGGTCGAAGCCGGTGGCCTCGACGTCGCTGGCGAAATGCACCACACCCGCCCAGGTGTTGAGCCGCAACGTCTTGCGCGGGACGCCGAACAGGTGCCGCCGGAACGTGTCGACGACCCGGGTCGCCAGGGCGGCGGCCTCCGCGGACCCGTCGGCCGGGGCGAGGAGTACGCCCCACAGGCCGGGACCGACCAGCCCGCAGGTGACCTCGTCGCCGACCGTCGTGCGCAGTAGTCCGGCGATCGCCGCCGTCAACTCGTCGCGATCCTGGTCGGTGAGCGTGTCGGGCAGCCGGGTGGCCGGTGCGGTGGCCACCACGATGAGCGCCCCGCCGGTGGTACGCCGGGCCCGGTCGACCTCGTCGGTGAGGTAGCCGCGGGTCGGCAGCCCGGTCACGACGTCCGGAACGGCCAGGTCGGCGCAGAGCATCCGGCGGCGGGTGGCCCGCCGGCGGCGCTCCTGCCGGGCGAGTTCGAAGACGGTGACGTCCTCGCCCGTGGCGATGATCCCGGACGGCTCGCCCCCGGTGGTGAGGATCTCGACCTGGCAGTGCACGTCACGGACGCTGCCGTCCGGCTGGACCACCCGGAACCCGACCTCGTCGGGCCGGCGCCCCTGCCATGCCGCCCGGACGGTCCGGTGGACCCGTTCCCGGTCCTCCCGGTGCACCAGCCTGGTCAGCGTCTCGGGGGTGAGACGCAGCGTTCCCGGCGCGTACCCGAAGATCATCGCCATCTCGTCCGACCAGGACAGTCGCCCCGGATCGTCGCCGCCCTGGCCGGCCGTCCAGGTGATCGTGCCCAACTGCACCAGTTGCGCGGCGCGGGCGATCCTGGTCGCCTCGTCGACCTCGGTGGTCAGGGGATCGACGAGATCGGTGTCGACGATGATCTCGTACCCCTCGACCAGCGAGGCGTCGTGCTGGCCCTGCGCCGCCCGGGCGACGCGGCGGGCGCGGGCGAGTTCCAGCGGGCTTGGCCGGCTCGTCTCGGCCAGCGCCAGGATGTCATCGAGATCCACGGCTGCCTCCCTGGCGCCGGTGGCCTTCCGGGTCCGTGTAGCCGGCTTCCTCGGCCAGTTCCCGCAGCCGTCTCTTCGCGGCGAGCTTGTACGAGCGGACGCTGTTCTCGGCCAGGCCGAGGAGGCGGGCGATCTCCCGGTTGGAGAATCCCTCCCGATCCATCTGGAACACCTCGGCATGCCGCGACGGGAGCTGCTGCAACCAGCCTCGCAGCGTCTCCTGTGCCTCCCACACGTCGGCGACGCCCGGGTGCGGCGCCGGGGGCAGATCCTCCGGCGCCACCGCCGCCTCGCGCTGCCGCCGCTGGCGCTCCTTGCGGATCTTGTTCCGGGCCGTGATGATCACCCAGCCGATCGGCTTGGTGTACGTGCGGAGCTTGGCCCACTGCACCCGCCCGTGCAGGTACGCCTCGTTGAGGGCGTCCTGGACGACCTCGCGGTCCCAACATCCGGCCCGGAGAATCCGCTCCACCGTGTGGTAGGTGTCCTCGGCGAAAGCGGCGAACTCCTGGTCGTGCTCGGCCTTGATCCGGGCCGCCGCCTTGCGCGCCGCCTCGCTGTCGGCCGGCTCCGGGACCAGGGCGGCGGTGCCCTCCACGCCGATCACGCGGCCTCCCGGGGATCGCCGTGGCCCAGCATGGCTCGGCCGACCACCACCCGGTAGCCGGAGAGCGGCTTCGCCAGCGCTTCGTTCATCGTTCCCCCTCGTCACCCTTCGTTCGCCAATTACTATCCGTGGCGGGGAGCGAATGTAGGTGCCGCACTGTCCACAATCTTCCTAGAGATCGATGACCATGGGGTTTGCCTGGTCGCACGCCACAAAGTCATCGCTGCGGCACGCTGCGCAAGGCGTTCGTGGGATGGGCGAGAGTTACGCTACGCAGCGTCGTCGATCACCTTCCGTGGCGATCCCGGGTGCGGGTTCACGGCAGGGCGTAGACGGTCACCGGGCCGCGGACCAGCCGGGTCCGGGCCAGCCGGGCCAGATCCGGCGACACCGGGCCGGCGCGGGTGTCGGCCAGCAGCCACCGCACGCCGTACTCCCGGCGCAGCCGGTCCAGCACCGCGGGCGTGGGCGCGGTGAAGGCGCGCTCGTTCAGCTCGTACCGCTGGGCGTCCGGGGCCGGCTGCCGGGGATACTTCAGCCCGAAACGTCCGTTCGCGGCCACCGTCTCGTCGGTGTAGCCCCAGCTCTCCACCACCGCCCGGTGGCCGCCCAGGCCGGTCACCCAGAACGCCCGCGCGTCACAGTGCGGCACGGTCCGGACCGGCACACAGTGCACATTGGTCGCCACCACGTCGTCGTCGGCCGCGTGCGCGTCGAGCCACAGCGCCGCCCGCATCTCGTCCGCGGTGACCAGCAGCCGCTTGTCGGCGACGGTCCCGGCCGGGCCGTGCAGCGCCAGCCGCAGCACCGGCTCAGCCCCGGCGGCCACGCCGGCGCCGAGCAGGGCCGCCACGGCGCCGACCGCCGCCACCGCCACGGTCCGCCGCGTACCGGCATCCGGCGTCGTCCTGGACTCCGGCGCCGGTCCGGCCGGTCGTTGCCCCCGGGATCGACGTGATCGCCACCTGGCGGCCAGGTCCGCAGCCGGCGCGACCCTGGCCGCCACGACGGCGACCAGCGCGGCCCCGAGCACCAGCACCAGCGCCCGGACCACAAGCGTCGTGAGCACCGCCGACCAGGCGTCCACGGTGCGCTCCGGCTCCGCCAGATCGGGCAGCAGCGCCTGCGCGGCGGCGCCCACCGCCAGCCCGGCACCGAGTACCCGCCAAGGGGGCCGGGCCGCCACCAGCAGGTTTACCGTCAGGAGAACCCCGAACGGGAGCGCACAGAGGAAGAAGTACAACTGGCTCGCCGACGGGTGCCAGCAGAGCCAGGCGGCGCCGGTGCCGGCCAGCGCCGTGCCGGCCAGCAGCCACACCGCCGGATCGGCGCGGGGGCCACGGCCGGCCAGCGCGAGCACGCCGACCAGCCGCGCCGACTGCGCCACCAGCCACCAGCCGACCACGCCGGCGGCGAATACCCAGCCCGCCCGCTGCGCCCCGGCCAGCCCCGGCGGCAGCAGCCCACCGCGCGCCACCCCGTCGCCCGCGCCCACGGTCTGCGCGTACGGCTCGATCCAGCGCAACAGGCTGAGCGGCTGGATCCCGAGGGTGCCCGCCCCGCCGCCGGCGAACAGCCGGAAGCCCGCCAGCATCGCCAGCACCAGCGTGCCCACCGCCAGCACCGCCGGCCACGGCACCCGGCGCCGGCGCCACCCGGCCAGCACGCCCGCCAGCAGCAGGCCGGCGAGCAGCGGCGGCAGCGCGCTGGACTTCGCGCCGGTGCAGGCGAAACCCAACGCCGCCAGCAGCACCCAGCCCGCCCCGAGCGACCGGCCGCGGACCACGTCGACGCAGAGCCCGGCGAGGACCACGAGGAACGGCAGCGCGTACGTCTGGGACGGGCTGCCGAACGACAGCGGCGAGTTGCCGTACGCGACGATCGGTGCCCCGAGGGCCAGCGGCAGACCCACGTACGCCCCGGCCGCGGCCAGCGGACCGGAGCGCCAGGCGCCGGTCAGCTCCCGGGCGAACCCGGCGGTGACCAGGGCGGCCGTCGCGGCCACCGGCACGATCCAGAGCCGCAGCAGAACCGTCGCCGGCGCGATGCCGGTGCTCAGGCCGGCGCTGGCCAGGTGCGCGTCGGACAGGTAGTGGTATCGCAGCGACTCGCCCGCATACTGGGGAACCTCGAACGGCATCGTCCGGGTCAGCTCCTGCACCAGCCCCAAATGGTAGAGCAGATCCTGGTAGTAGTTGAAACCCACCGGCGGCAGCGGGTTCTCCAGCCAGAACAGCGCGGCCCAGCCGATGATCAGCAGCAGTACGCCGGCCATCGCCCACGTCCAGGCCGGCGGGGCCGGCCGGCGCTCGGCGATCCGCCAGTGCCGCCGCAACCGGGGCACCGCGAGGAACACCGCCAGCACCGGCGCCGGCCACCAGCGCAGCAGGTGCTGCTGGCCGGTGCCGGTGGCGCACGCCCAGGCGGCGAGCTCCAGCAGCAGCCCGACCGCGGCGCCGTAGCCCAGATCCTCCGGCAGGTTGCCCCGGCTGCCGCGCAGTGCCCGATGCACCAGCGTGCCGGGCAGCACCAGGGCCAGCCAGTACACCGCGTAGCCGGCCACGGCCGCCGCCGGGGTGCCGGTGCGCAGCAGCGCCGCGACGAGCGCCGCCAGCACCAGCAGCCAGGGCAGCGCGGCGAGCACGGCCCGGCCGGCGCGGCGCCGGGCCGCCATCCGGGTCGCCGTCGCGGCCGGGTGCCCGACCCGGTCGAGCACCGTCACCACGGGTACGCCGCGACTTGCTCGCTGTTCATCTGCGCTTTCGTGACCTGTCTGGGGAGAGCCGTGGGCTCGCGGACAACGACCAGCCCGCAACGGCACAGCCGTCAACACTGCCGCATGGCGGGCGTCGGGGGCGTGGCCCGCAGCGGAACTCTCGGTGAATCCGCCCTTCCAGGTCCGCCGCGCAGGACGATCAGGCCGCACCAACGCCGTGCAGGGCGAGTGCACCGCGGGCCACCGTCTTGGCGAACCTGCGCCCGATGGTCTGCGGCGAGGCTGTTCTCACCGAAATCTCCAACTTCTATATGTATGGGGGCGGAGGTTTGAGCGCCAGCGGCGTGAGCGAAACTCGTGCGATAGCCGCAGGTGAACGCGCCGCTGGTAGCGCCGAGAGCAGGATGTTGGGCTGCCGATTCAATAGCTTCGACCCAGAGACTCTGGTCCTCTTGGCGAACGGCGAAACCAAGAGGATTGATGAGGTTAAGGTTGGCGACGAGGTTCGGGCAACCGATCCGGAGACTGGCGAGACGGCAGCCAAGGTGGTCACCGAGCTTCATCGGAACCATGACCAAGAGCTAACTGATCTTACACTTGAGGATGGTGTGACGGGCGCCGAATCGGTCTTGCACACGACGTGGCACCACCCGTTCTGGTCGGTTAATCGGCATGCCTGGGTGGACGCTTCGGATCTTGTCGTGGGTGATCAACTCCTCGACGCCGCTGGTCGCGCAACCCACACTGTCGCCGCTGTCAAGACTTGGACCGGGCTCCATTGGTTGTACAACCTGACGGTCGCCGACATCCACACGTACTATGTGCTCGCCGGCAACACCCCGGTCTTGGTCCACAACACCAACGGTTGCTCTATTTCGGGGTCAGCGGGCGGGCAGAAGTTGGCAGATCAGCTCCGTTTGGAATCGGCGAATTCCATGTTCACGCCGGGCGGCGGCCTTACGAGCCAAGCTATTGGTGAGTCCCGACTCATCATCCGTGGTAGCGACTTGGGCAACCAACAGCTCCGGGCTCACCTAACCCGCGATGGCAGCGATATTGCGGACTGGGGCAAATATACGACGAGGACGCATCAGAGTTCCTACGGGGATTTCCAAGTCCATTACTACTACAATTCGAGAACTGGAAATGTGGCCTACGACTACGACTATAAATTTGTGATGAACGCGAGGTAGCGGTGCGGGTGAAATATGCGGGCCGACGGCCAGAGGGCGTGTCCCACCAGGGGGTCGATGCTCTGTCGGTAGGACGCGAGTACGCGGTGCTTGAGATCTCATCGCTTGCCGATCGGCCCTCCTACTTTCGAATTGAGGTCGTCAACGGTGAGCCTCCAGCTCTATTCGATGTGCGCCTATTCGAAGTCACATCGCCAGTAATTCCCCCGAACTGGATGTGTTCGCTCGATGAGTCCGGGCTGCTGACAATCGGGCCTAAGGCTTGGAGGGAGCGCGATTTTTGGGAGGCGTATCTAGAACGACGGGAGTGGGCGGTGGCCGTATACGAGAGAGAGCGCGAGGCGATTCTGTCAGCACGGACGGAATGATGCTGTGCGAATCGGTCACTTGGTCGCGTCTGGCGCAGTATTCTGCTGCGCGCAGCTTGAGCGGGTCTAGTCACCGACCGTGACTACTGGATGTGCGGGTCGGTGGTCGTTAGCCCGGGTTGCCGTCACGGTTGCCGTCAGAGAGTAGGACGCATGCCAATAAACCGATCCGTGCCGGGCGGTCGCAGCGAGTAAGTGGCTGGGCGGTGGCGCACCGCGTAGCGGTGCGGCGTCGATCCCCGGAAGCATTCGCCGTGGGTGGTTGGTGAAGGGATCGTCGCGGCCTCGGCCGGTGGATCGGTCGGGCTCGGGACTGGATGGTTCGGCGTTCGTGGGCGTGCGCGCGGGGCCGTAGGCCGTAGCGCGTGCGCGCGGCCCGGCGTCAGCCGGGCCGTCTTGATTATGTAGAGCAGATTTGGACCAGCCTCGGGTCCAGCCTTCGTGGTGGCGTACGTTGTGCGTACACTCGGGTGATGAGTGCGAAGGCGGAGCGGCTACACCTACGGGTGGATGCCGAACAGAAGGCGTTGCTGGAGGCGGCCAGCCAGGCCGCCGGTGCGAGTGTGTCGACGTTCGTACTGAAGGCGGCCACCGACGCGGCGGCTGACGTGCTCGCCGATCGGCGAGCGTTCCTGCTGGACGAGGCCGCGTGGCGGGTGTTCGACGAGGCGCTGGACCGCCCGGCCCAGGATGTTGCCGGTCTGCGCGAGTTGGTGGCTGGGCCGACGGTTCTGGACCGCTCGGCGGGC